>SLJW01000080.1 GCA_007134865.1 Paracoccaceae bacterium | reverse complement strand
TGCAGTAGCGACTATTTGCATGCGCGGTGAGGAGAGGTGCCGGAGTGGTCGAACGGGGCGGTCTCGAAAACCGTTGTCCCTTCACGGGGACCCAGGGTTCGAATCCCTGTCTCTCCGCCACTTTCGGCTCAAGGCGACCCACCCCAATACATTGATAGTAGCGTGAAATTCGGCGTTTTCGCGCCGACGGCGGTGTTTGGTCCGCTTGATTTTCTGCACATTTTGCTACACAATTTGCTGCACAAACGCGGAGGGTTTCCGCCATGAGCATCGCGAAACGAGGCCGTCTCTACCACCTCCGCCGCCGCGTTCCGCGCCGGTATCGGAGCATCGAGCCGCGCGAAACCATCTGGATCAGCCTGCACACCGACTCGGAGACCGTCGCCCGCAGCAAGGCGGACCGGGCATGGTCCCAGATTATTGAGGCGTGGGAAGCGCGGCTGGCGGGGAAAAGTGCAGATGCCGAGGCGCGTTACGATGCCGCACGTGACCTGGCCCGGGCGCGTGGGTTTCGGTACCTTGATGCCGGGGCCGTGGCCAAGCTTCCGGTGCAGGATGTTGTCGAACGCGTCGAGGCGATCCCGGCGCCAGCGAACCAGCCTGATGCCATTGAGGCCGCCGCCCTTCTCGGCACTGTCCCCGAGCCGCGGATAACGGTAACCAAGGCGCTCGACCTCTACTGGGGATTGGCGAAGGAAAAGGCGCTAGGCAAGAGCGAGGACCAGATCCGTCGCTGGGAAGCGCCGCGTAAGAAGGCGGTGAAGACCTTCGTCGCGGTCGTTGGCGACAAGGAGATCACCAACATCACCCGCGATGACATGCTGGACTTCCGCCAGCACTGGCTCGACCGGATCGAGGCGGGCGAAGTCACGGCAAACTCGGCGAACAAGGATCTGATCCATCTGGGCGATGTGCTGAAGACCGTGAACAGGATGAAGCGGTTGGGGCTGGCGCTGCCGCTGGGCGAGCTGTCCTTCAAGGAGGGCGAAAAGCAGACGCGCCCGCCTTTCAGCGAAGACTGGATCAGGTCGCGACTGCTCGCGCCCGGTGCGCTGGACGGCTTGAACGGCCAAGCGCGCGCTTTGCTCTTGGGCATGATCAACACCGGCTATCGCCCATCCGAAGGCGCGGCCCTGACGGCGGAGACGATCCGGTTGGAATGCGACGTGCCGCATATCTCGATCGAACCGGAGGGGCGGCAATTGAAGTCGCGCTATGCCCGCCGCGTGATCCCTCTGACCGGGGTCTCGCTCGAGGCCTTCAAGCAGTTCCCCGAAGGCTTTCCACGCTACCGCAACCGCGCCACCCTGAGCGCGGTCGTGAACAAGTTCCTCCGTACGAATGGCCTTCTCGAGACGCCGCGCCACTCGATGTACTCCCTGCGCCATGCCTTCGAGGACCGCATGCTCGCCGCCGGGATCGACGACCGGATCAGGCGTGACCTCTTCGGTCACCGGCTCGACCGGGAACGGTATGGCAAGGGCGCATCACTGGAACATGTCGCAGAACTCGTCGCCCGCATCGCCTTTTGAGCCAACAACGCCCGCGCCCGGCGCTGCGCCTCCGACAGCCGCTTCTCTTTCTTCACGGCCGCGGCCAGTTCCGCTTCCAACCGCTCGAAGACCGGCGCGAAGGCCGAGTCCTGTGTGACCAGCAAGGCCACCTTCACCAACGCCGCTTCAAGCCGTGCGGCATCGACCGGCTGAGCCGGGTCGGTGCGCGTTGATGATGGGCGTGACGGTGCCATGTCGAGCAACATGAGGCGGCGCGTGCGTCTTGTGCAGGGCGAACGAACGCGCCGCGCAAAGCGGCCTGTCAGAGCGTGCAAATCGGACGGGATGCTTGCTCGACCTCGGGCCGAAATAGGTCGTCGATGCTCTGACTTGGGCGGTCACTTCGGGATCGCGACTCATGCGTCCAGGAGCTTTGCCCGGATCTGCATGTTTGGGCCTTTGGGAGAGCGTGAAATGCTCACCTGGGAGGGCCGCGGGAGACAACAGGGGGGATGGCAAGATAAAGCGAGTTCCTCGCTGGCCAGGCCTGTCGCACTAAGCTGTTGTCTGCACATTGTTTTTTGGGCTTTAGCGGGACCGGCGCGCGAATACCGTGCGGCATAGACTGACGTTTTCTCCAATGAACTCAATGCTCTTTCCTGCCATGCGGCGCCGCAACCGGGACGTACCCTACGCCACGACCTGTCTTTGCACGCCACGCTGCGATGGCCCCCGTTCGCCCCTTGATCCTCCCCGGTGCGCCCCCAATCGTCAGCCCATGACCCGCGACGAGACCGACTTCCGCATCCGCCCCGGCAAGCCCCGGGACCACCAGCCGAGGTCCCCGCGTGTGCGCCGCAAGCCGCAGGGCTTCCTGGCCGAAGTGCACCAGGCGGTGCGCCGCGCGGGCGGCGATCCGAACAAACTGGCCGGAAAGGGAAAGGGAAAGGCGAGCGGGAGGTTCAACGCGCGCGGCCGGGGCGCGAAGGTGGCCGCCGAATTGAAGGGCCGGAACCCGTGGTCGCGCGGCCCGGATGGCAGCCGGACACGCGCCCGGCGGGTGACGGTGAAGGCGCGGATCGTGAAGCTGAACCCGCAGCGCGGCGCGGCGCGCGGGCGGTCGTTTGTCAGCACCAAAGCGGTGGATGCGCATCTGCGCTACCTCGAACGCGACGGCGTCACGCGCGAAGGTGAACGCGGTCAGGTCTATTCCGCGACCGAGGACGCCGCCGACGGTCGGAACTTCCTCGACCGCGGGCGCGACGACCGGCACCAGTTCCGCTTCATCGTCTCCACCGAGGAAGGTGTCGATCTCTCCGATCTGCGTCAGTCCACGCGCGACCTGATGGCCCGAATGGAGGCCGACCTGCAGACGCGGCTCGATTGGATCGCGGTCGATCACTACAACACCGGGCACCCGCACACGCACATCTTGGTCCGTGGCGTGACAGACCAGGGGAAGACCCTGAACATCGCGGGCGACTACATCGCGCATGGCATCCGTGAACGGGCAAGCGAGATCGTGACGCTGGAACTGGGCCGCCAGACCGAACTGGAGGTCACCGACCAGTTGCGCCGCGAGGTGGAGGCGGACCGCTTCACGCGGCTCGACAGGATGCTTATCGCGGAACAGGAGGCGGCCAACGAGTTCGCCGATCTGCGGCCCGATCATGACACGCTGGAGACAATGAAGCGCAACCGCGCGCTGCTGATCGCCCGCGCAAGGCGGCTCGAAAAGATGGGCCTGGCGACGGAAGTGCGGCCCGGCGAATGGCACATCTCTGACCGCGCCGAAGGCACCTTGCGTGCGTTGGGCGAACGCGAGGACATCATCAAGTCGATGCACCGGGCGTTGGAGGGGAACAACCTCAACGATGCGCGCGGCACATCTCAGCTAGCAGTACACAGGGACAAGCTGCGCGAACGGATCACCGGCCGAGTGCTGGCGCGCGAACTCGCCGGCGACGGCAATGGCGACCGGGTGCAGCTTGTGATCGACGGCACGGACGGGCGTGTGCACCAGATCGAGCTGCGTGCGGACCGCTGCGATGGCATCGGCCGCGGGATGATCGTGGCCGCCGCGCCGCCGCCGACCGAACCCCGCGCCGCCGACCGGAACATCCTCGCCGCGACGGACAGCGACGGCACCTACCACCCATCCCGACACATCGAGATCGCCCGGGACGAGAAGATCACGCCCGACCCGGAGCGCTTCGTCGCCGCGCATGTGCGCCGCCTCGAGGCCTTGCGCCGCGCCGGGATCGTGGAACGCTGGAGCGAGGATCACTGGAAGGTGCCGAGGGACCTGCCCGAACGCGGGCTGGCCTACGACCGGAAATGGCATGGCCCCAGCGCGCGACTGGAGATGCTCTCCCCCATCGGGCTGGACAGGCAGGTCACCCATGAAGGCGCAACCTGGCTCGACAAGGAACTGATGCGCCAGGGCGCGGTGAACTTGCGAGAGACCGGCTTCGGGCTGGAGATGAAACGCGCCATGGAACGCCGCAAGCAGGTCCTCGTCCAACGCGGCGATGCACAAGACCTCGGCCAGGGCCGCATCCGCGCCCCACGCGATCTGATCCATCGGCTGGAGACCCGCGAGATCGACCGCGTCGGCCGCACCATGGCAGCGGACCGCGGCCGCGACTGGACCCCAGTCAAACCCGGCAGCCGCTTCGGCGGCGAACTCGTCGGCAGCACCCAACTCCCCAGCGGCCGCTTCGCCATGATCGACAACGGCTTGGGCTTCAGCCTCGTGCCCTGGAACGACGCGCTGGAGCGGCGGCTTGGCCAGCAGATCGGGGGCGTGGGGTTGCCGGGCGGTGGTGTGGACTGGGCGTTCGGGAGGAAGCGCGGGTTGGGGTTGTGAGTTGGCACGAATATGCGCTGGCGGATCGCAGCAACTCTACGCAAAGGGCGGAGGCTGTGTGAAAACTCGGTTGAGCCGGTTAGGTAGCAAAAAGATGTTCTGTTAGGCGCCCAATCACAAGAAGCTGTTCTAGCCTTACACGAAAATCACTGCGTCGCGAGAAAACCGTTCTGGCAAGATTTTCGGAATCGGAGTTTTCACACAGCCTCGGCGGAAAGCTGCCTTTGAGGTTGCGGCATCGCACTCGCAGAAACCGACGACTGCCGCCGTTCGCTGGCCCCACGGAGAACGACAAGATGCGCTGACAAGCGTCGCAAATTGAATAGACCCCGGTGGGTCGACATCGCTATGCATGAAGTATGACCATAGCCCAGCCTGACACCCCCTCGACCGACCGCATCCTCGCCGGTGTCGCTTTGATGTTGGGTTTCTGCATCACCGCGCCCATGCTCGATGTGGCGGCCAAGCTGGCATCGGCCACTGTGCCCGTGGGTCAGATCACCGCCGCGCGCTTCTTCGTGCAATGCGTTTTGATGGCCCCCTTTGTCTGGATCATGGGGCTATCCTTGCGCGTGGCGCGTGCGCAATGGCTGGCGTTGGTGCTTCGCGCAGCGCTTTTGCTTATCTCAACCTTCTGCTTCATCGCCGCGATCCGCGTCATGCCCCTCGCCGATGCACTGGCGATCGTCTTCGTGGCCCCATTCATTGTGCTTCTGGTCGGTAAATTCTATCTGGGCGAAGATGTCGGCCCCCGCCGTGTCGGTGCAGCGATGGTTGGTTTTGTGGGCGTCTTGTTTGTCATTCAGCCCAGTTTCGCGGCCTTCGGCGCAGTGGCGCTGTTTCCCCTTGGCACGGCCATCGGCTTTGCATTTTACATTCTGGTAACGCGCGGGCTGTCGCGGCGGATGCATCCGGTGACACTGCAATTCCACACAGGCCTGATCGCCAGCCTGCTTTGCTTACCAGTGCTGCTACTGGCGCAGGGCAGCGGGACAGAGCTTCTGGATTTGGCTTGGCCTGAAAGAATTGCATGGCTCTGGCTGTTTGGCGTGGGGTGTTTCGCGGCCATCAGCCATATGATGATGACCTATGCGTTGTCACTCGCGCCCTCTGCCACGCTCGCACCGCTTCAATATCTGGAACTGCCGGTGGCGACTCTCTTGGGCTATCTCGTGTTCCAGGATTTCCCCAACGCGCTGACCTTGACCGGCATAACTATCATCATCGGTGCGGGGCTTTACATGATCCACCGCGAAAGACTTACCGCACGACAGTTGGTTACAGAGCGCGCAGCACCGCCGATTTGAGGAGAGGTGTGTTTTGCATAGAAGGCGGAGCGCCGACTGTGCGCGTATTGCATGGCATTCGCAACGAACCGTACATGCGGGCACTCGCCAGCGCTGAGAACACCCAGCTGTTGCGTTTGGAGGGCGCGTTTTTGGGCGAACAGTATCATCAAGGCTTTTGACTAAACGTCAATATGACGGTATTCACGCTCAAAATACATGAAAACACACAGGGTCTCATACCGATGAAGGCACAGGTAAATTGAACAAAACCGCACCCCCGACCAAACAGGCTGATACTATCGTCCACCACGGCACACGCTTGCGCCACGCGCGTCTGGTAAAAGGATACACACTCAAGCAGCTTTCCGACATTGTCGATTGCTCTGAAAGCATGCTCTCAAAGCTCGAGAACAGCCGCCTGTCGCCTTCGCTTGCGATGCTGCACCGGATTGCGGCCGCGCTTGATGTGGCCGTACCGGACCTTCTCATACAGGAAGGTGATTACAGTCCTTCTGATGGCGTGACCCTTTTCCCGCCGGATCGCTTCATGGCAAGCGCTGGTGACGATTCGGTCCAGGTTGCCTTCAGCCGCATTCTGCCCCTTTCGCGCACGGGTTTGTTGCAGGTCAACATACTCCATATTCAGCCTGGCGCCGAGCAATTGCGCTCACTAACGCATGAAGGTGAGGAGTTCTTGTTCGTGATGGAAGGCACACTTGATGTCATCATCGAGGATCGCGTGCATCGTGTCAGCGCGGAAAGCGGGATTCATTTCACTTCGACGCTGATGCACCGCTACGCCAATAACGGCGACACAGTCGCGCGTGCATTCTGGGTGAACACTCCCCCGACGATGTAGGCCGAAACATGGTCTGTCACGGTGCATCCGCGCCCGAAAGACGCGCACAGGTCATGGGTTCATTCAGCGACGGCCGCCTGTGCGCCAAAACCTTCCAGATGCGCAATCACCTCGTCCACGGCCATGACATCAACGTATTTGTGATGCAGATCGAAGAGGTTGATCTTGTGGATAAGCTCATGGCGATCAAAGGTGCATTCTTCAACCAAACTGACCTTCAGCCCGTTTGAATAGGCATCCACGCAGCTTGCCCGCACACAACCCGACGTGCTCTCGCCACAGACGATCACACTTTGCACGCCCATGCGGTTCAGATGCGAGATCAACGGGGTGCCTGCAAAGATGCTCGCACGCTGTTTGCGGATGATGACATCGCCCGGCTGTGGGGGAAATTCATGCCATATCTCGAAATCCTCGGGGCTGCGGCGCGTCATCTTGCGGCGCGTTGCACTAACATCGGACGGCGCCGCCATTGGGGCAAGGTCGCTGGTGCAATAAAAGATCGGAATTGCGGCTGCACGGGCCGCGGCGATCAGCCGACGGGTCGGGGCAATGGCGTTATGCGCATAGATCCCGCAACTGCTGGGGTAGTGCTCCTGCAGTTCCAGTGGCGGAACCGGTCCCCCCTGATAGGCAAGATTATAGAGATCGATCAGCAACAGCGCCGGATTCGGGCCGACAAAGGTCTCGCGCTTGTAGGGGGCATAGATCTGCAGCAGATCATCGGGCACCACGTCCCGCCAGACATGATCTTCAAAACGCTCAGGGGTCACGGGATCTTCCTTTTCGAATGTGCAATCGCCGCCCGGCCGAATGGCCGAGCGGCATTTTTTTACTCGGCAGCCTGCGCGCTCAGACCAGCGCCTGACGGCAGATCGAACATGCCCGAGGGCAGTTCCTGCAGATGCGCGGCCACGACATCGCTGTGATAGACATTTGCGTATTTGGCGTGCATGTCGCACAGGTTGATCGCATGGCTTGCCTGCGAACGGTCAAAACAGCCGTCTTCAACCACGGTCACCCGGAAATTCAGCGAGAATGCGTCAAGCACCGTAGCGCGCACACAGCCTGACGTCGTGGTGCCGGTCACGATCACGCTGTCGCAGCCTAGAAGCTGCAGATAGGAATGCAGCGGCGTGCCCGCAAAACCCGAAGGCTTTTGCTTGAGGACCACCAGATCCTGCGGCGCGGGCGCGATCGCATCGACGATGTCATTGCCGTCGCGGCCGTGGCTGGTGGTCCGGGGGGACGATGAGTCTTCGCTACGACGGTTGTTCTTCCAGGACCACGATCCGCTGTCCCAGTTGTCGGGCCGACGTGTGCCAGTGGTATAAATGACGGGCACGCCCTTGCCCCGACACACGCCTATCAGGCGCTGCAGCACCGGCATCGCCTCCCAGGCATCTTCGCCGCAAGAGGTCCGCCATGTCTTGATGCTCTCAAGAATGGGAACAGGCTTTTCATCACAGAATGCATAATTCACATCGATCACCAGAAGCGCAGGGCGCTTGCCCCATTCGGCTGTCGCGCCAAAGCCTGATGCGGCAAAGACCGCCTTGTCGCGTTCCGTAAGATACTGATCCCAGATCCGGTCTGTCATGTCTTGGTTCTCCGTTTTGGTTGAGGTTGCGTTGGTCGGACAAGTTGTCAGATTGAGCAGCGCCTTCGCGACAGCGCGATAAATGCCAGCGCGCACAGGCCCAGAAGTGCTGCATTGATCGCAATGCCGCCTGTGTAACCCAGCGCGTAATGCTGCATCACAAAGCCAAGAGACACCGGGCCCACCAGATATCCGAGATCACCTGCAAAACGCATGATCCCCATTGCCGGGGCCTGCTGTGCCTCGGGCACCACATCGACCGCATAGGCTGCCACAGCGGGGCCGCTGATACCGGTCGCCACCCCCATTCCCAGCATTGCAAGATAGAATATCCATGGCTGCTCTGCGAGAATGATCATTGCCAGTGAGGCCGTAACCCCCAGAAGCGAAAAAAAGATCAGTTCCGGTCGCGGCACACGATCAACAAGCCAAGCTGAAACCGGCAGAATCAAAAGCGTCGCAAATGCAGCGAGCGTCAGAGCAAGACCAATCTGCTCGGGGCCAAATGCGAAGCGCTCGACCACCATCAGTGGGATCATCTGCCATTGCCCGGCGGTGCGCGTCATGAACACCCCAAAATTGACCACGAGCACGCAGGCAAAGGGCAGGATCAGCAAAAGGCGCCAGCTGGCATGCCGCTCCAGCCCAGAGGCGACTTTGACACGCGCGGCGTGTTGTTCGGCCATGCGCGCTGCAGGAAAGCGGGCCAGCACGACCAGCGTTGTCACCGCCCCTAGCACCATAGCGACCCAGAACGGGCCGGTCTGGCCGAACAGTGCCGCTGCAATCCCCCCGACGCTCGGACCGAAAGTCGCGCCGACCAGAATCGCGCCTTGAAAGATAGACATGATCTTGCCGCGGCTGCGCCGGTCACTCTGCTGGGCACAGAAGATCGTGGCGGCGGTCATGAACAGTCCTGATCCCACGCCCTGCACAGTCCGTCCGACAAGAACTGCCGTGTAATCGCTTGCGATAGCCCCCAAGAACGAGCCTGCCGCGCAGAGCAGCGGCCCTGCCCAGAGCAACCCGAAGAGCCCAAAACGGTGCGCAAAATGGCCCGCTGGGATATCCGCCCCCAATCGCCCGAGCGCAAAGAGCGTGATCATCAGCCCGATCTGCCAGTCTGAAACGCCAAAGCCCTGCGCGTAGCTTGCCATTACAGGCGTCAGCATTCCAAACAGCATCATATGGGCGGCGACCGCGATCAGGATCACAGGTAGCGCGGGCACCGCTTCCATGACCTCGCGCCAGCTTGCCGGGCCTTGCGGCGTGGTGTTTGGCTCTGAGAGGCTCATATCCTGCCCCTCATTCCGCTGGATCTTTGGCGGGCGCGTGTAAGTCATCGGCTTGCGTGCCGGCACCACTGCGGCGCACATAGACTGAAAAACCTGCCAGCACGCCCACCAGCAGCGCGCCCCCACTCAGAAAGGCCGCCCCCAGACCGATCATCTGGCCAAGAAGGCCGAACATCACGGGACTCAGGATCTGGGCAAAGCGGTTGACCAGCAGACGCAAGCCCATCAGTTTGCCGCGCTGACCCTCGCCGATTGCATCCACCATGATCATGATGCTCACCGGCAAATTGACCCCAACCGCCGCCCCCATCAGCGCGACAAGTGCGAGCATCAAGACCGGGTCGCCCACCGCCAGCGGGGTCATCACCACGCAGGCCGCTGCGATCACGCCTGCCGTCGTCAGGATCGTTTCCAGCGCAAAACGCACCATCAGAAACCCCAACAGGAAGCGCGCCAGCATCCCTGCGAGCCCCTTGAGCGCAATCGCCGTGGAGATCAGCATGGTCGCATAATCGTTATGCGACAGGTAGAGCGGCAGAAAGCTGATATAGAGGGATTGGATATACATGATCAGGAAGGTTGCCGTCAGGCCGAATTGCACGGCCCGGTGATGCGCCAGCGAGATGCCGCTGCGATAGCTTTGCGTGACACCGCGCAGCGTCATCACATCGCGCGGGCGGATCTCGATCTCGTCGAGCTTGGGATGCGGGAAATAGCGCGCGAGCCAGGCCAGCCCGCCCATCAGCACCAATGTCGCCACCGAGGACAGGACAAAGGCCATTCGATACCCTTCGAGCGGGGAAGCAACTGCCGTGACCACAAGGCCGCCCAGCACTGGCCCCACCATGCCGCCCGCTGACATCCACATGGAATAGCGCTTGATTGCGTCATTGCGCGCCGCGCGGTCGCCACCGCGTGCCACCAGTACCTGAAACGACGACGCCATGATGATGATCGCCGCCCCAAGGAAAATCTGCGAGAGCGACAGCAATACGAGCCCGTTTGCCAGAACTGTGCACAACATCGAAGCTAGCAGCGCCACGCTACCGATTTGCAGCATCCGCACCGGCCCGATCGAGTCGATCAGCTGCCCTGACGGCAGTGCAATGAAGATAGGTAGCACCGCACGCAGCGTCACCATCGCGCCGATCGCAAAGGTCGAGGCCCCAAGCTCGGCGGCAAAAAGCGTGAAAAACGGGTTCGCCAAGCCTACGATCGTGAAAAAGACGAACCCGCCAAAGACACCGAAGCCAGAGAAACGATCAGATTGAATTGACATGATGGCAAGCTGCCTCGCGGGTTTTCATGGGATGACGCAGGACAGGTTTTTCTGTCCGGCAGATATCTGTGGCAATCGGGCAGCGTGAGGCAAAGGCGCAGCCCTTCGGCAGATTGAGCGGGCTGGGCAACTCGCCCTCGAGCAGTCTTGTGGCCCGCCGGGCTTCTGTCACCGGATCGGGCAAGGGCACTGCCTCGATCAGAGCTTTGGTGTAGGGATGTGCGGGCTGGTCAAAGACCTGATCGGCAGGGCCGTATTCGACCACTTCGCCCAGATACATGACCGCGATCCGGTCGGCGATGTAACGCACGGTCAGCAGATCATGCGAGATGAAAACAAAGGCGATGCCAAGCTCTTCCTTGAGATCGACCAGAAGATTGATGATCTGCGCGCGCACCGAGACATCGAGTGCGGATGTCGGCTCGTCGGCCACGATCACCGACGGATCGAGCGCCAGCGCGCGTGCAACTGCGACTCGTTGGCGTTGCCCGCCTGACAATTGGCTTGGGTAGCGCTCAAGATGCGCCTCTTCCAGCCCGACCTGCGTGATCAGTTGGCGCAGCCGCGCGCTCCGGGCTGCCTTGTCGCCCCAGCTTTTGACGATCAGCGGCTCTTCGATGATCGCGCCGATGCGCATTTTCGGATTGAAGGACGCCGACGGGTCCTGAAACACCATCTGCGCCAGACCATCGATGAATATCTCACCTGAAGTGGGTTGCTCCAGCCCCAGCAGCAACCGCGCGACAGTGCTCTTGCCGCATCCGCTTTCACCAACTATTCCCAGCGTCTCGCCCTGCTGCACACGCAAGGTCACGCCATTAACGGCCCGGACGACGGGCGCAGGGCCACGCGAAAACAGGCGCGGTGAGCTGAAATGCTTGGTCAATCGGTTGATCTCGACCATGGTGCGCTCGCGCGGAGGACGGTTTCCGCCGTGTTGCGGACGGCTCTCGCAAGCGGTTCGTTTGCATCCCTCAAGCCCCTTGGGTTGCCAGCAGGCCGCGATATGACCGCTCCCTCGCGGTGAAAGCTCCGGCGCGTCCTGTGCGCAGCGTGCCACGGCAGCCGCGCACCGCGCACGAAAGGCACACCCCTGCGGCGGAGACTTCATGTCAGGCGGCATGCCGGGGATTTGAGCCAATCTCTCATGGCGAAGCGCTTTTGTACTGGGGATCGTGCTGAGCAGGCTTTGCGTATAAGGATGCGCTGGTGCGCAGAATATGTCGCGCACCGGGCCAAATTCAACGATCCGGCCAGCATACATGACAGCGACCTTGTCTGCGAAACGTGCGACCAGACCCAGATCATGCGTGATGAACATCATCGCAGTGCCGGTTTCGGCCGTCAGCGTCTTCATCACTTCAACGATCTGCGCCTGAATCGTCACATCAAGCGCGGTGGTCGGTTCATCTGCGATCAGAAGGCGCGGCCGACAGGACAGTGCCATCGCGATCATCACACGTTGACGCATTCCCCCGCTCATCTCGAACGGAAAGGCCTCCAGCCTTCGCTCGGGGTCAGGAATGCCGACCTTGTCAAGCCAGAGGATCGCTTCGGCGCGGGCTTTCTCTCGACTTAGCCGCAAACTGCGCATGATCGGCGGGATCATCTGCTTGCTGATCCGCATCACCGGGTCAAGCGATGACATCGGATCCTGAAAGACGGTTCCCACCTCACGCCCGCGCACGGAATTGAGCTGCCGTTCGCTCAGGCTGCACAAATCGCGACCCTCTAGCCGCACCTTTCCACTGGTGACGCGACCGGGATAGGCCAGCAGCCGCAATATCGACATGGCCATTGCACTCTTGCCAGAGCCGCTCTCGCCAACAATCGCAACGCGTTCGCCTTCATTGATGGCAAAGCTCACACCATTGACCGCTTTGACCGTGCCGTGATCCGTGCCGAATTCCGTGCACAGGTCACGCACATCCAGAAGCGGAGGCGCAATTTCTGTTTGGTATGTCATGGGCAAGGGTCCTCTCTCCTGCAGGTTGCGGGACGCTACTGGCGGGATCTGGGATCGAGTGCTTCGCGCACCCCGTCAGACAGGAAGTGAAAACTGATCGCGATTGCGAGGATCACCAGCCCCGGCAGCGTCGATATCCACCAGGCCTGTTCGAGATAGGTCTGCCCGTCGCGGATGATGTTTCCAAGCGACGGGGTGGGCGGCATGATACCAAGACCCAGAAAGCTCAGACTTGCTTCGACCAGAATTGCATTCGCGGCTGCGATACTGGCCGCGACCAGCATTGGCGCAACTGTGTTGGGCACGATGTGGCGGCGCATCAGCCAACCCTGAGGCGCGGACACAGTGCGCGCAGCATCGATAAATGCGCGCGAGCGTAGCGACAGCACAAGCGATCGCTGCAGCCGGATGAAGCGCGGCACATCGGCCAAGGCAATCGCAAAGATGACCGGGATAACGCCAGTGCCCATCACGGCCACCAGTCCGATCGCAAGCAGCAGCGACGGGAAAGCCAGGAAAATATCGACAATGCTCATGACAGTGCGATCGACGATCCCGCCGAAAAAGCCTGCGAGCGTGCCGAGCAAGATCCCCGCGACAAGCGCGATTGCTGCGACACTCAGCCCGACCAGAAGCGAAATCTGCACCCCGGAAAGCGTGCGTGCCAGAATATCGCGGCCCATTCGGTCGGTGCCGAACGGATGCTCCAGCGATGGCGGCTGCATCATCGCGCGCAGATTGGTCTCTAGCGGTCCCTGCAGCGGCAGGATTGGCGCGAAAGCGGTGAGCAGCAGGATCGGCACAAGAATGACCAGCGCGACCCGCGTCTTGCGATTGCCCAGAAATCGGCCTTGGCTGATCCGGGCAAGCTGGCCGCGCGCTGCACGCGACAGGCTGGACGGGTTGGAAAGGCTCTGGGGAATGTTTGTGGCGTCTTGTTTCATGTCGCTGCGCTCCGTGTTCAGAATTTGACCCGCGGGTCGAGCGCGCGGTAAATGATGTCGGTTGCGAAATTGATCACGATAAACAGCAGCGCGTAGAAAACGATCAGTGTCTGCACCATCTGGTAGTCGCGGCTGTTGATGCCATTAATCAAAAGATTGCCGATGCCCGGAATGGTGAAGATGAATTCGACGATCACCGTGCCATTGAGCAGGTTGCCGAAACTCAGCCCGATCACGGTCACGATCGGAAGTGCGGCATTCTTCAGCGCGTGGCGGAACAAGACCCGCATTTCGGACCATCCCATCGCGCGGGCCGTGCGGACATAGTCCTCGCTCAGCACCTCCAATACGGCTGTTCGCGTGATGCGCGCCATGGTCGCCAGCTGCGTCACGGACAGCACCAGCACGGGAAGCGCGATACGCTTCAGGTAGTCCACCGGGCTATCAAAGCTGATTGTCCCGCTGGCCGGGAACCAGCCAAGTGTCAGCGAGAAGATCAGAAGAAACACGAGTGCGGTCCAGAACGATGGCATGAGGTCCAGTACCATCGCCGTCCCAGTGATCGCGTTGTCGAGCCCGTTTTGCCCACGATGGGCCATCAGCGCCGCGAGCGTGCCAAGCGGGATCGCCAGTGTGACGGTCAGTACGATCGTCAATACCGCGATACTCAGCGTGACCGGCATGGCGCGCAGGATCAGATCGGCAACAGGCAGCTGCGTGGTAATCGTCACGCCAAAGTCGAACGTGACCAGCCCGTGCAGATAGGCGAGGTATTGCGACCACAGCGGGGCATTTAGCCCCATCTGCTCGCGCAAGAGTTCCAGCGCCTCTCCCGAGATTGTATCCCCGGCCATCGCTGATGCAGCATCCCCCGGAATGAACCGGAGCGTGAAGAAAACCAGCGTTACAACACCAAACACGGTGAAGATCAGCTGCGCGAATTTCTTGAGGCTGTAATCAACCATTGCCGGGGTTCCTCCTTAGCTTGCCGAAATGTCGACTTGAAAGAAGTTGACCTGTCCCAGATAGTTCGGCTGCACACCTGTCACGGATGTCTTGCCTGGCCAGAAGACATTGTTCGAATAGCCCGGCAGGTAGGGAAGATCGTCCATCACGATCTGCTGCGCACGTTCATACAGTTTGAATGCCGCGTCGGAGTCGACCTCGCTGCGCGCGGCAACCAGCAATTCAGTGACCTCGGGGTTGTCATATCGCGCCCCGTTCAGCCCACCGGGTGACATGTTGTCCGGGTGCAGATAGTTGAACAGGATCATGTCGGGGTTGATCGCCGGCAAAAGCCGGGTGGCCATCTCAAACTCGCCAGCATTGCGCCGCTGGTTGAATGTGGGAGTGTCGACAAGATCCATCGTCATGGAGATCCCCACCTGCGACAGAAAATCGATCTCGAATTGCTGGATTTCGGTCACGCCTTGTGCCGACGTGCCAAGGTGGCTGAAGCTCAGACCCGAACCATAGCCTGCCTCCGCCAGAAGCGCGCGCGCGCGATCCGGATCATAGGGATACTTCGGGATATCTTCCGAGAAGATTGGCATCCAGCGTGGCAGGATTGATGGGGTCGCCTCAGTGAGCGAGGGCGCGATCGCATTACATATCGCGTCGTAATCGATCGCATGTGCAATCGCGTGGCGCACCCGCTTGTCCGAAAAAGGCTCGAATTCAAGATTCATCACCTTAAGCACGATTCCATAGCTCTCGACCATGTTCATGCGGAAACCAGCGGCTTGCAGCGTCTGGAGATTTTCCTCGCGGTTAGAACGCATGACCAGGTCGACCTCGCCGTTGCGCAACGCGATGGTGGCCGTGGATTCATCCTTGATGATGCGGAAATGCAATGTCTCGATCGGAGCCGGGCCACGGAAGTAATCTTCGTGGCGTTTGAGCACGATTTCCGAATTCACATCAATATGCTCCAGGTAATACGGCCCTGTGCCGATCGGATTCCAGCGCACCTGCCCGTCAAGATCCGCCACAGCCCGCCGCGACAGGATCTGTCCCTGATGGTAATTGGCAACAGTGTGCAGGAAGTTGCCGTTGGGCGCGTCCAGCTCGATCACCACAGTGTAAGGGTCGGGCGCCTCAAGCCGGACGATACCGGCAAGCTGCGAAGCGTATGGCGATGCCGTGGCCGGGTCCATGATCCTCTCGAAGCTGAAGATCACATCATCAGCTGTCATCTCGCCATAGCCTTTCTGGAACATCACCCCTTCACGCAGCCGGAAGACCCAAGTGACGTTGTCTTCTGTTTCCCAGGAGGCGGCCAGATCAGGTACTATCTCGCCAGTCTGGCTGTCATAACTGGTCAGCCCCGAATAGATGTTGAAAGCAATATTCTCATTTTCGACACGGAAGATATTTGCTGGGTCGAACCCTGCGGGATCATCGTAAAACCGGATATTGAGTGTCTTCTGCTCGCCTGATTGCGCATTTGCGAGAACTGGTAGCAGAGCAGTCGCAGCAAGCGATGCCGAGAATTGGCGTCGTGTGAACATTGGCATTGGAGTCTCCTTCATGGACGAACGAACCACTGGCCGTCGCCCCGGCCGAGCGCGCGGGGCGACCTGGCCTTCTCAGGCGGTTTTGCGCAGGGATGTTGCGGTCGTCTTGCCAGCGGACTCGCGCAGGTAATCGATCGCCATGTCACGGGTCACGACATCGGCATATTTCTGATGCATGTCGTAAAGGTTCATGAAATGTGACGCTTCGGTGCGGTCATAGACACATTCCGACACCACGCCCATCTTGTAGCGATGTGTCGCACCATCGACGACCGATGCGCGCACGCAGCCGCTGGTGGATTCACCGCAACATATCAGCGTGTCGATCCCCAATGAGGTGAGATGGAACGCCAATGGCGTGCCCTGAAATGCCGAGGGGGCGGTCTTCTCGATGACGACTTCTCCCGCAATGGGCTTGAGCTCATCGACAATTTCGGTGCCTTTTTGCTGCATCTCTGGCGAAAGCTTCGAGGGCCCCCGCTTGCGGTGGATCCAAGGCTTTATGCCACTTTGCAGCCCCTTGATATGGATAACCGGAACGCCGCATTCGCGCGCAGCTTCGAGTAGCGGCACGGTCATATCGATCGCCGCCCAGCCTTCAAGCCCCATCGAGCCCGGCCACATTTTCATCGATTCGAAGATTGGCTGCCGTTCCAATCCGACAACACTGTAATACATGTCGATCAGCAAAAGCGCGGGTTTCTCGCCAAAGCCGCTCAGCTCGGTCTTGCCCCAAAGCTGGTCATGCTGCTTGTCGCGCTCGCTGAAGTATTTCCCCCATCCGTAATCCTGTTTCATCTGCAGTCATCCTTTTCGCTATCCCCAAGGCAATGCAGAGGTTGCGTGTCAGGATGGGTAGTAAAACTGCGCAAAGCATATTTTTATCAATGCTTTGATAGACTCACAGCCCCAAGCCTGTCTACAACTCTCGGCATTACATCGCAGCAGACCTCTGCTTCGACAGGTTCACCGTGATGCCGCGGCGCAGCACTTGTCAAGTTACTTGACTGCTGGTCTAAAGACTTTATTAATTTCTGTAGAATTCGAACTGAATATCTCGCACGATGCTCACTTTTCAAGCAAACCATACACCGAACTGCAGCTCAATGTTCCCTGCAGGTTTCAGTCAGGTCGCTTCATCTTTCGATCCTGTTTGCGAATCCCACTGGCTCGCTCTGCACGCTTCTCGGACATACATCGACACTGATCAGCAATCAAAGTCGTTCCGTGCCTTGAATAACTTGCAGAAACGCAGGGACAGATGGCGATAGCAAGAACACAGCGGCGTAATCTGAGGATCAGGCTTCATTGGCCGTGAGCAGCGCGGGAATATCTGCCCCTGCGCGACAGGACCCCGCAGGACCAAAGAATCGCTGACATCACCGGGTGCGTTCGGCCCAAGCAAGTGAAATGAGGCCGATTCCACTTGGCGGCACGGGTTTGTCCGTAGTCCAACCCCTCTCGGGTTGACTTTGCTTCCAGGATTTGGGCCAAGGAGTTGATGACGAGCGAGGGATGGTGCCTTTGGTGCACGCTTGCCCATGAGCCTTTGCGACAGGTCTTCTTGTGGGAGAGTCCGCACTGCAGTAGGAGAGCACCGCAAAGTGTGGGGCAATTACCGTTGATCGTCATTGACGGCACTGCAAACCAAGTCCGATCAGTGATATCCGTCGCTGAAATTTTCATCCAACACAGGAATGGCTGCATGACTGCCTTTCATTGCGGACGGTCATGCAGGGGGCGGCAAAGATCGGGGGATCGTCGTGGAGGGCGG
>SLJW01000101.1 GCA_007134865.1 Paracoccaceae bacterium | reverse complement strand
TGCCTCCTCACATCAGCCGTTACACCCGCAACGCCATGGCTGGTGAGAGCACGTCGATGCCCAGCGCCTTGCCCACAGCGTAATAGGTCAGATGCCCGGCATGGGTGTTCAGCCCCTCCAGCAGATGCGGGTCATCCTCGCAGGCCTGGCGCCAGCCCTTGTTGGCAAGTGCCAGCACAAAGGGCATGGTCGCATTCCCCAGCGCAATGGTCGAGGTGCGCGCCACTGCGCCGGGCATGTTGGCGACGCAGTAATGCACCACATTGTCGACTTCATAGATCGGCTCGGCATGGGTCGTGGGGCGCGAAGTCTCGAAACAGCCACCCTGGTCGATGGCGACATCGACGAGCACTGCACCGGGCTGCATGGTGGCAAGCTGCGCCCGCGTGATCAGTTTGGGCGCGGCCGCACCGGGGATCAGCACGGCCCCGATCACCATATCGGCGCGGGTGATCAGATCCGCGATGGCCGCTGCATCCGAAAACTGTGTGGTCAGGCGACCATGGAAGATGTCATCCAGATAGGACAGGCGCGGGATCGAGCGGTCGAGGATGGTGACATTCGCCCCCATCCCGACGGCTACGCGCGCCGCCGCCGTGCCCACAACACCACCGCCGATGATGATCACATTAGCGGGGCGCACGCCAGGCACGCCGCCCATCAGCATGCCGCGCCCGCCATTGGCCTTCTGCAGCGCCCAGGACCCGGCCTGCGGGGCGAGACGACCGGCAACCTCGGACATCGGTGCGAGCAACGGCAGACCTCCATTGCGGTCGGTCACCGTCTCATAGGCGATGGCCGTGACCCCCGAATCGAGCAGGTCGCGGGTCTGATCGGGGTCCGGGGCGAGGTGGAGATAGGTGAACAGCACCTGCCCCTCGCGCAGGCGCTTGCGCTCGACGGCCTGCGGCTCCTTCACCTTGACCACCATCTCGGCGCGAGCGAACACCTCCTCGGCACTGTCCACGACCTGCGCGCCCAAGCTGCGATAGGCGTCATCCTCGAACCCGGCTTCGGCTCCGGCGCCGGTCTCAATGATCACATCGTGACCATGCGCGATGGCCTCCTGCGCTGCATTTGGCGTCAGGCCCACGCGAAATTCCTGCGGCTTGATTTCCTTCGGGCATCCGATCAGCATGCAATCCTCCCTAAATTCCCTGTGCAAGCTTATCGCGTCTGACGGGGGAATTCCTTGACTGTTTCGAGCGTGCTCGTCAGAAATATGCGATAAGTTGCGACACATTGCCAAAGTTGTCGAAGGAGATTGCGCTGCAATGCAGCTAGACGCGACCGATTGCCGTATTCTTCGTGTGCTGCAAGGCCAGGGCCGGATCACCAATGCCGAACTGGCGGAACTGATCAACCTTTCGCCTTCGGCCTGTCACCGGCGCGTGCAGCGGCTCGAGAACGAGGGCTATGTCAAGGGTTACCATGCGCGGCTGGACCTGAAACGCATCGGGCGCACCACCGTGGTCTTTGTCGAAATCACCTTGTCGAGCCAGAGCGACGAGCTTCTGGACGCTTTCGAGCGCGAAGTGCGGCTGGTGCCGGATGTGCTGGAATGCCATCTGATGGCGGGAAGTGCCGATTACCTGCTCAAGATCGTCGCCGCGGATACCGAGGATTTTGCGCGCATCCACCGCCGCTATCTCAGCCGCCTGCCCGGTGTTGCGCAGATGCAGTCGTCTTTTGCGTTGCGCACGGTTCAGGAAACGACCGCAATCGATATCTGACGGGCTCCGCGAGGCCGGGCTGCGCGCAAAGCGCGCAGCCCGTCAGGCCAATTCCGCTGACGACGCAGGCTCAAGTCGAGCGGGCGCGCAGAGCGTCGCGGATCTCGGTCAGAAGTTCTTCCTGCGTTGGCCCCTTGGGCTCTTCCGGTGCAGGTGTCTCCTCCGCCTTGCCCATTTTTGCGAGCTTGTTCACGCTGCGCACCAGCATGAAAACCACAAAGGCGATGATCAGGAACTTGATCACCGCGTTGATGAAATTGCCGATCATGAATTGCGCCTCGCCCAGCCCGAAGCTGATGCCGGAGAAATCGATCCCGCCCACGAAAATGCCGATCAGCGGATTGACCAGATCATCGACCAGCGAGGTCACGATGGCCGTGAAGGCCGCGCCGATGATGATGCCGACGGCCATGTCCATGGCATTGCCGCGGGCGATAAACTCCTTGAACTCTTTAAGCATGTCCTGTCCTCCAAAAAAATGGTGGATTAACTATGCACAAGGGCGCCTCAGAGCCGAACGATTCTTTGCCTCATGGCGCGGCGGCGTGGCTACAGCGTGCCATCCAGCACATAGCGCAGCGCCGCGACCACCTGTTCGGGGGTTTCGGCCACGGCCAGCGCGGCGGCATCCACCTCTTTCAGCGCGTGCTGATGCTCGGGGCCATGAAGCACGATCAGGGCCTTGCCAAGCGCGCTGGCAAAGCCGGCATCGAAGGCCGCATTCCACTGTTTGTATTTCTCGCCGAAGCGCACCACCACGACATCGGCATCGGCCAGCGCCTTGCGGGTGCGGATGGCATTGAGCTTCGCGCCCTTGTGGTCATGCCAGAACTTCGATTCCTCGGCCCCGAAGATATGTACGCCGCAATCATCTGAAGCCGCGTGATCGGTGACGGGGCCGGTGAAGGTGATCGGCAAATCCGCTGCGCCGCGCATGATCTGCTCGCGCCAGTCGGTATGTATCTCTCCGGCCAGATAGACATTCAGTTCCATAAGGGTCCTCGCTTTGGTGACATGCCCGACAGATAACATCAAAGCCGCGGCGCGACAGCGGAAATGGCCTTGCGCTGCGCTCTTGTGTTGCGAGGGCACGCGTTCTGTGGCAAGGACGATCACAGGGATAACTAAACCAGAGAGTTCAGTTGATGACCGATTTTGCCTTGCGCCGCAGGATGATGGTGGACACTCAGGTGCGCCCCTCGGATGTCACGAAATTTCCGATCATCGATGCGATGCTGCGCCTGCCACGCGAGGAATTCGTCCCCGATGACAAGATCGAGGCTGCCTATGTCGGCGAGAATCTGGCGCTCGGGGGCGGGCGTGTGCTGCTTGACCCGCGCACGCTGTCCAAGATGCTCGATGCGCTGATGCTGACCCGTTCTGATCTGGTGCTCGATATCGGCTGCGGCACGGGTTACTCCAGTGCGCTGCTGTTGCAGATGACCCAGGCCGTGGTCGCGGTCGAAGAGGATGAAGCGCTGGCAGATGCGGCCGAAGCCGCTTTTGCTCGCACAGGTGCCGAGACAGTGGTATTGCACCGTGGCCCGTTGAATGAGGGCGCGCCCGCTCATGCGCCCTATGACGCGATGCTCCTGCAGGGTGGCATTGTCGAATTTCCCGCAGCACTGGTCCAGCAGCTACGCGATGGTGGACGGGTGACCGCCGTTTTCATGGAAGGCGCGCTCGGCGTGGTGCGTTTGGGGCTGCGACAGGGTGACTCTGTCGTCTGGCGAGATATCTTCAATGCAGCAGCGCCGGTCTTGCCGGGCTTTGAGCGGGCCGACGCGTTCAGCTTCTGACGCCGCGCTGGCATGAAAAAAGACAAGTAAGAGGGTCCGAGCATGGGGCGCAGACTGAATTTGGCCGCGCTGGCGGTATCGATACTGCTTGTGGCCGCGCCCGTGGCCGCGCAGAACCTCGCCGACAGCCTTGCTGCCGCTTATCGCAATTCCAATTTGCTGGATCAGAACCGCGCATTGTTGCGCGCCGCAGATGAGGATGTGGCGATCGCCGTGGCCAGCATGCGCCCGGTGCTGAACTTCATCACGGAGGCGCAGGGCCGTTTCCAGTCAGGCGCGCCTGACTCGATCTCCATGTCCTTCAACCTTGCCGCCGAGGTCACGCTCATCGATTTCGGGCGCGGGCAACTGGCGCGGGACGCGGCCAAGGCGCAGGTTCTGGCCACGCGGCAGGCGCTGATCGATGTCGAGCAGCAAGTGCTGCTGAATACAGTCTCGGCCTATATGGCCGTGCGCACCGCCAGCGAAACCGTGGCCCTGCGCCGCGCGAATGTGCGCGTCATCTCGCAGGAGCTTGAAGCTGCCCAGCAGCGTTTCGAGTTGAGCGAGATCACCCGCACCGATGTCTCGCTGGCCGAGGCGCGGCTTGCGGCGGCGCGCTCGATGCTGTCAGCCGCCGAAGGAGAGTTGGCCGCAGCGCGAGAGGATTTCAAGCTCGCCACCGGGCTGACACCCGGCACGCTGCCGCCGCCACCCGCCTTGCCGCGCACGGCTCCGAGTCTTGAAAATGCAAAGGAGATCGCGCGTCAGAATCATCCGCGAATCCGGCAGGCCCAGCAGGAAGTGACCGCCGCCGAGTTGAATTCCGAGCGCGTCTTTGCCCAGCGCCACGGGTCTGTGACCGGCTCGCTCTCGATCGGGCAACAATTTGGCGGCCAAATGGGTGGCGAGACGACCTCGGGCACGGCGGGTGTCCGCTATTCGCGCCCGCTCTTCCAGGGGGGGCAACTCAACGCGCTGCACCGTCAGGCCAATGCGCGCCGCGATGCGTCGCGCGCGGGGCTTCATCAGAGCGTGGCGCAGGTCTTGCAGAATGTCGCGGTCGCCTGGGCGAATGTCGAGGTCGCAAGCGCACGGATCACCGCCAGCCAGCAGCAGGTCCGCGCGTCAGAAAGTGCGTTCGAGGGTACGCGCGAGGAAGCCCGCCTTGGCGCGCGCACAACGCTCGATGTGCTCAATGCCGAGACCGATCTGCTCGATGCCCGGACGATGCTGGCAGAGGCACAGGCCTCGCAGCAGGTCGCGACTTATAACCTGCTCTCGGCGATGGGTCTGATGACAGTCGATCACCTCGGGCTTGGTGTGCCCACCTATGACCCCGAGGCGTATTTCAATGCCGTCCGCAATGCGCCCGTCTCTTCGCCGCAGGGCGAGTCGCTCGACCGGGTGCTGCGCGCGCTGGGTCGTGATTAACCCTGTCACCCGTGGGTTGTGAACCAAGACCGAACTCGATGATTGTCTTGGAACGCTGCGCGCGTTAATCTTTCTGTAGCGCGTGGGTCCGGCGAAGGGTATCTTTTTGTCGGAATATGATAAGCATGGGCATCGGCAGTTCGGGCAAGAAGGGCAAGACAATGACAGAGGCAATGTCCCGCCGCGAAATCGAGGATGTGCTGAC
>SLJW01000076.1 GCA_007134865.1 Paracoccaceae bacterium | reverse complement strand
GCCGTCCTTGCGCTCCTGCCAGCTTTCGGTCTCGACCGTCAGTTGATAGGGCAATTCCTCATGCAGGCGCAGAGTCAGTTTCTCGCGGGTCATTTCCGCCGCGATCATGCGCATGGGCAGGTCGGCGATCTGATCCTCGGGGTAGAGCCATGGCCCCTCGGGCAGTTCCTCGGCCAGCCAGCGGCGCAGGTCCTCCACGCCGTGACCCTTCTCAGCCGATATCATGAAGGTCTGGGCGAAGGGATAGGCCGCGTTCAGCTCAGCGGTGAGGGCGAGCAGCGCCTCGGATTTCACCCGGTCGATCTTGTTGATCGCCAGCGCCACCTTCTGCTTGGGCGTGATCCGCTCGCGCAGCGCCTCCAGGATCGCGCGCACGCCATCGGTCAGCCCGCGATGCGCCTCGACCAATAGCACCACGACATCGGCATCGGCAGCGCCGCCCCATGCGGCGGCGACCATCGCGCGGTCGAGCCTGCGGCGCGGGCGGAACAGGCCGGGCGTGTCGACGAACACGATCTGCGACGCCCCCTCGATGGCCACGCCCCGGATCCGCGTGCGCGTGGTCTGCACCTTGTGGGTCACGATGCTGACCTTGGCCCCGACCATGCGGTTGGTCAGCGTTGATTTGCCGGCATTGGGCTCACCGATCAGGGCCACAAAACCCGCGCGTGTCGGGGTGTCGGTCATTCGTTTTCCTCCAGTCGCGCCAAGAGCGCGCGCGCCGCCAGTTGCTCTGCCTGCCGTTTCGAGCCCGCCTGCCCTTGCGCAGCCTCGCCACTCGCAAGGCGCACCTCGATGATGAATTGCGGCGCATGATCAGGGCCGCTGCGGTCAATCTCCAGATATTCGGGTGTGGGCTGGCCGCGTCCCTGGGCCCATTCCTGCAGGCTGGTCTTGGCATCGCGGGCGTCATCCTCGACCGCCACGAGCCGCCCGCCCCAAAGCCGCAGCACGACATCGCGCGCGGCCTCGAACCCGGCATCGAGATAAACTGCCGCGATCACCGCCTCCATTGCGTCGGCAAGGATTGCCTCCTTGCGCCGCCCACCCGAGAGCATCTCGGAGCGGCCCAGTTTCAGCGCCTCGCCCAGCCCGATACTGCGCGCAACATCCGCACAGGCTTCCTTGCGCACCAGCGCGTTGAAGCGCGGGGCAAGTTGGCCTTCGGTGGCGGCGGTATCAGCCTCCAGCAGCGCCTCGGCCATGACCAGCCCCAGCACACGGTCGCCCAGAAATTCCAGCCGCTGATTGTCCGGGCGCGCAGGCGTCGACATGGAGGGATGGGTCAACGCCTCGCGCAAGAGCTCCGGGCGCGTGAAGTCATGGCCCAGACGGGCGCAGAAAGCGGACAGATGCGTCGCCAGCTTCACGGCAGACTCTGGAAGAACCGGTCGCTCCGCCAGGTCCAGAAGAAAAACAGCGACCGACCCTGGGCCGAGAAGACCACATGGCGCGCGCGCCCGATCAGATGGTCGAAGGGCACCATGCCGACGCCGCCGACCTGACGCGGCATCCGCGAGTCGAGCGAATTGTCGCGATTGTCGCCAATGAAGAAGAAATGGCCCTCAGGCACGGTGAAGACCGGCGTGTTGTCACCCGCGCTATTGTCGGTGATGTTGAGGACCGGAAAGCTGCGGCCCTCGGGCAGAGTCTCGATAGCGCGCGACTTGATGCACTCGCCCCCCTGCCCCACCGGCGCATTCTCGCAGCGCGGGAACTGCCGGCCACCGCCCTGACGCTCATAAACTTCGACAAATTCGCCGGCTGGTTCCTGCGGCACTTCCTCGTCATTGAGCCAGAGCCGCCCGTCGCGCATCTGCACACGATCACCTGGCAGGCCAATCAAGCGCTTGATGTAATCCGCGCCAGTGCCGGGGTGACGGAACACCACGATATCGCCGCGTTCGGGTTCACTGCCGAAAATCCGCCCTTCGAAGGGGCACAGGCCGAAGGGACAGGAATAGCGCGAATAGCCATAGGCCATCTTGTTGACGAAGAGGAAATCGCCAATCAGCAGCGTTTCCTTCATCGAGCCCGAGGGGATGTAGAAGGGCTGAAAGAACAGCGTGCGGAACAGCCCGGCGATCAGCAGGGCATAGAAGATCACCTTGATGTTTTCCCACAGCCCGTCTTTCTTGCCGTCAATCGCGCTCATGCGTCCTGTCCATCTGCAGCCCGGTGTCGCGCGCTTCATGGGCGCGCGCGGGGGCGGAGTCAAGCGTGCGGGAGCGCGCACCCACGGCTTTGTGCAGGCGCAGATTGGGGCTTTTAATCGCCGTTTGCTCTGCCTATAGTCGCGGTCATGATCTGTGGTGGCGATATTCTTGCGCAACGCTTGACCCAGCCCCTTGGGGCGCTGCTTCTTCTTAGCAGCCTCTGAGCGTGTCCCGCATGGGCGCGCCGCTCAGAGGTGACCAGCGCCCGGACGACACCCACCCCACAGTTTGACAGGATTTTCCGATGACCAGCACGGCCAGTTCTCAGGACAATGTCCTGATTTTCGACACCACCCTGCGCGATGGCGAACAGTCTCCCGGCGCGACCATGACCCATTCCGAGAAACTCGAGATCGCCGCCCTGCTGGACGAGATGGGCGTGGACATAATCGAAGCGGGCTTTCCCATCGCCTCGGAGGGTGACTTTCAGGCGGTCATGGAGATTGCGCGGAACGCGAAGAATTCGGTCATCTGCGGTCTTGCCCGCGCCAATTTCACCGATATCGACCGCTGCTGGGAGGCCGTGCGCCATGCCGCCCGCCCGCGCATCCATACCTTCATCGGCACCTCGCCCCTGCACCGCGACATCACCGCACTCGATCAGGACGGGATGGTGCAACGTATCCATGACACAGTGACCCATGCCCGGAACCTCTGCGACAATGTGCAATGGTCGCCCATGGATGCCACCCGCACCGAACCGGATTTTCTCTGCCGTGTGGTCGAGGCGGCCATCAAGGCCGGCGCCACCACCATCAATATCCCCGACACGGTCGGCTATACCTACCCGCGCGAATCCGCCGATCTGATCGCCATGCTGCGCGAGCGCGTGCCCGGCGCGGATGAGATCATCTTCGCCACGCACTGCCATAATGACCTCGGCATGGCGACGGCCAATGCGCTGGCAGCGGTCGAGGCCGGGGCGCGTCAGATCGAATGCACGATCAACGGTCTGGGCGAACGCGCGGGCAATACGGCGCTGGAAGAAGTGGTCATGGCGCTGAAAGTGCGCAATGATATCCTGCCCTTCCGGACTGGGATCGACACGACGAAAATCATGGGCATCTCGCGCATGGTGGCCGCCGTTTCGGGCTTTCCGGTGCAGTATAACAAGGCCGTGGTCGGCAAGAATGCCTTTGCGCATGAATCGGGTATCCATCAGGACGGGATGCTGAAGAACAAGGAAACCTTCGAGATCATGCGCCCCGAGGATATCGGGTTGCAGGCCACGAATCTGGTCATGGGCAAGCATTCGGGCCGCGCCGCGCTGAGGGCGAAGCTGTCCGATCTGGGCTATGAGCTGGGCGACAACCAGCTCAAGGATGTGTTCGTGCGCTTCAAGGCGCTCGCCGACCGCAAGAAGGAAGTCTATGATGACGACCTGATCGCGCTGATGGCCGAAGCCTCGCTGGCCGATGACGATGCCTTCCTGCAACTCCGCCGGTTGCGCGTGATCTGCGGCACCGAAGGCCCGCAAGAGGCCGAAATGACCCTGCGCGTGGGCGGCGAGGAGAAATTCATCGACGCAACCGGCGACGGGCCCGTGGATGCGACCTTCAACGCGATCAAGATGCTGTTTCCGCATGATGCGCGGCTGGAACTCTATCAGGTCCATGCCGTGACCGAGGGCACCGATGCGCAGGCGACCGTCAGCGTGCGGCTGAAACGCGATGATGTGGTCTATTCGGGCCAGTCCTCGGATACCGACACGGTCGTGGCCTCGGCCAAGGCCTATATCAACGCGCTCAACCGTCTGGTGATGCATCAGCACCGCGGCAACCTCTCGGCGTTGATGAGTTCGGCGGGATAACGCAGACACCTGGGCAGCGCGCCCTGCGGGCGCGCTGCTCAGAAAGCCGACAACAACAGCGCACCAGCCAGCGCCGAGACGACAAGCATCGGCACGGACCAGAAATGAAAATCGCGCCAGATGCCGGGTTGCGGCGCAAGCCGCAGCGCGATCAGGTTCGCAAGTGAACCTATGGCCAGCCCGAAACCGCCCACATTTACCCCCCAGGCCAGCGCGCGCCAGTCTTCGGTGAAAGGGGCAAGGAAGATGGCGGCAGGCACATTCGACATGACCTGTGACAGGACCGCGCCCAGACCAAAAGCCGCACTGGCGCCCTGCATCCAGAGCTCTGCCTGTGCCGCAATGAGCGGGATCTGCCCGAGCATCCCCAGATTGACGAACATCAGCGCGAAAACCAGCAGCAGCGCCCAATCCACTCCGCCCAGCACACGCCGGAAGGCCAGCGCATAGCCCCCGATGATCAGAAGCGCGCCCGGCACTGCTTGGCCCGCGTTCACGGCCCAGAGAAAAGCGGGATAGGCCAGCAACGACAGGCCCATGAGTCTCGGCTCGAGCGGCAGCGGGCTGTCGCGCTGCGAAATTGCCAGACGCGCGCTGCCGAAAGCCAGCGGGACCAGCGCCAGGACCATTGCCAGCATCAAGCCGCCAATGGGCAGCATGGCAAGGGCAAACTCCCAGAAGCCCGAACCGGAGAGTTGCCACAGGAACAGGTTCTGAGGGTTGCCAACCGGCGAAAGCGCAGAGCCGGCGTTGACGGCCAATGCCTGAAAGATGACCAGCCGCGCGACTGGCAACTCGACCCTGCGCGCCAATGAGAGTGTCAGCGGTACGGTCACGAAAAGCGCGACATCATTGGTCACGACCGCCGCGAGTGCTGCGGCAAACAGAACCATGGCCACCGCGATAATCCGAAGCGATTGCAATTTCTGGAGTATCCACCGCCCCAGCCGGTCCATCAGGCCAGAGACTTCAAGTGCACGGCTCAGGACCATCAACCCTGCCAGGGCCGAAACCGTCTTCCAGTCCACAAGCGCCTTCAACTCAAGCAGCGGCAGGGGAACAATCCAGAAGAGCACCGGAAACCCTGCCAGCAAGGCCAGCAGCAGCCAGTCATGCGCTATCCTGTGCAGTAATCGAGCAGGCAGTCTGATCACGAAGGCTCTCT
>SLJW01000256.1 GCA_007134865.1 Paracoccaceae bacterium | reverse complement strand
TGAGCGGGCGCTACTCCCAACGCCGCGCGCGCTGACTGCCGATAGAACAGCATCCCTCTTCCCTCCCTTGCTCAGTCGCGCCAGAAACGCGGCAGCAGCAGCACCAGCACGGCCAGCACCTCCAGCCGCCCCAGATACATTCCGAAGATCATCAACCATTTCGCAGCCTCTGGAAAGCCATCCACCGCACCGCTCTCACTCACTTCCGGCCCGAAGACCGGGCCGACATTGCAGATCGCGGTCCAGGCCGCCGTGATCGCCGTGCGCAGTTCCAGCCCGGTCAGCGAGAGCGCCACTGTCAGGAACATGAATCCGGCGACAAAGACCGTGAACATCACGATCACCGAGGACACCACATCGGGCTCCAGCCGCTTCCCACCGAGGCGCAGATTGCGCACCTCATTCGGGCGGCGCAGGCGCTGCATCTGGGCGCGGATCGCCTCAAACAGCACCAGATAGCGAAAAATCTTGAGCGAACACCCGGTCGAGGCGGTGCAGGCCCCGATGAAACCCACCAGCACCACCACCAGGAGCGGGAAATCGCCCCAGACCGAGACATCCTCGCTGCCGTAACCCGTACCGGTGAACAGCGTCACGACATTGAACAGCGTGCCGCGCAAGATATCGAGAAACCCCGCCTCGCTCGTCGCCATCCGGTAGAGGATCACCGCGCCCACGGCATAGGCTGTCCAGCGCAGGAAAGCCTGCACCTGCACATCGCGCAGCACTGCGCGCCATGATCCGCCCAGTAGCTGGATGAAGCGGATGAAAGGAAGCCCGGCGAGGATCATGAACAGGGTCGAGACATATTCCAGCGGCCCGGTAAAGACCGCGAAAGAGGCGTCCGAGGTCGAAAACCCGCCTGTGGCGATAGTGGTCATGGCGTGGTTGATGGCATCGAAGCCGCTCATGCCGAAGGCCATATAGGCGACGATCGCCGCCAGCGTCAGGCCGAGATAGACCTGCAGCAGCGCCGCCGAGATGTCATAGACCCGGGGCAGCACCTTTCCCATCGTGTCAAACGCCTCGGACTGGAAATGCTGCATGCCGCCCACGCGCAGTGCGGGCAGAAAGACCAGCGCCACCACGACGATCCCCAGCCCGCCCAGCCATTGCAGCATCGAGCGCCAGACCAGCACACCGGGCGGCAGATTTTCAAGCCCGACAAAGACAGTCGTGCCAGTGGTGGTCATGCCCGACATGGCCTCGAAATAGGCATGAGTCACACCGGCCTCGGGAGCGCCCAGCATGAACGGAACTGCGCCGAGTGCGGGCAGCACGGCCCAGACACTGGCGGCCAGAAGGAAGGATTGCCGACGCCCCAGCCCGGCCTTGAGCGCATCGCGCGTGCTCAGCGCCGCGACACCGCTCAGCAGACAGGTCAGAAAGGCCGCGCGGGCAAAGGCGTCCCAGTTCGGATTGCCCGCCTGCCAGTCCACTGCCATGGGGGCCAGCATCAGCCCACCCATGGCAAGGCCCAACAGACCGATCAGATGGACAACAGGACGCACATCAAGCATGGACCGCAGCCTTTGCCCGAGGCTCGCAGCGTGTCAAGCGTCAAGCTGGCGCAACGCGCAGTCCGGCGCGAGGCGCGCGACATCTGTGCTGCGGCAGAGCGCTGTGCCTTCGGTCATGACTGCGGCCGCAGCCGCAGCCGTGCCCTGCCGAAGCGCCTCTTGCGGGGGCGCATTCTGCGCCAGCGCCAGCACGAAAGCGCCCGTGAAACTGTCGCCTGCGCCCACCTTGCTCGCGACCTCAACCTCGGGCGGGCGGCAGTGCCACGCGCCCTCTTGCCCCACCAGCACCGATCCCTCGGCCCCGCGCGCCAGACAGATCCATGTCGCCACCCCGCGCGCGAGCAGAGCGCGCGCCAGCGCCGCGCTGTCGGCGACCGAGCCCAGCGGCGCTCCCGCCAGTGCTTCGCTCTCGGCCTGATCGAGCCTGAGCAGGAAGGGCGGAGATTCCGCACGCGGATGCTCTACAAGTTTGCGCAAGGCATCGCCCGATGTGTCAACCACCAGCCGACACCCGTTGCCCAGAGTTGCGGCCAGATTTTGCGGAAACTCTGCGCCCAGTCCGGGTGGCTGGCTGCCCGAGAGCACGACAATCCCGTCAGCGCGGTTCGCGATGTCGGCCAGCGCCGCCTCACCCTCTGCCTCGTTCCACTCCGGGCCGGGCAGTTGCAGGCGGAATTGCGCACCAGTCGCATCCGAGATCGCCCAATTGGCGCGGGTCTCACCTGCGACTTCGAACCCATGCACGGGCAATCCCTGCCCCTCCATCAAGTCCCGGTGTTGCGCGCCTGCTGTGCCGCCCAGCGCAACCCAGACCGCCACCGCCCCACCCAGTTCATGAATCGCACGGGCCACGTTTACCCCACCTCCGCCCGGTTCGACGTGAGGCCTGTCGAGCCGTAGCTTGGGTCCGGCAACCATGGCGTCTACATGCGCCGACAGGTCTAGCGCAGGGTTGAGCGTGACTGTCAGGATCGGAATTGGTTGGCCACTCATGAGACGATGTTAGAGCGAACGCATCTGCTGCAAAAGCCCTCTCGAACGCGAAACAGCCCGGCCTGCAAGGGCCGGGCTGCCTTGAGCCTCACTGGCCCCATCAACCGGTATGGATCAGGCTTGCAAACAGGCGCGGGTCAAGGCTCGCAGCCTCGAAGCTTTCGCCGCGCGTCAGCACAGTTACAGCATCATGGCTGTGCAGGCTTTCCTGATGGCTCGCCACGACCCGGAAATCCCCGATACGCGGGTCGCTGTCGAGCTGCGCGCAGAAGCTGCGCGCAGCATCCTCGACAAAGATCGGATTGGCGGCGTTCAACTCGGCAAAGGCCTGCTCATCCTCGCGCTTGACCATCACCTGGGTCTCGGTCGGCACGGCGGCGCGACAGAGATCGATCAGGTCCTCGAACCAGAGTTTGCGGCCTTCCTTCACCTCGACCGAGACCCGCGCGACGGAGCGCTGCGAATGCGGAGTTGCCAACTGGCCCCGCGTCGCCCGTGCATGCTCGCTCAGTTCCAGCGAACAGGGGCAGGTCGAGGAATAGACATAATCCAGGTGCAGGAAGGTCTGGCGCACTCCGCCCTGATCGACCAGTTCCAGTGCGATGTCGTAATACTGGTACCCCGCGAGACCAGAGCGCAGCGCTTCAACCTTCATCGGGAAGGAGAAGCGCATCATGATGCGCGCGTCGAAACTCTCCAGATCGGCCTTGTAATCATCGAGCGCGGCGCGGATCACATCAAGGCTGAACGTGCGCTCGGCATGCGCGTAGAAGCTGCGCATGATCCGGCTCATGTTGATGCCCTTCTTCTCGGCCTCGAGGCTGACCGTGCCAGTGACCGATGTCTCGAGCGTCAGATCGCCATTGTCGCGCGTATGGTAGCGGATCGGCAGACGGAAATTCGAGATCCCGACATGCTGGATCGGGGCCTTTGCACCGACGATCAGGCTGGCCGGTCCGTTCTGCAGGTCGGGCAGGCCCGCCTTGTAGGCAGAATCGGCTGCGAACCCCTCGGGGTAGTCGCGGTTGAACACCGGATACCCGGCCGCAGGCAGCAGACTTGTCACTCCGGCCTCGACGCGCGCGCGCTCCTCGGCAGGCGCCGCGTCGGCGAACCGGCGCAGGATGTCGAGGGCAGCTTCGGCGTCATCACGGCTGGGCGTGATGTCGAGGTTGGGATTGTGAATATTCATTGTGGGATTTCCTTCCTGTCTGCCATGAGAGATAGGCAGTGGTTTTTGCTTTTCCACAGATAATACGTCGCGCACCGCGGCTCAGATCATATCGAGTCCGCGGCGCAGATCCGTGATCAGATCCGCCGTATCTTCGAGCCCGACCGACAGCCGGATCAACCCCGGTGTGATGCCCAAAGCGATTTTCTGGTCATCCGGCAGGCGCTGATGCGTGGTCGTGGCCGGATGCGTGGCGATGGTGCGGGCATCGCCAAGATTGTTCGAGATCACAGCCACTTGCAGCGCGTTCAAAAAGCGGAACGCGGCCTCCTTGCCGCCCTTCAGATCGAGCGCGAGCACCGTGCCGAAGCCTCCCATCTGCGCCTTGGCAATGGCGTGCTGCTTGTGGCTGGCAAGGCCCGGATAGAGCACACGCGCCAGCCGCGCATCCCCCTCCAGTGCCTCGGCAATCGCCTGCGCCGAAGCGGCCTGCGCGCGCACGCGCAGATCGAGCGTAGTCAGCCCGTTCAGCATCACCCAGGCATTGAAGGGCGAGAGCGCGCCGCCGGTGTGTTTCATGTAGGGCTCAACCGTCTTGCGGATGAATTCGCGCGTGCCGCAGATCACACCGCCCAAAGCGCGGCCCTGCCCGTCGATATGCTTGGTCGCGGAATAGATGATCACATCCGCGCCGAGATCGACGGCGCGGCTGAACACAGGCGTTGCAAAGACATTGTCCACAACGACAAGCGCGCCCACGTCGTGGGCGCGTCTGGCCACGGCCTCGAGGTCGATCACTTCCAGCGTCGGGTTGGAGATGGACTCGAGAAACACAGCCTTGGTATCCGGCCGCAAAGCGGCCTGCCACTGGTCCAGATCGGTCCCGTCCACGAACGTGACCTCGACCCCGTACCGCGTCAGCACCTCTTCGAGGATATAGAGGCAAGAGCCGAACAGCGCACGCGATGAGACCACATGGTCCCCCGCCCGCAGCATCGCGCTCAGCGCGCCCGCGACCGCCGCCATGCCCGAGGCTGTGGCAAATGCGTCCTCGGTGCCCTCCAGCGCGGCGATGCGCTCCTCGAATATGGCCACAGTGGGGTTGCCATAGCGGGCATAGATGAACTCATCCGCGCCCGCTTCCAGAAACCGCGCTTCGGCCGCCTCGGCACTCGGGTAGACAAAGCCCTGCGTCAGATAGATCGCCTCGGCCACCTCGCCATACTGGCTGCGCCGCGCGCCCTGATGCACGAGCTTCGTGCGCTTGCCCCAATCCTGTGCCATCCCGCGCGACCCTTTCGGCCAAAAGAAAACCCCCGGACCTGTCCACAGGCCGGGGGCAACGCCCTGACCTCTTTAGCGGCATGTTTAACGTGGCCCGCAATCCGGAAAACAAAGCGCCACGAGCCTGTTCGGCCTCCTCAGCCGCTAAGCAGTTTTCGCGCCACGGTCAAGGCCCAAGGCCCGATGCGACAGCATCGGGCAGCGCCCGCAAGCCGGGCAAGGGCGGGTGGGTG
>SLJW01000086.1 GCA_007134865.1 Paracoccaceae bacterium | reverse complement strand
TGGGTCGCGCACATCACTTCCATCAAACCGTGGCCAGATGGTAACGCGCCTCGAACCCCAGTTCCGGTTCCGCCACCACCAGACCCCGCGCTTCGAGATCTATGAGATGCGCGAACACATTCCGCGCTGCTGCACCATGCATGGCGACAGGCGTATCTGTGTAAATAATGCTGACCAGCCCACCGATCTGCCGCGGCCCGTCTGCCAGCACCCGGAGAATCGCCGCTTCTCGCGCCAGCCTGTGGCTGCGCAACTCCGCGATACGGGCCGCCGGGTCGCGCACGGCTGCGCCATGCCCGGGATACAGCACCCGCGCCGCCTCGGCCTCGAGACGATCCAGAGAACGCATATAGGCGCCGATATCACCATCGGGCGGTGAGACAAAGGTGCTGGACCAACCCATGACATGATCACCACTGAACACAGCGCCCCGCCATACGAAACAGAGGTGATTGCCGAAATGTCCTGGCGTCCAAAGCGCGCGAATCACGTCACCCTCCAGATGCAGCAGCTCGTCATCACCAAGGCAGCGATCAGGCGCAAACCCCGTGTCCACCCCTTCGCCACCGCCGGAAAGGCCCTGCTCTGCCAGCCTCGCCATCCGCTCTGACCGACCAGCAAACGCATCCCCGAAGGCAAGCACCGGTGCACTGGTGGCCTGCGCCAGTCGTCGCGCTAGTGGCGAGTGGTCGCGATGGGCATGGGTGACTAAGATTGCCTCGACCGGCAATCCGCCAATGGCCGCGCGCAACGCATCAAGATGGCTCGCATCCTCGGGGCCGGGGTCGATCACCACCAGCCGGTTGCGTCCCAGAAGATAGCTATTCGTCCCCTCGCCGGTCATGGGTGAGGGGTTGGGCGCACAGATGACACGAAGCTCTGGTTCAAGTTGGCGCGACGTTCGCATCAGAGCAGCCTATCCCCTTGCGACGGCGCCGAAAAGCCCTCACGACTGGCGGGGCCACGCGCAACGCGGCTTGTCGGAACGCCCGACTGCCCCTAGACTCCCGGATCATGCGCAGGCTTTCGCTCAAGACCCTCTTTCCGGCCAGCTTCTACGGGCGCGCGGTCCTGATCCTGATCATGCCGGTCATTGTCATCCAGATCGTGCTCTCGATCGTCTTCATCCAGCGCCATTACGAACGCGTTACAGCGCAGATGACCACCAACATCCTGCGCGACATCCGCTTCCTGTCGGATCGCATCGAGGCAAGCGACACACCCGAAGCCGTGCTGGCAGGTTTTGCCGATCTGATCGAGCATCTCGGAATCGAAATTGAGATTTCGCAATCCCCACCTGCTTTCGCGACCCCCCAGGTCGCGCGCACGGATCTGGCCGGCCATGAGATCATCCGCGTCCTGCAGGAGGAGATGCCACGCTTCCGGATGGCTGATCTGGTCCATGCCGATGGACAGGTGCGCATATGGCTTGAGACACGCCACGGGCTGATGGCGCTGACGCTCCCGCGCAGGCTGGTCGCGGCCTCCAATCCGCATCAGCTGCTGGTCATCGTGTTCCTCGCCTCGGTCGTGATGACCCTGATCGCCTTTCAGTTCCTGCGCCTGCAGATCAGGCCCATACGAAGGCTCGGAGCAGCGGCGGAGGCGTATGGTCGCGGTGAGAGACTGCCCTTCCGCGCCTCGGGTGCGCGCGAGATGCGCGCTGCGGGTCAGGCCTTTCTCGACATGCGCAACCGGCTGGAGCGCCAGCGCGTGCAGCAACGCATCATGCTCTCGGGTGTCAGCCATGACATGCGCACACCGCTGACCCGGATGCGACTGATCCTGTCGATGATGGACGATACCGAGGACCGGGCCTCACTGGAGGCCGAGATCGACGATCTGGAAGCGCGGTTGGACGGGTTTCTCGATTATACAAGGGGTCAGATCGGTGAGCCGCTGGCAGAGGTCGATCTGGCCGAACTGGTACGCGAACTGGTCGAGCGCTACCGCTCCACCGGCTATTCGATCACGCTTTCGGCCTGTCCGGATCATCCCAGTCTCCAGGCTGTTCAACCCGGCCAGTTGACGCGTGCGCTTGACAATCTGATCAGCAACGCGCTGCGCCATGGCAAGACAGCATCGGTCAGCCTGACCTGCGCGCCAGACGCCCGCGAAATCGCGGTCGAGGATGACGGACCTGGGATCGTGCCGGACGACCGTTCTCGCGCGGTCGAGCCTTTCGTGCGGCTGGATGATGCGCGCAATGCCGCGGATGGCGGGGTCGGGCTGGGTCTGGCGATTGTTTCCGAAGTCATGCGCGGCCATGGCGGCAGTCTGCGGCTGGAGCAGAGTGACACACTTGGCGGGCTGCGGGCTGTCCTGCATTTGCCGCGACGAAGCTGAACCAGGTCGCCCCGGATGGCAACGGCAACCCGTTGCGGAGCGGCGCGATGCAGCAGGAACCGGCGCGCAGCGCCGGGCCTCCCTCAAAGTCTGTAAAGCTCGGAAAACTTGGCTTCCAGATACTCGATCAGCGGCAGCTCATCCGGCTCGAACCCGCAGGCCGCTGCAATTGTCGCGCGCGGCGCGCGCATCGCCCCGAAACGCTGCAGCTTCTCATTGAGCCAACTCGTCGCGGCCGAAGTATCCCCCTCGGCAAGCTGTGCGTCAAGATCGGGCAGGTCCGCGCGCAGCGATTTTTGCAGGCATCCCGCGTAGATATTGCCCAGCGCATAGGTCGGGAAATAGCCAAACAGCCCCACCGACCAATGCACATCCTGCAACACGCCATGCGCGGGCTGATCGACCGGATAGCCGAAATCCTGCTCGAAGCGGGTATTCCAGGCCTCTTCCAGATCCTCGGCCTCAAGCTGGCCGCGCATCAGCGCGCGCTCCAGATCGAAACGCAGCATGATGTGCAGATTATACTGCACCTCATCGGCCTCGGTCCGGATATACCCGCGATTGACCCGGTTCACAGCGGCATAGAACGCCTCGGCATCCTTCACGCTGAGCGCCCCGAATTCCTGCACCATGGCCTCGAACAGCCAGCGCGTGAAGGCGCGCGAGCGGCCAAGCTGGTTCTCATAGATGCGACTCTGGCTCTCATGCACCCCCATCGACACACCGCGCCCGATGGGCGTCAGCAGATGATCCGCCGCAACGCCCTGCTCATAGGCCGCGTGGCCCACCTCGTGGATGGTGGAGTAGAAGCAGTTGAACGGTTCTTCGACATTGACGCGCGTGGTGATGCGCACGTCCGTGCCCGAACCTGAGGAGAAAGGATGCACAGCAAGGTCAATCCGCCCGCGCGTGAAGTCATAGCCGAAATGCTCGGCCAGACGGCGCGACACGCGCAATTGCCCCTCCTGCGGGAAATGCCCGGTCAGCGCGGCGGGGGCTTCAGCGCCCAGCACGGCTTCGCGCAGCGCCACAAGCCGCGGGCGCATCCGGGCGAAGGTGGCCGCGACCGTCTCGGAATCCGTCTCGGGCTCGTAATCGGCCATCAGCGCGTCATAGGGGTCCCCGCCATCGGCGATGGCCTGACCCTCTTCGCGGCGCAGCGCGATCATCTGTTTCAGCCAGGGCAGAAAGGCCGCAACATCGCCAGCGAGCCGCGCCTCCTCCCACGCGGTCTGCGACAGCGGCGCAAGACGCGCAAGCTCGGAGGCCAGTCGCGCGGGAACGCGTGTGTTGCGCATATAGTCACGGCGCAATTCGCGCAGATTGGCTGCGGCCACATCATCCGACGCTTCGGCCGCCTCCAGCCATTCACCGATGCGCGGGTCAGTGCGCCGCGCGTGCAGCACTTCTTCGAGCGCGGCCATTTCTTCGGACCGCTGCGCATTCGCGCCGCGTGGCATGACCGTCCGCGCGTCCCAACCCATGCGCCCCATGATCTGGGCAAGGGCTTCGGTCTGGCGCTGAAAGGCCATCAATTCGGAATAAACGGTCATGCCTTGGCTCCTTGTGGGCGCAATCTGTCGAAGCGGGGATATTGAGCAAGGTGGCGCGCGCGGATGATCAGCACCCAGAGCAGCACCGCCGTCGCCTGATGCGCGATCCCCAATTGCCAGGGGGCGCCGTAAAGCACGGTCACGATCCCCAGCGCGATCTGTGCGGCCATCACGAGGATCATCGCATTGAAAGCCGCGCGGGTCGCCGAATGGCTGGACTTGCGCCCGCGCCACCAGACGATGAGCGCGAAGACGGCCAGCAGATAGCCCGCCTTGCGGTGGATGAATTGCGTGGTGGCCGGGTTCTCGAAGAAATTGGTCCAGAGCGGCTGCATGGCGAATAATTCGGGCGGGATGAAGACGCCATTCATCAGCGGCCAGTCGGTATAACCACGCCCGGCATCGATCCCGGCCACCAGCGCGCCCAGCAGGATCTGCAGAAAAGCGAAATGCAAGAGCCCGGTGGACATAGAGAACAGCTTGCCCTCGCGCGCGCGCCGGGCGGCGAGAAGCTCGGCCTCGGGGCGGTTGAGTAGGAAGGCATACCAGGCGATCAACCCGAGGATGACAAAGGCCAGCCCCAGATGCACGGCCAGCCGATAGGAGGCGACCGCGATCATGCCTTCGGTCAGGCCCGAGGCCACCATCCACCAGCCAATCGCGCCCTGCACCCCGCCCAGACCGCCCAGCAGCAAGAGCCGCGGGGTCCAGCCCTTGGGGATGCGCCTGGTGAGCCAGAAGAACAGGAAGCCCAGCCCCCAGACCAGCCCGATAACGCGGCCAAGCTGCCGGTGACCCCATTCCCACCAGTAGATGATCTTGAACTCATCCAGCGTCATGCCACGATTGATAAGGTGATACTGGTCGATCTGGCGGTATTTCTCGAATTCCTCTGCCCACATCTCGGCGGTATAGGGCGGGATGGCACCAGTGACGGGCCGCCATTCGGTGATCGAGAGGCCGCTATCGGTCAGCCGTGTCATGCCCCCGACCACGATCATGACGCAGACCAGCGCAAAGAGCGACAGGAGCCAGAGCCGGATCGCCTTGCGGGCGCCCTTGCGCGTGCGGTCGATGACGCCACCCTGAGGCGCCGCGATTTTCTTGTCCTTCTGGCCGACTTCCTCGAAAATCGCGCGCTGTTTGGCCATTTCCTGCTCCTGTTCGTTCGCGCTGCAAGCTAGTCGCTGTGCGCGACCCGTTCAAGCGCCACATGTGGTCGCAGGATGACAGAGGCCCTCGGGTGCCGCGCGCTGTGTTTCGGAGACAAGAACGCCAGCGGAAGAAACACAATTGAGGAAGATTGTTTCAGATTCTCAAAGGGGGGCGGCGCTTCGCGCCGC
>SLJW01000165.1 GCA_007134865.1 Paracoccaceae bacterium | reverse complement strand
CTGCAGACACAGATGCACGTCGGCGTTGCCCGCGATGAGCCATTCACTGCACATGCTTGGCTGACTTGCGGAAACAGGGTCATCACTGGTGGCGAAGTGGCTCGCTTTGTGCCTTTCAGGTTGCCGGAGTGAACGCCACTTCAAGCAGAGAATGACACCATGAATGCAAGGGAAAATCGGTGTTGTGAAGGCTATATCCTTGCGGCTTTCGTGCGCTGGCTGAGTCGGCTTTGGGGAGCCATCGGTTTTTTTCCAGCATTGCAACCTCCGAGATCGTGCCAGCTACACATGCAAAGCGTGTGAACGGAATGTCTCATTCAGTCTCTTTCCACGCTGGACTGGGGCCCCTAGGCGCGTCAACCGGTCTGAGAGTGTTCGCGCAGTCCTTCGTGTTCCCGTATAGTCCGATTCCCGTAAATCGCGTGCAACGACGCTCTGTAATGACCGCGGCATTCTACCATATGTTGTCGCTTTCCTGTTGCAGGCGGACCATATCTGCAAGTGGCAACTGCATTTTGTGGTGTCAGATTTTCATATCTTCAGGCGCAGGAAAACGCACGTAAGCCCAAGGCCTTGAGCAGATCGTGGCATTTTCTCGGGACATGGTTGTTCGGGCTTGCACGGCATGATTCACTATTATACTGATCAAAAGTGAACGATGTGCCTGTCGCATTTTCCATCGCCAAACCGTTGCTCCCAAGGCACCCTCAGGTTGTCCTTGTGCGGTAGCCATGAGAGTATCGGCAAGACATGACGACCGGTCGTGATCGCTTACGCGAAGACGTCCAGTTTCGCATACTTCGCCTGCTGCAAGCGAACCCCGAAATGTCACAGCGTGAGTTGGCACTTGCCGTTGGGGTCAGCACGGGAAGCATCCACTACGTTCTTAAGGCCTTCATTGACAAGGGGATCATAAAGCTGGGCAACTTTGCCGCCTCAGAGGACAAGCGACGCTATGCTTATGTCCTGACTCCGAAAGGAATCACGGCAAAGGCTGAGCTTGCACGCAAGTTCCTCGCGCGGAAAATGGCCGAATATGAGGCTTTGAAAGACGAGATCGCGCAAGTGAGAGCCGATCTCGAAATGGAGGCCGATGCTACTGGCGCGATCACGAGCCCCGGTTTGACCACGAGGACGACGCGATGAAGATCGCCATGATCGGCACCGGCTATGTCGGCCTTGTGTCGGGTGTTTGTTTCTCCGATTTCGGTCATGATGTGGTTTGTGTCGATAACGTGCCAGAAAAGATCAGCGCGCTGGAACATGGCGAGGTTCCGATCTACGAACCGGGCCTCGATGCGGTGATGGCGCGCAATGTCGCGGCTGGACGGCTGCGTTTTACCACGGATCTTGCACAGGCCGTCGATGGTGCGGAAGCCGTGTTCATCGCCGTCGGCACACCGACACGGCGCGGTGACGGGCATGCCGATCTGAGCTATGTGATGAGCGCAGCGCGAGACCTTGCCCGCGCGCTGACCGGCTACGCAGTCGTGGTGACGAAATCGACCGTGCCTGTCGGGACCAATCGCAAGGTGGCAGAGGTTATCCGCGCCACGCGGTCTGATGCCGATTTTGACGTTGCCTCGAACCCCGAATTCCTGCGCGAGGGCGCTGCGATCGATGACTTCATGAAACCCGATCGCGTGGTGGTTGGCGTCGAAAGCGACCGTGCGAAAGAGGTCATGGGCGACATCTATCGCCCGCTTTTCCTGCGCGACTTTCCCATCGTCTACACTGATCTCGAAACGGCCGAGATGATCAAGTATGCGGCCAATGCCTTCCTCGCCACCAAGATCAGCTTCATCAACGAGATCGCCGCGCTGTGCGAGCGTTTGGGTGCCGATGTAAAGGCTGTTGCCAAGGGCATGGGGCTGGACGGCCGCATCGGCAACAAGTTCCTCCATGCCGGGCCGGGCTATGGCGGCTCGTGTTTCCCCAAGGATACCAGCGCGCTCGCGCGGATTGGCCAGGAACATGGCGTACCGCAGAGGATCACCGAGACAGTGATCGCGGTCAATGATCTCACCAAACGACGCATGATCGACAAGGTGCTCGACCTCTGCGGCGGCTCGGTCAATGGCAGGACGATCGCCGTGCTGGGTGTGACCTTCAAGCCGGAAACCGATGATATGCGCGAGGCGCCGGCGCTGACCCTTGTCCCGGCGCTGATCGGCGGGGGCGCGAAGGTGCGCGTGGTCGATCCACATGGTCGCAAGGAAGGTGAGGCGCTTCTGCCCGGCGTGTCCTGGGAGCTTGATCCCTATGCCGCGGCGCAAGGGGCCGAGTGTCTGGTCATCCTGACCGAATGGAACCAGTTCCGCGCGCTCGATCTCGCGCGGTTGGCGCAGGCGATGCAAGAGCCACGCATGGCCGATCTGCGGAATATCTACGAGCGTGACGATGTGTTGGCCGCAGGGTTCACCGCCTATGAAGCGGTGGGCCGGGGTCAATCGAAAGGCGCTGCGCAGACACGGGCCGCGGCAGAGTGAAGCGCGTTTTCATAACCGGAACGGCCGGGTTCATCGGCTTTCATCTGGCAAGGATACTCTTGAACGCAGGCTTTCGCGTTCATGGCTATGACGGGATGACCGATTACTATGACGTCACGCTGAAGCAGCGTCGCCATGCCATGTTGCTGCAAACCCCCGGCTTTTCCGCGACCGAAGCGATGCTGGAGGATCAGGCGCGGCTTGACGCCGAGATCGATGCCTTCGCACCCGAGGTCATCATCCATCTCGCCGCCCAGGCCGGGGTGCGCTACAGTCTCGAGAACCCGCGCGCCTATATCGACGCCAACATCATCGGCACTTTCAACGTGATGGAAGCGGCGCGGCGTCTGCAGGTCGCGCATCTGTTGATGGCCTCGACCTCGTCGGTCTATGGCGCGAACACCGAGATGCCGTTTTCAGAGGTCGACAAGGCCGACACACAGCTCACCATCTATGCCGCGACCAAGAAGGCCAATGAGAGCATGGCCCATTCCTACGCGCATCTCTGGGACCTGCCGACGACCCTGTTCCGTTTCTTCACCGTCTACGGCCCATGGGGCCGGCCCGATCTCGCGCTCTACAAATTCGTTGACGCGATCCTCGAGGACCGGCCCATCGACGTCTACAATCACGGCGACATGTATCGCGACTTCACCTATGTCGATGATCTGGTGCGCGGCATCCAGCTCCTGATCGACGCAGTGCCGGTGCGGCCCGAGGACGGCGTGGTGCCAGAGGGCGACAGCCTGTCGCCGGTTGCGCCGTATCGGGTGGTCAATATCGGCAATTCCGACAAGGTGCGGCTCCTGGATTTCGTCGACGCGATCGAGGCGTGCCTCGGGCGGAAGGCGATCCGGAATTACATGGAGATGCAGCCCGGCGACGTGCCGGCGACCTGGGCCGATGCGGGGCTCTTGCAGCGTCTGACAGGCTTCCGCCCGCAGACGGATTTCCGCGACGGAATCGGGCATTTCGTAGATTGGTATCGCGACTATTACGGGAAGTGAGCCAATTGCGCGGCTTGGCTGAATGAACGCTTCGATGGACCGAACAATTGCGGTCATCGGACTGGGCTATGTCGGCCTGCCGCTCGCGGTGGAATTCGGCAAGAACCGCCACGTTATCGGGTTTGACATCGACGCCACCCGCATCGCCGAATTGCGGGCCGGGCATGACCGCACGCGCGAGATGGACGAAAGCGAACTGGCCGCTGCAGAACACCTTCGGTTCACGGACGACCCCGGGGCGTTGCGGGAGGCCTCAATCTACATCGTGACGGTTCCCACCCCAATCGACGCGCATAAGCGCCCTGATCTGACCCCGCTGTTGCGAGCATCCGAGACCGTGGGTCGCGTGCTCGGGCGCGGAGATATCGTGATCTATGAATCCACGGTTTATCCAGGTGCCACCGAGGAGGACTGCGTACCGGTGCTGGAGCAGGTCTCGGGACTGCGGTTTAATGAAGACTTCTTTTGCGGCTACAGCCCCGAGCGGATCAATCCGGGTGACAAGGCGCATCGGCTGACAACCATTACCAAGGTCACCGCAGGCTCCACGCCCGAAATCGCTGAAGTGATCGACGCTCTTTATGCATCCATTATCACGGCAGGCACGCATCGCGCCCCGTCGATCCGCGTGGCAGAGGCCGCGAAAGTCATCGAAAACACCCAGCGGGATTTGAATATCGCGCTGGTCAATGAACTCGCGATCATCTTCAACCGCCTCGGCGTCGACACGCAGGCGGTGCTGGAAGCGGCCGGCACGAAATGGAACTTTCTGCCCTTCCGGCCCGGACTGGTCGGCGGGCATTGCATCGGAGTCGACCCCTATTACCTCACGCACAAGGCCGAAGCTCTGGGCTATCACCCGCAGGTGATCCTTGCGGGGCGCCGGATCAATGATGGTATGGGGGCCTACATTGCCCGCCAGATGGTCAAGGCAATGCTGAAGAAGAGCATTCAGGTCAATGGTGCCCGGGTTCTGGTGCTGGGGCTGACATTCAAGGAAAACTGCCCGGATCTGCGCAACACGCGTGTGGTCGATCTGGTGGCTGAATTGGCCGAGTATGGACTTCATGTTGAAATCCATGATCCCTGGGCCAATCCGGTCGAGGCAAGGGACGAATACGGGATCGACCTGCTGGCCGAACCCGAAGCGGGCGGTTATGACGGGATCGTTCTGGCCGTTGCGCATGACGCCTATCGCGCGATGGGGGCTGCGGGCCTGTGCGGTTTCGGGAAAGCGGCGCATGTGCTCTATGATCTCAAACATGTCCTCGCTGCCGAAAACAGCGATCTCCGGCTTTGAACGCGGGGGTGGCAAGGTGGATGGCGTGATCGTTTCCGCGCGCATCGGGCATTTGTTGGGTCGGGCTTCTGCTTCGCTATTTGAGTGCTTTTTGTGCGCTACCGCTTCGCTACTTGAGCGCGCGAGTTTGCGTTATCGGGCATTTGAGTCGTTTCGGCGTGGGTTGAGAGTAAGGGCCTGGCGCTTCCAGCGAGGCGTCGGACTGCCGTATCGCGCTGGCCCTGCGCATGTCGGCCGCGCGGTTTCAGACAATCCTTCTCCAGACGGGCTTTGCAACGCCATGCCTAACTGACGATGAAACACCTGATCGACATATCAGCCTGGCAAAAGCTCTGGGACCTCCTTGATCGCCGCGAGCGCCTGCAGGCGCTTGGCGTGCTGGCGGTCGCGATTCTCGGCGGCTTTGCCTCTGCAGGCATGGTGGGTTCGGTGATGCCGTTTCTGTCCGTTCTCGCCGATCCTGGCCGCATCGAGACCGTGCCGCAGCTTGCGGCGG
>SLJW01000168.1 GCA_007134865.1 Paracoccaceae bacterium | reverse complement strand
GACTTCCTGCAAGGCAAGCTGCCTGCCCTGCCCGGCGAAATACCGACATTGTCGGATTGGGCGGATCATCTGACCACCATCTTCCCAGAGGCGCGCGTCAAGAAATTCATCGAGATGCGCGGCGCGGATGGTGGGCCATGGCGCAGGCTCTGCGCCCTGCCCGCGCTCTGGGTCGGGCTGACCTATGAGCAGAGCGCCCTCGATGCCGCATGGGATCTCGCCAAGGGCTGGGATCATGAGACTCGCGAGGCATTGCGGGTCGCAGCCTCGGTTGAGGGTTTGCAGGGCGAAACGCATGGTATCCGCATGCATGATCTTTCCCGCGAGGTCATCGCCATAGCGGAGGCGGGTCTCAAGGCCCGCGCCCGCCCGGGCGCGGGAGGTCTTTTGCCGGATGAGACGCATTTCCTCAACGCACTGAAAGAGAGCGTCGAGACCGGACAAACCCCTGCAGACGAGTTGCTCGCGCGTTATCACGGTGACTGGCAGGGCGACCTGAGCCGAATTTATACCGAATACAGCTACTGAACCGAACAGCCAAGGCAACTTGACTTCGAACACAGGCAAGGTGCAAGCAACCGCCATGTCGAAAGGTCAAAAAAAGGCAGCGGCTCAGCGATCACGTGACCGCATGAATTGGAAACACTGGTTTGAAGATCGTCTCACCGGTGTCCTGCTCGGCCTTGCACGACCTTTACCATATAAGTGGCGTATCTCTGCATACGGCTGGTTGGGCGCTTATGTTATCGGTCCGCTTGGCGGCGTGACGCCGCGCGTCAAAGCCAATCTCGCGCTGGTTTGTCCCGACTTACCCGCGCAGGAGGTGCGTCGCCTTTGCAGAGCGGTGCCGGCGAATATGGCCCGCGCCATGGCCGAGACGCTATCGGGCGACGACTTCATTGCGCATGCGCGCCGCACCAGCACACTGACCGGCGAGGGTCTCGCTGCGCTGGATGCGGCACGCGACGCGGGTCGGCCCGTGGTTCTGGTGACCTCACATCTGGGGAACTACAATGCCGGGCGGGTCGTGCTGCGTGAACGCGGCTATCCGATTGCCGCGCTCTACATGCCCATGCGCAACCGCGCTTTCAACGCGCGCTATGTTGCTGCCATGGAGAAGATCGCACCGCCGGTTTTTCCTCGCAACCGCGCCGGACTGGCCGCCATCGTCAAACATCTGCGCGCAGGCGGGATGATTGGGCTGGTCGCCGATCACTACATGTCGAATGGCATTCTGCTCGATTTCATGGGCCAGCCGGCCCGCACATCTCTGGCGCCCGCTGAACTGGCGTTAAAACATGACGCGCTTCTGGTCCCGCTCTATGGTCTGCGAAACCCCGATGGGCTGAGTTTTCATATCGAGGTCGAGGCGCCAATTCCGCATTCCGACCCGCGGACCATGACCCGGGCGCTCAACGATTCTCTGGCGCGGCGCATACGTGCCAATATGGATCAGTGGATGTGGTCACACCGGCGCTGGAAGAAGAACCAGCCAAACGCCGAGGAGGCGCGCGGCTGAACTGTCACGCGAGGGTTGGGGCTGCCCTTTCGCGGCATCTTCTGCCCGCCGCTATAGTCCTATTCGTCGCGCTCCACGGGTTTGGGCTTGTCATCGTAGCGCGTATCCAGAATGCGCTGCCCGTCGCCTTCGGGGTCGTCATACATGCCCTTGCGCAGGGTCCAGAGAAACGCTGCGAGTCCAAGGAACCCGAGGAACAGCGACACAGGTATCAGGATCGCCAGAACTTCCATCGTTTCCCTCCTATTTCAGCCGCAGCGCGTTCAGCGTGACAGAGATCGAAGAAATCGACATCACAAAGGCCGCCCAGAGCGGGGTAGCAAAGCCGAACAGCGCAATCGGGACGAAAATAACGTTATAGATCGCTGATTGCCACAGGTTCTCCCGGATCCGCTTGAGCGCAGTTTTCGACATGCGCACAGCTTCCGCCACAGGCGAAAGGTCGCGACCAAGAAGCACCATGTCCGACGCCGCCCGTGCCGCATCGAGCGCGGAGGCGGGCGAGATCGAGACATGTGCAGCCGACAGCGCGACCGTATCATTGAGCCCGTCGCCAACCATCAGAACCTTATGGCCCTGCCCATGCAGATCGCTGATCGCCTGCGCCTTGTCCTGCGGCAATGCCTCGGCCTGCCAGTCGGAGATGCCCAGACGTGCGGCCAGATCCTGAACAGCGGCGAGCACATCACCCGAGATCAGCCGCACGGACTTGCCCTGTGCCTGCAGCGCCTGCACGACTTCCACAGCACCCGGGCGCAACTGATCGGTAAAGGTAAAGGCGTGAGTGGTGTCCCCAATGGCCAGATAGGCCGCGGTCATGCTGTGTGGCTCGGCGCCCACCCATGGTGCGCGGCCCAATCTGACACGACGGCCTTGCCAGTCGCCCTCGACCCCATAGCCGGCCTGTTCGGTAATCGCCTCCACGGCAGCAGGCGTCGCGCCCTGGTCACGAAGCGCCAGCGCCAAGGCCTGTGCGAGCGGATGGCTTGATGCCTCGGCCAAAGCCAGCGCCACGCTTACGGCCTCTGCAGGGTGTTGGTCGAGATTAGTCGGAACCGGCGTGCCCATGGTCAGCGTGCCGGTCTTGTCGAAGATCACGGTATCAACCTCGGCCAGCCGCTCCAGCGCACTACCATCCTTGATCAGCAGCCCCTTGCGGAAAAGCTTGCCACTCGCTGCCGTCACCACCGCAGGCACCGCAAGACCCAGCGCACAGGGGCAGGTGATGATAAGGCTCGCGACTGCGATGTTCAGGGCAAGACGCAGGTCGCCACCCGAAATCCAGTACCAAACGATAAAGGCCGCGAATGACAGGATCGGAATCGTCGGCGCATAGGCCGCCGCCGCGCGCTGCGCGATGGTCGTATAGCGTGTCCGCGCCGACTCGGCATTGGCGACCAGATCCGCCATGCGGTGGAGCGAGCTGTCCTTGCCCGCTGCCGTCACCCGCACCTGCAGCGGCCCCGTGAGATTGACCTCACCCGCGCTAACCGCATGCCCTGTCGCGGCATAAACCGGCAATGTCTCACCCGTCAGCAGCGCGCGGTCGATCTCGGACTGTCCTTCCAGGACCACACCATCCACCGGGATCCGCCCGCCGGGGCGCACCAGAACCACCTCACCCGCGGCCAAATCCGTCACATTGACAGTGCTCTCCTGTCCGTCTTCCAGTCGAATCGCGCGCGGCACCTCGAGCGCGGCGAGTTCCTGTGCTGCCGAGCGCGCGGCCGCGCGGGCGCGGAAATCGAGGTAGCGCCCGACCAGCAGGAAAAAGATCAGCATCACCACTGCCTCGAAATAGGCATGCGCGCCCGACAGGAGCGATTCGTAGAGCGAGATGAAGAGCGTTAGGATGATGGCAACCGAGATCGGGCCGTCCATATCCATCCGGCCCGCACGCAGCGCTTTCCACGCATTGCGAAAGAAGGGCTGGCCCGCAAAGGCTACGGTCGGGATGGCGATCAGCGCCGAGATCAGGTGGAACAGGTCCCGCGTCGGCCCGTCAGCCCCCGCCCATACCGCGACCGACAGGAGCATGATGTTCATCATCGCGAAGCCCGAGACGCCCACCCGCATCAGCAGGTCACGCCCCTGCCGCTGGGTTTCGGTCATCGAGATGGTGCCCGCGTCCATCTCGTATGCATCATAACCCAGACGCTCCAGCCGCGCGATGATGTCCTGCGGCTCGATCCCGGCCCTGGCATCGATGCTCAACCGCTTCAGCGTGAGGTTCAGCCGCGCGGAATTCACGCCCTCCATACGGGCGAGATCCTGCTCGATACTCGAGATACAGCCAGCGCAGTGAACCCCTGGCACAGAGACGAGCAGCCGCGCATCGGGCTGAGGTGCGCGGGCCGCCAGCGCCTCTGCAGCGGGGGCGGCTTCGCAGGCCGGACAGGCCGAGGGACGGACGGTCGCGAGGGACATCAAGAGCCCTTAGCGCAGATGCAGCACGACACGCTGACGGAATTCGGTGCCATCGGCGGCCACGGCGTGCATCCGGATGTTCCAGTTTCCGGGGCCAAGCTCGACCGGCGCGCGATAGGCGCCTTCCTGAAACCGAAAATCGGGGGTCTGATCGTCGCGCACATGCGTCGCCGCGCCAAGAACCGCATCGAGATGGGCCACACGCACAGGCTGCCCCTCCGGATCCGTGATGGACAGGGTCAGCACACCATCCTCATGGCGCGCCTTCACATCCCAGCCCAGCGCAAGCTGTTCGGCCAGTTCCTGATTGAAATTCTGGCTGGCCACGAAGGAATTATCCACTTCCAGCCCCGGAAAAGTGCTGACCGCATTGAAGGCCAGTGTCAGATTGGCCGCGAGGATGACACCAAAAGAAGACACCGCAATGATCAGGACCTTGCGCCCGGTCATTTGAAACCCTTTTTGCTTTTCCTCGGTCATTGGTTTCTCCCGTTAAAGACTGTGTCGGAATAGACGCGCTCCGTTCCCTCGGCAATTGCGGCCCAAATACGCACGTTACTGCGTTCTGCCGTGTTGGAAGCTGTGTCCGGAGGCGCGGTGAGATAGACGCGCAACAGGGCCTGCTCGTCTGGACCAACCACCACGCGATTGCTTTGTTCACCCTGGATGGATAGGGACAGGTCGGGGTTTTCGGTTACGGACAGGACAAAAGTGCGTTCTTCATTATACATGTTCCGCAATCTGATGTCATAGACATTCCGAACCGTCCCATCCGACAGCACGACATGGGTCGGGTTGCGCACAGGCGCCACGCTCATATCGAGATCCGCCCGCAGGAATAGTGCCAAGATCAGCCCAACGCCAATTACCGCCCAGATCGTAGTATAGAGCACCGTGCGCGGGCGGAACACATGTTTCCAGACCGACTTCGGCGGTTTGCCAGCCTGTTCGTCCACGTGATCTGACAATGCCATATAGCCGATCAGGCCGCGCGGCTTGCCGATGCGGTCCATGACCTCATCGCAGGCATCGATGCACAGCCCGCAGGTGATGCACTCCATCTGCTGTCCGTCGCGAATGTCGATCCCCATCGGGCAGACATTGACGCAGGCCATGCAGTCGATGCAGTCGCCCTGATTGGGGTCCAGTTCACCTTTTTTCAGCTTGCCACGTGGCTCACCCCGCCAGAACCGATAGTCGATGGTAAGCGTGTCCTCATCCATCATCGCGGCCTGAATCCGCGGCCATGGGCAGGCGTAAATACAAATCTGCTCGCGGAAAAAGCCGCCGAAGAGAAAGGTTGTCATGGTCAGGATCAGGACAGTGATATAGGCCACCGGATGCGCCTGACCCGTGAACAGATCAACGAACAGAGTCGGCGCGTCAGCGAAATAGAACACCCATGCCCCACCCGTCGCCATGCCGATTAGAAACCAAACCGTCCATTTCAGCCCATATTTCCGGACCTTCTCGAAATCCCAACTCTTGCGATGCAGCCGCAACCGCGCATTGCGGTCGCCCTCGATCCAGCGTTCGACAAGAATGAAGAGGTCGGTCCAGACAGTCTGCGGACAAGCATAGCCGCACCAGACCCGGCCCAGCGCCGAGGTGAACAGGAACAGACCGATCCCAGCCATGATGAGCAGCCCGGCCACGAAGTAGAATTCATGCGGCCAGATTTCGATCATGAAGAAGAAGAAGCGCCGATTGCCAAGATCAAGCAGCACCGCCTGATTGGGCATTTCAGGGCCACGATCCCACCTGATCCATGGGATGACGTAATAGATACCCAGCATGACCGCCAGCAACCACCACTTCATCGTGCGGAAGCTGCCCTTGACACGGCGCGGGAAGATCGGCTCGCGCTTGGCGTAGAGAGGGGGCGGGGTTTGATCGGCGGATGACACGCGCGGACTCCTTGAACTGGTATTGCGCTCTTCCCATAGGGTAGCGGAACGGGCCTTGACCTGAATCAAAACCCTTAATGAAAATACATCTTTGGACAGTATGTCGCGGTGCAGCGAGTATTTCGGAACAAGGCGATGACCCCTGAAATCACGCGGGAAAGGCTGCAGACACGCGTCAAACCGCAACGCCAGTTTTCAGTATCCGATGGCGTGAGGCAGATCAAACCTGCGGCGCTGCGACATTCAGTCCGGGTGCCACTTCCGCTTCGCGTCTGAGCCAGCGACAAAACGCGCGCAGCGGCGGGCGCTGCACACCGGGTCGTGTGAGCAGGTAATAGCCGCGCGGTGTGTCATCGCGCAGCACGACGCGCAAACGGCCGCTTGCCAAATCCTCCGCAACCAGACCTTCAGTGACGACCGCGAGCCCCTGTCCCGCACGCAACGCGTCGAGCATCAGATTGCCCGGCAGATGGATTATGCCTCCGCGCCGGGGGAGGATGACACCTTGCCGCGCGAGAAACTGCATCGCCTCATTATGCCCCAACTCGCTCAGCCAGGGCAGACTGGCAAGCACATCCGGATCACTTGGGTCCTTGCCCTCCAGCAATTCTGGTGCAGCCGCAACAACCAGCGAGACCCGAAGAAGCATCTGCGCATCAAGGCCCGGCCAGTTGCCGGTGCCATGGCGGATGGCCGCGTCAAAGCCCCCCGGTTCGAGCACGCGCAGCGCAGCGCTCGGGTCAAGTACCAGATCGACCTCCGGATGCGCGGCACGGAAGCGGCCCAGGCGCGGCACCAGCCAGGCGCTCGCGAACATGGCCGTGGTTGTCACTTGTAGAGGGCGGGTATCCTGCGCTTCGGTCACTTCACGAACAACACGGGATATTTCACCAAAGCCCTGCCGGAGACCCTCGGCCAGACGCAGCCCCTCATCCGTGAGTTCAATCTTGCGACCAGTGCGCACCAGGAGGCTCAGATCGAGAGTTTTTTCCAGCGCCCGGATTTGCTGGCTGACCGCAGCGTGGGTTACACCGAGTTGCCCCGCCGCTGCTGTCACAGAGCCAGTCTCGGCCACTGCGCTGAAGGCTCTGAGTGCCGAGAGCTGCGGCATTGTCTGCCAGTCAATCATGTTAGTTTTTCTGACATATCAGAATTATTCCAGAGTCGTATCAGGCTCTATTATCCACCATATAGATAACATCGCAACCCTGTCCCGGAGAGTGTCATGTTAGTAATCCATGCAAAATCCTTCTTTATCGCCGCACGTTTGCGGCAATCCGATGCCGCCGCTGGTGGAGCGCCCCGGCATTTTACCCCCGCCCCACGGCAAAGCGAATTCGTGCGCCTGCGTGCCCCGGTCACTACAGAGCATTAAGCAGATCAGAGATCAGGAATGAAAGAAGCCGGCCCGCGATGCGGGCCGGCTTTTGCGTTGCGGATGATCAAATGCGTTACTGGCCGCCACCAAGCTGGTGCACATAGGCTGCAACCGCCCGGATCTCGGCCTCGCGCAGCCGCTCGGCGAAACCGGGCATGACACCAAAGCGCGAGTAGTAGATCGAATGCCGGATAGCCTCGAACGACCCACCGTAGAGCCAGATCTGGTTGTTGAGCGCCGGCGCGCCTATGAAATAATCGCCACTGCCATCATCCATATGGCACGACGCGCAGTTGATCTCATAGTTCTCGGCCCCGGCAGCAGCCAGTTCTGCATCATGATCCGACCCCGAGAGCGACAGGACATAATGCACAACCTGATCGATCTCCTCGTCATCAAGCAAGCCGTCACGCCCGAAAGCAGGCATTTCCGACCAGCGCGCATCGAGGAAGTCCTCATTGCGAATACCGTAGCGAATGGTCTGATGGATATCCTCCATCGTGCCGCCCCAGAGCCAGTCATCATTCAGCAGGTTTGGATATCCCGCCGCCTGCACCCCCGCGCCCCCGGCACCATGGCATTGCGAGCATTGCGCAGCAAAGACAGATCCACCAGCGTTGACGGCGAAGCGCATCAACTCGTCATCCTCGCGGATCTCGTCCAGCTCAGTATCATTAAGCTGCGCGAAGAATACCTCGTTGCGCTCTTCGAATTCGGCGATTTCCTGAGCCACATTGGCGCGAGAGGAATATCCAAGCAGACCTGAGGTCGCCGACTGGATACCCGGCCAGGCCGGAAAGGCGATCCAGTATCCGAACGACCAGACGATGGTGATGATGAAGATCCACACCCACCAGCGCGGCATCGGATTGTCGTATTCCTCAATCCCATCCCAGCTATGGCCGGTGGTCTTGACTTCCTGCTCTATCTTCTTGGCCGGGTCGGGGTACTGCCGCGAAGGCGGTTTGACCTTGTTTTCGGTTTCTTCAGCCATCAGCGGGCCTCTTTCGAATCTTTGCGACCGCCGGTGCTGGGGCCGGTATTGCCGCCCCCCGGCTTGTCGTCGTTGCGGAAAATCATGTTGGCCGTGTCCTCATGCACCTTCTTGGAACCGGGGCGCAGGATGAAGATGAACACCCCGATGAAGAACAGGAACATGAAGAGCAGGTGCCAGCTATCTGCGAAGGTGCGCAACCAGGTGTAGGTTTCCATGTGGCCTCCTCTCAGCGGCTCGGGTCTGGCACGAACGTGTCGAAATCGACCAATGTGCCCAGCATCTGCATATAGGCGATGATCGCATCCATTTCGGTCACGATGCCTTCTTGCCCGTCAAAGTTCCTCTGCTGCGCACCAGGATAGCGTTCATCCACCGGATCACCGAATTCATCAGCCTGCGCGAAGAAGTCAGACACTGCCAACTCCATCATCTCATCCGTGTAGGGATGACCAAGGGTCCGGTAGACGCGCATGATATCACGGACATGCTCGGCGTCGGTGCGGGTCAGTTCGCGATTCAACATGAAGCCATAGGGCGGCATGATAGATTCCGGCACCACCGATTGCGGGTCAATCATGTGCTGCACATGCCAATCATCGCTGTAGCGCCCACCCAGACGGGCGAGGTCTGGCCCGGTCCGCTTGGAGCCCCACTGGAACGGGTGGTCATACATCGACTCGGCGGCGAGGCTGTAATGGCCATAGCGCTCCACCTCGTCCCGCATCGGCCGGATCATTTGGCTGTGACAGTTGTAACAGCCCTCGCGCAGATAGATCTCGCGGCCCTTGATCTCCAACGGAGAATAGGGGCGCATCCCTTCCACCTTCTCGATGGTGTTCTCAAGATAGAAGAGCGGCACGATCTGCACGATGCCCCCGATGGTCACGACCAGAAACGACAGCACCAGCAGCAGCGTGGCATGCGTTTCGATTTTCTTGTGATGATCAAGAATTCCCATCACACCCTCCGTTATTCAGCGGGGACTGCAGCGGCGGCCGCGGGCTTGCGCTCGGGGCTGTCCGTTACAGTTTTCCACAGGTTGTAGCACATGATGATCGCACCCAGCAGGAACAGCGTTCCGCCCAGCGCCCGCACCACATACATCGGGAATTTCGCAGCGACCGTGTCAGCGAAGGAGTTCACGAGGAAACCCTGCGCATCGACTTCGCGCCACATCAGGCCTTCCATGATCCCGGTGACCCACATCGACGCCGCGTAGAGCACGATGCCGATGGTCGCGAGCCAGAAGTGCCAACTGACCAGCTTCAGGCTGTAGAGCCCTTCGCGCTGCCAGAGCTTCGGCACCAGATAATATAGCGCCCCGAAGGTGATCATGCCGTTCCACCCCAGCGCGCCCGAGTGCACGTGCCCGATGGTCCAGTCGGTATAGTGCGAGAGCGAGTTGACGGTCTTGATCGACATCATCGGCCCCTCGAATGTGGCCATCCCGTAGAAACCCACGGCAACCACCATCATCCGGATGATCGGGTCAGTGCGCAGCTTGTCCCAAGCACCCGATAGGGTCATCAGACCGTTGATCATTCCGCCCCAAGACGGCATCCACAGCATGATCGAGAAGGTCATGCCCAGCGTCTGCGCCCAGTCGGGCAGCGCGGTGTAATGCAGATGGTGCGGACCGGCCCAGATATACAGGAAGATCAGCGCCCAGAAGTGCATGATCGACAGCTTGTAGCTGTAGACCGGACGTTCAGCTTGTTTGGGAATGTAGTAATACATCATCCCCAGAAAGCCTGCGGTCAGGAAGAAACCAACAGCGTTGTGGCCGTACCACCACTGGATCATCGCGGATTGCACGCCCGACCAGACCGGAACCGATTTCGACCCCAGAAGCGACACCGGGATCGACACGTTGTTCACGAGGTGCAGCATCGCCACCGTGATGATGAAGGCCATGTAAAACCAGTTCGCCACATAAATATGCGGCTCGCGGCGCTTGATGACGGTGCCCATGAAGACGATCAGGAAGGCCACCCAGACGATGGTCAGCCAGAGGTCGGTCAGCCATTCCGGCTCGGCGTATTCCTGCGCCTGGGTAGAGCCCAGCACATAGCCAGTGGCCGCCATGACGATGAAAAGCTGATAGCCCCAGAAGACGAACCACGCCAGACCGCCACCCCAGAGTCGTGCGGCCGAGGTCCGCTGGACCACATGAAACGCCGTAGCAATCAGGGCATTACCGCCAAACGCGAAAATCACCGCTGAGGTGTGCAAGGGACGTAGGCGCCCGAAATTCAGATAGCCCTGAGACCATTCGAAATTCAGTTGCGGAAATGCCAGCTGAAAGGCGATGACAACACCCACAAGAAAGCCCACCACGCCCCAGAAGGCAGTCGCAATCACGCCGTAGCGGATCGGACCGTCCATGTATTCATTCTGGTTGACGACCGGAACAGGCTCCCCGATCCGGCGCAGTACCCAGAAGAAGGTGATCCCTGCAGCGAGGATGATCACCATCATATGGACAAAATAAGCCAGATCGCGGGCCATACTGGCGGCGACCGCGGCAACAACCACGACCAAACCCAGCACAGCCAGCTTAACGTAATCCCACATGTTTCTGCGTCCCTTATTATCGCGCCCCCACATCTCTACATGTGGAAAACACAGTTTTGCATGGTGCCTTTTGTCACGGGTATCGGGGGTGAACCTTGATTCAGGTCAAGGAAGTCACGCCGAAAACCTGTGTCAGATCATTGCGTCGCGTGGCTTTTCTGGCAGAAATGGTAGCGACTGCCAAGAAGAGGGAACCACATGGCTTACAAATCAATATGCACTTTCCTGACCAGCGAAGCCGATGTCGGCCCGATGCTGGAGTCTGCGTCGGAACTCGCGCGGCGCTATGACGCACATCTCGAAGTCTGCTGCATGGGCGTAGACACGACCCAGAGCATGGGTTTCTACGCAGGTGCTCCCGCCCTGCTCTATGAATCGGCGATCGAGGCGGCGCGAGAGGCCTCGGAGTCACTCTGCGAGGCCGTGCGCAGCAAGCTGCGCATGTCGGACCTGCGCTGGAGCGTCGAGTCCGCGATCCTGACTATTGGCGGCATGAATGCCTATATCGGAATAAAGGCGCGCTTCGTTGATCTTGTGGTATTGCCGCGTCCCTATGGCGAGGGGCGTTCCCCGCAGGACGAGATCACAACCGAGGCTGCGCTCTTCGAAGGTAACGCGCCAGTTCTGGTACTGCCCGAGCCCGGCAAAGCGCTGCCGGAGTTCCGCAAAATCGTGCTGGCCTGGAATCAGGGCGACGAGGCCCTGCGCGCAACCCGCGCCGCCCTGCCGCTTCTGATCGCGGCCGATCTGGTCAATGTCGTGGTGATCGACCCGCCTGCCCATGGTATAGAGCGCTCCGACCCGGGCGGAATGCTGACCCAGATGCTCGCCCGGCACGGTGTCCAGGCAGAGGTATCTGTTCTGGCCCGCGCGTTGCCGCGCGTCAGCGATGTGCTGCGGCGCCATGTCACGGATCAGGACGCCGATCTATTGGTGATGGGGGCCTATAGCCATTCTCGCCTGCGACAGGCAATCCTGGGCGGCACCACGCGCAACCTGCTGGAAGAAACGCGGGTTCCGGTTCTCATGGCGCGTTGAGCACAATTTTCAGCTATCGCGACGCGCAGTCCCGTCGTCAGTCAGGATGAACGTGTCGCGACCAGAGGCAGCGCCTTTTCACACCAGAAAGCCACCGTCGGAGTCGTCGCCGGTCTCTTCTAACAGACGGTCAAAATCCGGGATGATTATCTGGCGCTTGCCTTCGGTGACGATCAGGCCTTCCTTACGCAGGATCGACATCTGACGGCTGACGGTTTCCAGCGTCAGGCCGAGGTATTCCGACATCGCCTCCCGCGTCAGCGGTAGGTCGAAGCGCAATTCCCCATCTGAGGCGCGCAACTGCAGCGACGCATCCCGCCGCGCGATGATGCAGATCAGGCTCGCGATCTTCTCGCGCGCCGTCTTGCGGCCGAGCAGCAGCATCCACTCGCGCGCAGCATCAAGTTCGTCCAGGGTCATCTCGAGCAGGCGTTGCCCGATATGGGGTGTCTTGAGCATAACCTCTTCGAACGGCTTTTTCCGGAAACAGCACATCACCAGATCCGTCGCGGCTGTCACGTCATAAGCCGAAGTCTCGCGCCCTGGACGGCCTGCGAAATCCGACGGAAGCAGTAAGCCCACCATCTGCCGGCGCCCATCTTCCATGGTCTGGCTCAGCGTTGCGATGCCTGTCACCACAGAGGCCACGAAATCCATCTTGTCCCCGGCCCAGACGACCGTCTGACCCGCTTCAAAGCTGCGGTAGAACTTTATCTGCTCCAGCAAATCCAGCTCATCGGTCTCGCAACGCGCGCAGACTGCTCGGTGACGGATCGGGCAATCCTTGCATTCTTGCGAATAAGGCTGAAGTTTGGGCGAGGTCCGGGTCATAAGGGTTGATCTGTATCAATGCAGTGGCGAGGCGAACTGTTAAAACCTAAACCCATGACAGATGTAAATCAACTCGTACAACTCGGTTTGTTTGATGCACGTGTACCGCGGTATACGAGTTACCCGACCGCGCCGCAATTCTCAGCCTCGGTTGCCGGGTCGGACTTTTCTAACTGGGTCAAGGCGGTAAGGCCCTACACGGAAATATCGCTTTATGTGCATGTGCCTTTCTGTCGCAGGCTGTGCTGGTTCTGCGCCTGTCGAACGCAAGGGACGAGCAGCGACGCGCCAGTGATCGCCTATGTCAAGTCACTCGAACAGGAACTGGAGCTTCTGCGCACGGTGCTACCCGAAGGTGTTACCCTCGCGCGCCTGCATTGGGGCGGCGGCACACCTACCTTGATGCCGGCTGCGCAGATTCGCGCACTTGCGCGAAAGATCTTTGAAATTGCGCCCATGGCCAAAGGCGGCGAGTTTTCCGTTGAAATCGACCCCAACGAGATTGATGAGGCCCGCCTTGATGCCCTTGCCGACGTTGGTATGAACCGTGCGTCTATCGGTGTGCAGGATTTCGACGCGGAAATTCAGGCGATCATCGGACGAGACCAGAGTTTCGAGATTACCAAGAGCACCGCTGACGCAATTCGAGAACGTGGCATCGGATCGCTCAATGCAGACATCCTCTACGGCCTGCCCGAACAGTCCAACCGGCGCATCTCTGAATCGATTCAGAAGCTGCTTACGCTCAACCCTGACCGAATCGCTCTTTATGGTTATGCCCATGTGCCATGGATGGCCCGGCGCCAGCAGATGATTCCGTCGGACACATTGCCCCGGCCCGAAGAGCGGCTTGATCTGTTCGACACCGCGCGCCGCCTGTTGTTGTGGGATGGATATGACGAAATCGGGATCGACCATTTCGCCCGCCCGCAAGACGCGCTCGCCAAGGCAGCACGTGCAGGAACGCTGCGCCGGAACTTCCAAGGCTACACCGATGACACATCTCCCGTCCTGATCGGGCTGGGCGCATCATCCATCTCGCGCTTTCCGCAGGGGTATGCCCAGAACGCCCCTGCGACCGCGCAATGGAAAAAAGCTGTCGAAGCGAGGCAATTCGCAACCACGCGCGGCCATGTCTTCACCCCCACCGACCACTGGCGGGGGCGAGCCATCGAAGCGTTGATGTGCGATTTTCGCCTGTCACGCGATGAATTGATCGAAAGCTACGGCGCGGATCCGGCGATGCTTGACGCACTCATCGAGCGCGTAGTGACCCGCTTTGGCGATTTCGTCAAACGCACACGCGACGGGCTGTTTATTCCGCATGAGGGCCAGCCGCTGACACGCATGATCGCGACAGTATTCGACGAATACACCCTGTCCCGAGAAGGCCATTCCTCGGCGATCTGAACCGCTCAGATCTCGGCTTCGACAAATCGGATTAGACGCGGCAGACAAATGCGGCGCAAGTCATAATTCTCGATCACGGTCTGGCGCGCCGCCTGCCGAAGCGACTGGAGGCGCTCGGGAGCGGCCAATGCATCTATCATCGCGTCTGACCAGCCCTCGATATCGAAGAAATCGACCAGCCGCCCATTGACGCCATCTGTGATGACCTCCTCTACCGGGCCAGTGCGGGACGCGATGACACAGGCCTCCATCGCCATCGCTTCCAGCATCGACCATGACAGCACGAAAGGCACTGTGAGATAGGCATGCACTCGGCTGATCTGCATCAGGCGCACGAAGTCGGGATATGGCACTCGCCCGAGGAAATGGACGCGAGAGAGGTCGATACGTCCGGCCAGTTCGGACAGAAAAACCTCGCGCCATGTTCCCTCGGGGGGCGCAGCGCCATAGCTCACGCCATCGCCGCCAATAATGACCACTTGTGCCGCGCGCCGAGCCTGCAGCACCTCGGGCAACGCGCGCAGGAAGATATGCGACCCGCGATAGGGCTCGATATTGCGCGCGACATAAGTCAGCACCTCGTCACCCGCCCGGATCACCCGGCCCGAGGGGAGTCGATACTCTGCCTGAGTATCGACACTCAGGGTCTCAGTATCGACACCGTCATGGATGATGGTGATCTTGTCGCGGAAACAGGCCGGAAAGGTATCGGCCTGCCACTCTGTCGGTGACAGTGCGCCATCGGCCTGCACCATGGACAGCGCCAGATGCCCCTGCCGGGCAATCACCGAGAGTTGTGCACCCAGATCTTCACGGCTGAATTCTGGGTCGAAGCCGACATCCAGACCCTTGGCGGCATAATAAAACTCGGCATAAACCAGAAGCCGCGCCTCGGGCCAGACCTCGCGCAGGAACAGGGTCTCGCCCCAACCCGAATGGCCGAAAATCACATCGGGTCGAAAGCCCATCTTGTCGCGCAGCTGGATAGCGGCGCGGGCGACTCTATATGCGCGGTCAGTCATTGCCGTGTAGGTCGTTCCCAAGCGCGACTGGCGCGGATCGGGTGGTTTGTCCGGCATTGGGTAGCGATAGGTCGGGATCGCTGTAGCTTGCTCGTTTTTTTCAGCGGTCAGGGCGACAACCTGATGCCCGCGCGCGACCAGCGCAGGGGCGAGGTGACGAAACTGGCCCGGGAAATTCTGGTGGACCAGAAGAATGCGCATGCCTCAGGCCGCGCCGACCGTCGTGATGTCCAGTGCCGCCGCGAGAAGCTGGCGCGTGTACGGGTCTTTCGGCGCATCAAAGACCTGATCGATCGGCCCGGCCTCTACCACGTCGCCCTGTTTCATCACCATCACCTTGTGCGACAGCGCGCGTACCACGCGTAAATCATGGCTGATGAAGAGATATGCCAACCCATGCTTGCGCTGCAAGGTGCGAAGCAACTCGACGATCTGCACCTGCACGGTCATGTCCAGCGCCGATGTGGGCTCGTCCAGCACAACGAGTTTCGGGCGCAGGATCATGGCGCGGGCAATGGCGATGCGCTGACGCTGCCCGCCCGAAAACTCATGCGGGTAGCGCTCCATAGTTGTGGGGTCGAGCCCAACCTCATCCATGATCTCGGCGACAAGCTCGCGCTCCGACCGGCCAGTTGGCACACCATGCACACCTAGACCCTCGGCAATGATCTGCTCCACCGTCATGCGCGGGCTGAGACTGCCGTAAGGGTCCTGAAACACGATCTGCAAATCCCGTCGCAAGCTGCGCAGCGCATGCGACTTGCGGCCTTGGATATTGCCACCATCGAACCAGATCGGCCCGTCGCTGGATATCAGCCGCAGGATAGCCAGTGCCAGTGTGGTCTTGCCTGACCCTGACTCGCCCACGATCCCGAGCGTCTCACCCGCGCGCAGGGTTATGGAGGCCGCATTCACCGCCTTCACATGGCCAACGGTCCGCCGCAAAAATCCGCGCTGGATGGGAAACCAGATACGCAGGTCGTCGGTTCGCAGGATTTCCTGCGCCTGGGGCGGCACTGGTTCCGGCGCGCCCTTGGACTCGGCTGCGAGGAGCTTGCGCGTATAGGGGTGCTGAGGCGCATCAAAAATCTCGTCCGTTGGCCCCTGCTCGACAATCTCGCCACCCTGCATCACGCAAACCCGGTCGGCGAAGCGACGCACAATGGTCAGATCGTGGGTTATGAACAACAGGCTCATCCCCTCGGCCCGCTTCAACTCGGCCAGAAGTTCGAGGATCTGCGCCTGAATGGTGACATCAAGCGCCGTGGTGGGTTCATCCGCAACCAGAAGCTCCGGTTCGTTGGCCAGAGCCATGGCGATCATCACGCGCTGGCGCTGCCCACCCGAAAGTTGGTGCGGATAGGCCGAAAGGCGGCTCTCGGCATCGCGGATGCCGACCTTCTCCAGAAGCTCCAGCACCCGCACGCGGGCCTTGGCCCCGCCGATACCCTGATGGAGCGTCAGGCTCTCTGTGATCTGCTTCTCGATCGTGTGCAGCGGGTTGAGCGAGGTCATCGGCTCCTGAAAAATAAAGCTGATGTCATTGCCACGCACTTGCCGCAACTTGCTGTCCGGAGCGCCAACCAGTTCCGACCCCTTGAACTTCACCGACCCCTCGACCTGCGCCGAGTCGGGCAGCAACCCCACTGAGGAGAGCGCAGAGACCGACTTGCCCGATCCCGACTCGCCCACCAGCGCCACCGTCTCACCCTTCTCGACATGGAAGGAAATGCTGCGCACCGCGCGCACTTCGCGACCTTCCTGAAGGAAGGTCACGGAAAGGTCGCGGATATCCAGAACACGGCTCATGAGAAGGTCTTTCTCGGGTCGAAGGCGTCGCGCACACCCTCAAAGATGAACACCAGCAACGAGAGCATGATCGCAAAGGTAAAGAAGGCCGAGAAGCCTAGCCACGGCGCCTGCAGGTTATTCTTCGCCTGAAGCGTCAACTCGCCCAGCGAGGGTGCAGAGGACGGCAGGCCGAAACCGAGGAAGTCGAGCGCGGCCAGCGAGCCGATGACGCCGGTGATGATGAAGGGCAGGAAGGTCAGCGTGGCGACCATGGCGTTAGGCAGTACATGGCGGAACATGATCGTCATGTTAGACACGCCCAGCGCGCGCGCCGCGCGGACATATTCGAAATTCCGCGCGCGCAGGAATTCCGCGCGCACCACACCGACAAGCCCGGTCCAGCCGAACAAAGTCATCAGGAACACGAGTAACCAGAAGTTCATCATGAACATGGATGACAGGATGATGATGACATAAAGCGAGGGCACCGAGTTCCACAACTCGATGACACGCTGGAAGAACAGGTCGATCAGCCCCCCGAAAAAGCCCTGCACTGCCCCAGCGGCGATGCCGATGACCGATGTCAGAACAGTGACCACCAGGGCAAAGGAGATCGAGAGGCGGAAGCCATAGATGATCCGTGCCAACACATCGCGTGCGCGGTCATCAGTTCCCAACAGATGCTGCCCATCAGGTGGAGAGGGTGCGGCACGACCGATGTCGTTGATCGTGTTGAAGCTATAGGGGATAAGCGGCCAGACCATCCAGCCCGGCACAATCTCCTCGCCATCGACGATCCCTGTCTCGGCCTGCGCCATCGCCTCATCCGGGTCATCAAGGCAAAGCTCGGCCCCACCCGTGCGGATCAGGCATTGCACTTCCGGGCTGCGATAGACTGCCTCGGTCCGGAAATCGCCGCCGAACGCCGTCTCGGCATAGAAATTCTGGATCGGGAAGTGCAAGCTGCCGCGATAATTGATGATGATGGGGCGATCATTTGCGATGAATTCAGCGAAGAGCGACAGGAAATACAGCACGCCGAGGACAATCAGTGACCAGAAAGCGCGGCGATTTGCCCGGAAATTGCGCCAGCGCCGCCGGTTCAGTGCCGAGACGGTGATGCCAAAGCGCTTGGTCGGCTCGGGCATCGCCAGGCGCTTGCCTTCACCCTCCTCGACAGGGTTGGGGGCCGCCACAAACTCTTGAACGCGCTGATCCATGGCTCAGGTCTCCCGCGTCTCGAAGTCGATCCGCGGGTCGATCCAGACATACATCAGGTCCGAGATCAGCCCCACCACCAGCCCGATCAGGCCGAAGACAAAGAGCGTGCCGAACATCACCGGGTAATCCCGCGCGACCGTCGCTTCAAATGCCAGCCGCCCAAGACCATCGAGTGAGAAGATAGTCTCGATGATCAGCGAACCGCCGAAGAACACGCCCACGAAAACCGCCGGAAAGCCAGCGATGACAATGAGCATCCCGTTGCGAAACACATGCCCATAGAGCACCTTGCGTTCGGTCAGGCCTTT
>SLJW01000036.1 GCA_007134865.1 Paracoccaceae bacterium | reverse complement strand
CGCGCCTTTCCAAAGACTGATGTCGCGCAGAAAGTGGCGCAGGCCGTGGCAGACGCCCCGGATGTGCAGACCGTATTGGAACTCGACCTGCTGCCTCATCTCAGCCCGCCGAAAAGCTGGATCGTTCCGCTGATCCGGCCCAAGGTCAGTGTCACGCACAAGGCCCGCATACTCGATTTCCACCGCGAACTCGCCCGCCAGCGCTCTGACGGTCTGAATTTCGACGCCCCGCAATCCGACCGTATCGCGGCCTTTTTCCACACAGGCGGCACCACGGGCATGCCCAAGATGGCCCAGCATCGCTATTCCGGCATGATCTACAATGGCTGGCTTGGTTCCGAGATCCTGTTCACCGAGAAGGACGTGCTGCTCTGCCCGCTGCCGCTCTTCCATGTTTTTGCCGCCTATCCGATCCTGATGTGCTGCATCATGTCGGGCGCGCATGTGGTTTTTCCCACCCCGCAGGGCTATCGCGGCGAGGGCGTGTTTGACAATTTCTGGAAACTGATCGAGCGCTGGGGCGTGACATTCATGATCACTGTGCCGACCGCGCTGGCCGCGCTGATGAGCCGCAAGGTCGATGCCGATATCTCGACGCTGCGCACCGGCATTTCCGGCTCGGCGGCGCTGCCGCGCGAGCTTTACAAGCGATTCGAAAAGGCCACCGGCGTCAAGATCTGCGAAGGCTACGGGCTGACCGAGGCGACCTGTCTGGTCTCGTGCAACCCGGTCGAGGGCGTGCAGAAGATCGGCTCGGTCGGTCTGCCCCTGCCCTACACCGACGTGAGGATCATGCGCGCGGTCAATGGCGACTTTGCCGAATGCGCGACGGATGAAGTTGGCGAGATCTGCATCGACAATCCCGGCGTGACACCGCCCACCTATACCGAAGACGCCAAGAATCGCGATCTATATATCGGCAACCATCTGCGCACCGGCGACCTGGGGCGGCTGGACAGCGATGGCTATCTCTGGATCACCGGGCGGCAGAAGGACCTCATCATCCGCAGCGGGCATAATATCGACCCCGCCGAGATCGAGGAGGCTCTGCTGGCGCATCCGGCAGTCAGCTTTGTCGGGGCAATCGGGCAGCCCGATTCAAAAGCGGGCGAGTTGCCCTGCGCCTATGTCGAACTCGTCGAGGGGGCTCAGGTGAGTACAGACGAGTTGATGACGCATGCGCAGGAACACATCAAGGAACGCGCGGCTGTTCCGAAACATCTTGAGGTTCTGCCGGAACTGCCCAAGACCGCTGTCGGCAAGGTGTTCAAACCCGACCTGCGCCGCAAGGCAATTGCGCGTGTGCTGAGCGCCGCATTGGCGGATGCGCAGGTGCGCGCCAAAGTGGCCAATGTCTATGAGGACCGCAAACGCGGGCTCGTTGCTCAGATTGCAGTCGAACCCGGGCAGGATGAAGCGGCGCTGGCGCCGGTTCTCGATGAGTTCACTGTCCCATGGGAGCGCAAAGCCGATTGAGCCCTTCCGGAAGTTTCCACGAAACTGAGTCATTTTTGCCGCAGCGACGCCTGATCGGGCGATCTTGGCAGGGCTGAGGGGCCATCCATCTTGACAGGTTTGCCCTGCCCTTCGATTCTGGGGCAAAGCAAAGAAAAACGAGGCAGAACATGAGCAGCCCCCGTTTCGCACCGCTTCTGGCGGTGTCTATTCTGGCATTGGCGGCCTGTGGTGGCGGGAGTGGAGGCGGTTCCACCGGACCTGTTGAGCGCGGCTCCCTCAGTATCGGCACTGATGGCCTTGTGGACCAGTCCCGCGCCAGCGTCTCGCGCGCCGATGACGGTCGCATCCTGTTGCGTATCACCGAGGGACCGATGCAGAACACGACAGTTCTCTGCGAGGATCAGACGCTCGGCGCCTGTTCGGTGGTGGGCGGTCCGACCGGCACCTCGGGTCAGGGCACATTGCTGCAACGTCTCGAAGGCGACTACGCCTTTGTCGGCAATTTCAGCATCCTGCAACTCATCGGCGGCACCAGTCAGACAATCTCGCAATTCGCCCATTCAGAGCGCCCGGGCACGCCCCCGGCGCGGGTGCGGTTGCCGCGCGAAGGGGTCGCGAATTACGCTGGTCGCTTCAGTGGCAGCGCGGGGGTGTCAGGTCGCTCTGCCGAAATGGTCGAAGGCGACATGTCGCTGCTGGTCGATTTCAATCAGGCGGTGCTCAGCGGGCGCATGAATGCCGACCTTTCCGATGGTCAACCGGTCTCGGCGGCCTTCAATAATGTCACTGTCAATGCCTCGAATGGCGAATTCGAGGCAACGCGCGACACCCTTTTCCTGTTTCAGGAGCAGCCCGCGCGCGGTGAGATGAGCGGTGCATTCTATGGCCCCGGCGCGCAGGAAGCGGCCGGCGTGTTCAATCTCGGCAATCCCCAAGGCAATATGAGCGGTATCTTCCTGGCTTGTCAGGGGTCGGAGGCAAGCTGCATCCGGGAGTAAGGGTGCAAGCTATGCCTTGACCCCGAACAGCGCCCTCCGAAGGAGGGTGCTGCCTTGTCTCTTCGCCGTAAAGACCGCGCGGCTTATGCCCGCACGGTCCCGTCGCCGGTCACCAGATATTTGAAGCTCGTCAATTGCTCGGCCCCCACGGGTCCGCGCGCATGCATCTTGCCGGTCGCGATGCCGATTTCGGCGCCTAGCCCGAACTCGCCGCCATCGGCGAACTGAGTCGAGGCATTGCGCATCAGGATAGCCGAATCCAGCCCCGCGAAAAACCGCGCCGCCACTGCGTCATCCTCGGTCAGGATCGCGTCGGTATGCTGCGAGCCATAGGCGCGGATATGCGCAATCGCGCCCTCGACATCATCGACCACGGCGGCGGCCATGATCTTGTCGAGAAACTCGCAGCCGAAATCCTCGGGCTTTGCGGGCACCACGCCGGGCAGATGCTGAAGCCCCTCGCCCACGCGCATCTCGACCCCGGCGCCGACCAGCTCCGCGATGATCTCGGCCCCGAGCCCATCGACAATGTCGCGATGCAACAGCAGACATTCCGCAGCGCCGCAAATGCCGGTGCGCCGTGTCTTGGCGTTCAGCACCACGCGGCGCGCCTTTTCCGGGTCGGCTGCCGCATCGACATAGACATGGCAAATGCCCTCGAGATGGGCAAAGACCGGCACCCGCGCCTCGCGTTGCACCAGCCCGACCAGCCCCTTGCCCCCGCGCGGCACGATCACGTCGATATGCTCGACCATGCGCAGCATGTCCGAGACCGCTGCGCGGTCGGTGGTCTGCACAAGCTGGATCGCATCCTCGGGCAGCCCCGCCGTCCGCAGCCCTGCGACCAACGCCGCATGGATGGCGCGCGAGGAATGGAAGCTCTCCGAGCCGCCGCGCAGGATCACCGCATTGCCCGCCTTGAGGCACAGCCCGCCCGCATCCGCCGTGACATTGGGGCGCGATTCATAGATCACGCCGACTACGCCAAGCGGTGTGCGCACGCGCTGGATATGCAGCCCGGTGGGGCGGTCGAATTCCGCGATCACCTGCCCGACCGGGTCCGCTTGCGCGGCAACAGCGCGCAGGCTGTCGCAGATGCCTTTGACGCGCGTCTCGTCCAGCATCAGCCGATCCAGCATCGCGCCCGAGAGCCCCTTGCCCTGCGCGGCCTCCATGTCGCGCGCATTGGCGGCAATCACCTCGGCGCGCGCCTCCCAGAGCGCCTCGGCGGCGGCCTCCAGCGCGCGGGTCTTGGCTTCGGGCGTCGCCTGCGCGAGCGTCTCGGTGGCCTTGCGGGCGCGCTTTCCCATCTCCAGCATGTTCTGGCTGATCTCGCTCATAATGCCATCTCGTCCCGGTGAATGAGGGCCACGCGGCCCGGATAGTTGAGGATTGCTTCTATCTCATGCGAGCGGTGCCCGGCAATGGCGCTGGCCTCGGGGCTCGAATACCCGGCGAGCCCCAGCCCCAGCGGCCCCTCTGGCCCGGCGATTGTGACCGGGTCACCGCGCTGGAACACCCCCTCGATCCGCACCACGCCTGCAGGCAAGAGTGACTTGCCCTGCGCCAACGCCCGCACCGCACCGCCATCGACATGCACCACCCCGCGCGGCTTCATCGCCGCGATCCAGCGCTTGCGCGCCGAACGCGGGTCGCCCTGCGCGGCAAAGAGCGTCGCGCGCGCACCCTCGCGCAGCCGCGCCAGCGGATGCGCCTCGGCCCCGGCGGTGATGATCATCGCGCAGCCTGCCGTTGTCGCGGTTTTCGCTGCCATCACCTTGGTCTTCATGCCGCCCTTGGAGAGACCCGAGACCGGCTCTCCGGCCATCGCCTCGATCTTGGGCGTGATCCGCTCGACATGGGCAAGATGCTGCGCCTCCGGGTCGGTCTGCGGATTGCCGCTATAGAGACCGTCCACATCGGACAAGAGCACCAACAGATCGGCGCCAATCGTGACGGCAACCTGCGCTGCCAGCCGGTCATTGTCGCCATATCGGATTTCATCCGTGGCGATTGTGTCGTTTTCGTTGACAATCGGCACCACACCAAGCCCAAGAAGCGTGGCCAATGTCGCGCGCGAGTTCAGATAGCGCCGCCGGTTCTGCGTATCATCCAAAGTCAGCAAAACCTGCCCGGTCGCGATGCCATGCGGCGCGAGCGCTTCCTCATAGGCACGCGCCAACCGGATCTGCCCGACCGAGGCCGCCGCCTGGCTCTGCTCCAGCGACAGCGCCCCTGCAGGCAGGTGGAGCGCCCCACGCCCCAGCGCAATCGAGCCCGAGGACACGATCACCACATCCGCGCCGCGCCCTCGCAACGCCGCCACATCCTGCGCCAGCGCTTGCAGCCACGGCGCGCGCAGCGCGCCGCCCTCGACCAGAAGTGCCGAGCCAATCTTGATGACAACACGCCGGGACGCGTCCAGAGCCGCGGCGGGGCTCAGGGCTGCCATGGTTCATCATCCTCGTCTTTCGGTTTCGCGCGGTCGATCCGCGCCATCAGCGCACGCAACACCTCTGGCATCCCCTCGCCCGAGACCGCCGAAATCAGATGGACCTCCCGCCCACAGGCCGCCCGCAGGGCGGCCTGCTTCGCGGCACGCTCTTCCTCATCCAGTGCGTCGATCTTGTTCAATGCAATGATGCGCGGTTTCATCGCGACATCATGCGAATAGGCATCGAGCTCTTGATCGATGATGCGCCAGTCCTGGGCGACATCCTCCGAGGTGCCATCGACAAGCTGCAAAAGCACCGCGCAGCGTTCGACATGGCCCAGAAACTGATCGCCCAGGCCCCGCCCCTCGGAGGCCCCTTCAATGAGTCCTGGAATATCGGCCATGACAAACTCGCGCCCGTCGATGCCCACCACGCCCAGATTGGGGTGCAGCGTCGTGAAAGGGTAATCCGCGATCTTGGG
>SLJW01000242.1 GCA_007134865.1 Paracoccaceae bacterium | reverse complement strand
CTCTACTGGAATGGCGACGGCACCAATCTGCCGGGGGAGATGTGCATCCGGTATTTGCGAGAGCTATGCCAGCAGGACCGCTTTGCGAGCGCGAGCTTCTCCATCTGCGGCGAGGATGTGAGCATCAAGGATGTCAAGCATCCGGTCTGTGCGGTGGCCTGCGAAACCGATCATATCGCGGCCTGGCGGTCGAGTTTTCGCGGTGTGACCAAGATGGGCAGCCGCGACAAGACGTTCATCCTGTCGCAGTCGGGTCATATCGCCGGGATCATCAACCCGCCAAGCAAGAAGAAATATGGCCATTACGCTGGCCCGACCCCCGAGGGCACCCCGGAAGAATGGCAAGAGGCCGCAGAGTTCCACGAGGGCTCATGGTGGCCGCGCTGGTCGGACTGGCTGCGCAAGCGCTCGGGCGCCAAGGTGGACCCGCGTATTCCCGGCGATTCGGAGTATCCGGCACTTGCGGATGCACCCGGCACTTATGTCATCAGCTCAAAGAACGAAGCCATGTCATAGGCTTGCGCGTCGGCAGCAGGTTTTTTGCTGCAGTGCAGAAAAAGTCCTTGAAATGCTGCACTGCAGCATGCATATTGTGGTCATGGGCAGAGACCAGATGAGCTGGGCTGCCGGGAGAACCAGAGATCAAGGAGATCACCCATGACCAAGAGCGTTGACTACACCAAGATGATGAAAGACATGATGGGCTCGTTCCCGATGGACACGTCCGCCATGCAGGACATGTTCAAGTCGCAGGCTGCTCTGGCCGAGCGCATGAGCAAAGTCGCTCTGGAAGCTGCCGAGAAATCGACCGAAGTTTCGACCAAGTGGACCAAAGCCACGCTGGCCAAAGTTGGCGAAGTGTCGACCGTCAAGGAAGACCCGGCTGATTATTCGAAAGCCATGACCGATTTCGCTTCGGCGCAGGCCGAGATGACCGCCGAGCATGTCGCCGCTTTCGCTGAAATCGCGAAAAAAGTTCAGATGGACACGGTTGAGCTGCTGATGGCTGCTGGCAAGGACATGCAGGAAGAAGCTGCATCGGCTGTCAAGAAAGCCACCGACACGGCAACCAAAGCCACCAAAGCTGCTTCTGCGAAATAAGCTTCTGCACGACGTCAGGCACCATTTCCTCCCGATGGGTGCCTGACCTGGAAGGGCGAGCGCATTACGCTCGCCCTTTCCTTTTGCATATTCCTCGCCTAGTCTTGCTGCACTGCAAAAGTCTCGGGGAGGGATGAGATGACCGAAGACGCCAAGCCGCTTCTGATCAAGCGCTATGCCAGTCGCAGGCTGTATAACACCGAGACCAGCGATTACGTGACGCTCGAGGATATCGCGGGCTTCATCCGGTCGGGGCGCGAGGTGCAGATCGTCGATCTGAAATCAGGCGACGACCTGACCCGGCAATACCTGCTGCAGATTATCGCCGAGCATGAAAGCCGCGGCGAGAGCGTGCTGCCGATCGAAGTGCTGAACGATCTGGTGCGCAGTTACACCACGCAGGCGCAAAGCGTAGTACCGCAGTTTCTGGCGATGTCCTTCGAGATGCTGCGCGAGGGCCAGTCCCAGATCATGGAGAACATGTCCCGCGCCAATCCGATGTCTGCCATGCCGGGCTTCGAGGAATTGCAGCGCCAGCAACAGGCTTTCATGAAGACCATGATGGCGGGCTGGCCCGGTCTGGCGCAACCCGGCGAGTCCGGGGAAAACGAGGACGATCTCGACCAGATCAAGAAGCAATTGGCGGATTTGCAGGACAAGCTCTCGAAGATGAACAAGTGACGCACAGCACGGATACGCTGCGCCATTATCACGACTGCAACCGCCCGGTGTGACCCGGGTGTATGACCTAGGCACTCTGCGCCAGTCGCAGACAGCCTACAATCCCAGTCGATCCCTGAGTGCAAACCAGGTCATCGCCAGCGTCAGAAGCGGGCTGCGCAGCGCCCGCCCGCCCGGAAAGGCGGGTAGTTTCAGCCCTGCCATCAGGTCAAAGCGCTCTGCCTGTCCGGCGACGGTCTCGGCCATGATCCGCCCGGCCAGGCTGGCCAGCGCCACCCCATGCCCGGAATAGCCCGAAGCCGAGAGGATATTCGGTGCCACCCGCATGAAACAGGGCAGCCGGGTCATGGTAATGGCGAGCGTGCCGCCCCACGCGTAATCAATCGGAGTGTCGCGAAGCTGCGGGAAGACCTCAAGCATCGGCTTGCGCACCGTGCGGGTGATGTCAGGGAAACTGTAGCCATAGCTCTCGCCGCCGCCAAAGAGCAGTCGCTTGTCCTCGGACAGGCGGAAGTAATTGATCACGAATTTGCTGTCCGCGACGGCCACATCGCGTGTCAGCACGGTTCCTTCGGGCAGGGGCGCCGTTGCGATGATGAAATTGTTGATCGGCATGACCTTTGCCGCCACTGGTGCCGCCAACCCGCCCAGATAACCATTCGCGGCAAGGATTACATGATCGGCCTCGACATAACCCTGCTGCGTCTGCACGCGGGCCGTTTTGCCCTGCTGGATATCTACCACCAGCGTCGATTCACATATCTCGACCCCGGCCGCGACTGCCCCGCGCGCCAGCCCGAAGGCATAGGCCAGCGGGTGCAAATGCCCGGAGCCGTGGTCAAGCGTGCCACCCTGATAGGCGCGCGTCTGCACGATGCCTTGTACCGCCGCGCGGTCGAGCGCCTCGATATCAGTATAGTCATAGTCACGCGCGAGTTTCTCGGCATAGGCATGGGCCTCGGGCACGTCGCTGGCATGCCAGTCGGCATGCAGCACACCGGGCTTGTAACCGCAGTCGATCTCTAGCCGCGCGATCAGCTCCTGCACGATATCGCGCGCCTCGAGCCCCAGATCCCAGAGCCGGCGCGCATCCGCGCGCCCAAACATCTTTTCCAGCACATCCTGCCCGATCCGCTGCCCCGGCCCCACCTGCCCGCCATTGCGCCCCGAGGCCCCGAACCCGACCCGATGCGCCTCGAGCAGGATCACCGAATAGCCGCGCTCGGCCAGATGCAGCGCCGCCGACAGACCCGTAAAGCCGCCCCCAACGACGCAAACATCCGACCGACGCGCCCCTTTCAACGGCGGAAAAGGCGCGAGCGGCGTGGCCGTGGCGGCATAATAGCTGGGCGGGTATTCCCCCGCGCGATCATTGGCGAAGAGCAGGTTCATACGTTCAGCAGCAGATGCTCGCGCTCCCACGGGCTGATGACCTGCAAAAACTCGCTATATTCGTCGCGCTTGACAGCGGCATAGATCTTGCAGAACTCCTCGCCCAATACCTCATGCAGCCCCGTGGCCTCCTCGAACAGGTCCAGCGCGGCGCCGAGTGTCCGCGGCAATTCTTCGTCCTCGTCCACATAGGCATTGGTCCGGCATTCCTCGCGCGGACCGATGCCCTCCTTGAGCCCGAGATAGCCGCAGGCCAGTGAGGCCGCGATGCCCAGATAGGGGTTGCAATCCATCCCTGCGAGCCGATTCTCGACCCGGCGCGAGGCCGGTGACGAGATCGGCACGCGCAGCCCCGTGGTGCGGTTGTCATAACCCCATTCAAGATTGATCGGCGCCGCGAAATCCGGAACATAGCGGCGGTAACTGTTCACATAGGGCGAAATCAGCGCCACCGCTGATGGCAGATGCCGCTGTAACCCGCCGATGAAATGCAGGAAGGCTTCGGTGCCCTCACCATTCTCGGTCGAGAACAGATTGCGCCCGGTGGTGGCATCGAGCACGGAATGGTGGATATGCATGGCCGAGCCGGGCTCGCCCTCGATCGGCTTGGCCATGAAGGTGGCGAACATGTCATGGCGCAGTGCCGCCTCGCGGATCATGCGCTTGAAATAGAACACCTGATCCGCGAGGTTCAGGGCATCGCCATGCACGAGGTTGATCTCGACCTGCCCGGCGCCGCCCTCCTGCATCATGCCATCGATCTCGAGCCCCATGGCCTCGGCGAAATCATAGATATCGTCGATCACCTTGCCGTATTCGTCGACCGCCGAAATGGAATAGGCCTGTCGCGCCGCAGCCGGGCGTCCGGTCCGGCCGATCGGTGGGATGATCGGCATGTTGGGGTCGGTGTTGCGGGCAACGAAGAAAAACTCCATTTCGGGGGCGACGACAGGCTGCCACCCCTCGGCACGGTAGAGCTCAAGCACCCGTTTGAGCACGTTGCGTGGCGCGGTCGGGATTGGTGCGCCGTGTGTGTCCTCGGCATCATGGATGATTTGCAGTGTCCAGTCGGCAGTCCAGGGGGCAGCCGTCGCCGTGCTGAAATCGGGGCGCATGATCATGTCGGGTTCCAGATCGGCGCCGTCGCGGAACTCGGCCCAACCGCCCGTGATGGTCTGCAAAAAGATCGATGTGGGCAGATAGTATTTCGACGTTTCGTCGAACTTGAAGGCGGGCATCGCCTTGCCCCGCGCCACCCCGGCCATATCGGCGATGATGCATTCGATCTCGTCCAGCCTGCGGCCCGCGAGGAACTCCTGCGCTGCCTGCGGTATCCGGGTTCGCCAGTCGCTCATGAGACCTCCGATCCGGCGCGGGTTCCGGCAGCTTCATGGGCCTTGAAATGCGCGGCAATACGCGCTGCAATTGCGCCCGCATCCCGCCGCCCGCCCATTTGCGCCTCGGCCTGTTGCAGGAGCGGGGCAGGCACAAGGCCGCGCCCGCGGGTCTCGATCAGGCCCATGATGAAACTGTCGTCGAATTCCGGGTGCGGCTGGACGGAAAACCCGGTTTCGCCATAGCCGAGCGCGGCATAGGCGCAGAAGTCGTTACTGGCGAGAAGCTTCGCACCCGCAGGCGGTTCAGTAACCTGATCCTGATGCCATGCATTGAGCGTGAGCGTAGCATCCCCGAATTCATAACCCTGCGCGCCGACAGCCCAGCCCCCGGCGAATTTCTCGACCTTGCCGCCCAGAGCCTGGGCCATGATCTGATGGCCGAAACAGATACCTACCACTGGCAACTCAGCCGCGAGGGCGTCGCGGACAAACTGCTCGAGCGGGGCGATGAAAGGGTGGTCCTCATAGACCCCATGGCGCGAGCCGGTGATCAGCCAGCCATCGGCATCATGGATCGAGGCAGGAAACTCCATCGCCTCGACATGCCATGTCACGAAGTCGAACCCATGGCCCGCGAGCAAGCGCTCGAACAGGCCTGGGTAATCGCCGGTCTGCTCACGCAGTGGCTCGGGCGCCTGACCCGTCTGCAGGATGCCTATTTTCATCACGGTCACTCTCAAGATTTGATCAAATCCTACAGGGCGGCTTGCCGAGAGGCAAGCCGCCCTGCGTCGTCGAAAGTACTGGCACCGGGAGAGGCCATGCCCCGCCCATGCCAACGGCATGGGCAGCGCCCGCGAAGGGTCATGGGCGGGCGGGTGG
>SLJW01000259.1 GCA_007134865.1 Paracoccaceae bacterium | reverse complement strand
TGTCTTGCCATGCCGGGCAATGACGACCTCACCCTGCTGGTCAAACGCGCCGAGGCGCTGAGCGCCTTCCTGAAAACCGATGACGGCACCAACCTGCTGCAAGGTTTCAAGCGCGCGAACAACATCCTGACGCAGGCCGAGGCCAAGGACGGGGTCGAATATTCCTTCGGCCCCGACCCGAAACTGGCGGAAACCCCCGAGGAAACCGCGCTTTTCAGCGCCCTCGACCAGGCCGAGGCCGCCATCGCCCCGGCCATGGCCGCCGAGGATTTCGCGAGCGCCATGGCCGGCATGGCCGCCCTGCGCGCGCCGATCGATGCGTTCTTTGACGCTGTGCAGATCAACTCCGACAACCAGATCCTGCGCCGCAACCGGCTGAACCTCTTGCACCGCATCCGCGCGACCTGCCTGCAGGTGGCCGATCTGACGCAACTGGAGGGCTGAGGGGCCGATGCGCCAGCCCGGAGGCGCTTCGGGCGCGTGAACAGGGCTTGTCTCGGCGTCGCAACCGCCTATGCTGCGCCGCAGCCAGAAAGCCCTGCTCATGCCGAAATACCTGACCCTCACCGATTACGCCCAGATCACCGGCTCGGCGCCGATCAAGCGCCAGACCCATGGCTGGCGCGCGAAATGCCTGCAACGCCTTGTCCGGCTGGATATGCCGGTGCCGCAGACCATCGCGCTGTCTTTCGCGGTGGTGCGCGAGATCGCGACCGGTGCGCAGATGAACCTGCGCCATCTCCTGAGCCATTTCCCGCAGGGCCAGTTGCTCTCGGTGCGCCCAAGCGCCGAGCATCCGCAATGGGGCGGGCCGGCGGCGATTTTGAATATCGGCATGAATGACGAGAAACATGCCGATATTTCAGAGCTTTACGGTGAACCGGTCGCGACCGAGATCTATCTGCGCTTCGTGCAGGCCTATGCCGAGCATGTCGCCCATCTCGACCCCGACATGTTCGACGCGCCCGAGCCTTGCCTGCCTGCGCTGCAGGCGGCGCTGCGCGACTACGAGGCCGAGATGGAAGAACCCTTCCCGCAATCGCCCGCGCAGCAGCTTGCCGATGTGCTGCGCTCGATGGCGCGGGCCTGGGAGGGCACCTCGGCGCGGCTGCTCAGACAGGCCAAGGGGGCGCCGGTGGATGCTGGGCTCGGGCTGGTGGTGCAGGCCATGGCCGGAGGGTTTGGCAAGGGCGAGAGCGGGGCGGGGCTGATCCGCTTCATCAATGCCGAGACCGGCGCGCCGCAGGTCACCGGGCGCTTCACCTCGCGCAGACAGGAGAATGGCGCGACCAGTGCCGATGTGCTTTATCTGACCCGCGACAAGCGCGGCCCGTCGCTCGAGGAACGCTGCCCCGATGCCTTTGCCGAACTGGTGCGGCACGGGAATTTTGCCCGCGAGCGGCTGCGTGAAGAGATGGAGATCGAATTCACGCTGGAGGACAGCAAGCTCTGGGTGCTGGATGCAGTGACGGTGCAACGCTCGTCGCGCGCCTCGGTGCGGGTGGCGGTCGATCTGGCGAATGACGGGATCATCGAGCGCGACGAGGCCTTGATGCGCATTGCGCCCAAGGCGCTGAGCGAATTGCTGCACCGACAGGTCGATCCGCGCGCGCGGGCCGAGCGGTTCGTGGCGGGTATCGCGGCCAGTCCCGGCGCCGCCATCGGCAAGATCGTGTTTTCCTCGACCGCCGCGCAAGCCTGCCATGCCCGTGACGAGCCCTGCATTCTGGTGCGGCGCGAGACCACGCCCGAGGATATTCGCGGCATGCACGCCGCCCAGGCGGTGCTGACCGAGCGCGGGGGGATGACCAGCCATGCCGCCGTGATCGGGCGCGGTCTGGGGGTGCCCTGCGTTGTCGGCGCCTCGCGCATGCAGATCGATGAGCGGCGCAAGACCGTGCGGGTGGGCACAGTGATGCTGTCGGAAGGCGACATGATCACGGTCGATGGCACCAATGGGGTGGTGCTGCTGGGCGAGGTCGCGCTGCAGGAGCCCTCGCTCGATGATCGCTTCACCACGCTGCTGGAGTGGGCTGATGCACGGCGCGACATCGACATCCGCGCCAATGCCGATACGCCCGCCGATGCGCGCATCGCGCGCGAGTTCCGGGCGCAAGGGATCGGGCTGTGCCGCACCGAGCATATGTTCTTCGAGGATGACCGCCTCACGCTGATGCGCGAGATGATCTTCGCCGACGCGCCCGAGGATCGCTCGGACGCGTTGGAGCGGCTCTTGCCCATGCAGAGGGCTGACTTCATAGGGTTGTTCGAGATCATGCAGGGCCAGCCGGTCTGCATCCGCCTGTTCGACCCGCCGCTGCATGAGTTCCTGCCGCATTCCAAGGATGGGCTGCGCTTTCTGGCTGATGCGCTTAGCAAGCCGCTCTCCGAGATCATGCGCCGCGCCGATGCGCTCTCGGAGTTCAACCCGATGCTGGGCATGCGGGGGGTGCGGCTGGGGGTGACAATCCCCGAGATCTACGAGATGCAGGCGCGCGCCATTTTCGAGGCCAGTATCGAAGTCTCGCGCCATGCTGATCCGGTGGTGCCCGAGATCATGATCCCGCTCGTTTCGGCCATGCGCGAGGTCGAGCTTATCAAGTCACGCATCGACGCTGTCGCCGCGCATGTGCGCTCGCGCGAGGGTGTGGATTTCGAATATCGGCTCGGCGTGATGGTCGAGACCCCGCGTGCTGCGCTGCGTGCAGGAGACATTGCGCTGCATTCGGCCTTTCTTTCTTTCGGCACCAATGACCTGACGCAGATGACCTATGGTCTTTCGCGCGATGATGCCGGCCGGTTCATGTCGGATTACGTGCAACAAGGGGTTTTCCCAGAAGACCCGTTCCACACGCTCGATCTCGATGGTGTCGGCGAATTGTTGAAATTGGGGGCCGAACGGGGTCGACGGGCTCGAAATGATCTGACATTGTCGCTTTGTGGAGAGCATGGCGGCAACCCGGATTCGATTCGGTTCTGCCGCGCATTGTCGTTTGACTACGTCTCCTGTTCGCCCTTCCGCGTGCCTGTTGCAAGACTGGCCGCTGCACAACTCGTGATCGAAGAGGCGGAATAATGCCGATCGCTGCGCACCTCTGAACATATTGTAAAAACGCATTTTTTTGCCGATGCGCCCAAGCGGTTCACGCTGCATTTCTGGGCAAACTGCCGCGATTCTGGACGCTTTTCCGTTTTTCGGCTATAAGCACTTGGTTTTTGGGGTGGAATAACGTCAAGGGGACAGGCGCCAGAGTTTGGGCGCTGCAAGATTTCATGGGTGAGACACCACGGTCACTGGCAGCGATGCCAAGTGCAATCAAGTCATTTGTTCTGGTCCGATCTGGTCCGACCAAGCGCAGTATCGCGTCCGACGTAAAAGCGCGATCCGGTCGGGCGCGCAAGGGGCTGACCTTCTCGGCCCTCTGCGCGATGATGGTGCTGATCGCAGTGCCGAGTGTCGGCTCTCGTCTGGAAGATGCGACCTTGAATTCCGAGATGCGCGCGCGGCTGGTCATGGCCTCGGTGCAGCACTCCAACCCGCTCGCGCGCAATACTGTAGTGACCGAAACCCCTGAGTTGGCCCCTGTGCAGGTGGCCAGTCTGGATTACGATCACACTGCCGCATTACGCAGCGCACTGACCCTTGTGTCGGTTCAGCAGGCAGATGATGCCGTGATCCGTCCAGCGCCGCGCAGAGAGATTCAGCTTGCAGAACCTCTGGAGCGCTCGCTCCGGCCTGTGGCTCGGCCCGAAAACCTTGTGTCCAGTCAGCAAATGCACTTGTCCACCAGCGGCACCGTGGTTGCGCCAGTCGCCGTGGACCTCGGTCTTGCACCGGAGCACATGACGCGGCCGAAATTGCGCCCGGCGAGTATTGAGCGGCGTGCAGTGCAGTATTCGCGGAGTTGGCTGCGCTCGGTCGAACCGCGCGAGTTGAACGCACAGGACGCTTGCCTTGCGACGGCTATCTATCACGAAGCCCGGGGCGAGGGGATCAGGGGGCAGTTTGCCGTGGCTGAAGTGATCCTGAACCGGGTGGATTCGGGCCAGTTCCCGAACACGATTTGCGGCGTGGTCTATCAAGGTGTGCGCGAGGGGCGCGTCGGCGGCTGTCAGTTCAGCTTTGCCTGTGATGGGCGCTCCGAGGCCATGCCCAATCGCAGCGCGGCCCGGATTGCCCGGCGCATCGCGCAAGTGATGGCCGATGGCGGCCACCGTGGGCTCACCAATGGCGCGCTCTATTTTCACACGACTGCCGTAAATCCCTCATGGTCGCGCCGCTTTACCCAGACAGCACAGATCGGCGCACATCTGTTCTATCGCGGTTAAGCCCTCGCGCTGGTGTCGCATTGCGCCGCCGACGCGGCGGCTTTGCACTTTCGCTCGCGTGACCACGGCTTTAGACAGACCACAGCCTTGTCCGAGAGAACCGCGCTCATGAGTTCCGACATCCGTCTGGCCTTTGCCCACCCCGAGGAACGCGCTGAAGCCACGGCCCCGGCCGATCCGCGCGACCGTATCAGCCTGCGCGACCATATCGCCGAGGTCGAGATCGGGGCCTTTCAGGTCGAACGCGGTCACACCCAGCGCGTGCGCTTCAATGTCGTGGTTGAAGTGCGGCCCCATCCGGCTCCGCTTGAGGATGATGTCGACCGCATCCTTTCCTATGACCGGATCACCGAGGCCATTGCGGCCGAACTGGCCGCCGAGCGGTTGAACCTGCTCGAGACGCTGGCCGAGCGCGTTGCCGAGCGCATCCTGAAAGAACCGCAGGCGATGCGGGCCTTTGTGCGGGTCGAAAAGCTCGACCGTGGCCCGGGTGCGCTTGGGGTCGAGATCGTGCGCAGCCGCGCGGCGCAGCCCCTGCGCGCAATCGATGCCCATGGCGAAGAGGCGGATGTGCATCCGCTGGTGGTCTATCTCGACAATGCCATGATCGACGCGCCCGATCTCTCCGCGCGGGTCGATGCGCTTCAGGCCGAGGGGTTGCCGGTGATCCTATGCGTCGGAATGCCGCGGGGTGCGGTGATCGAGACCGGCCACAAGGCCGTGCAGCGCCGCATCGACCTGCTGGCCATCGAGCAGAACGCGTGGCGACTGGCCGCGCGTGATCCGCGCTGTCTGGTTGTCTCCAGCCGGACCGAGATCGATTTCGCGATGAGACGCGGGCAGATGATTGTCTGGGCGCCGTCGAAACTGGTGCTCGATTCGACCGATGGCCCCAATGGTCCCGTGCGCGACGCGGTCGCACTGGCGCTCTGGCTGGCCGAGCATGTCGCGGCAGCCCGTCTGACCCTGCCGGAGGGGACACAAGTGCCACCGGGCAGCCATATGGCGCTGGACGTTCTGGCCCCGTGATTGGGCCTGCCCCGTCCTGCCTGCGCGGCGCGTGCCCACCCACCC
>SLJW01000070.1 GCA_007134865.1 Paracoccaceae bacterium | reverse complement strand
GTCTGGTCCTATTCCGGCGTGCGCCCGCTCTATGATGACGGAGCCAGTTCCGCGACGGCGGCAACGCGCGATTACACGCTCAAGATCGACCGCAGCGCCGGGGCGCCGGTGCTGAATGTCTTTGGCGGCAAGATCACCACCTATCGCCGGCTGGCCGAGGCCGCGCTCGAGAAGATCGGCACGGTCCTGCCGCTGACCAAGGGCAAATGGACCGCCGGGGTCGCCCTGCCGGGGGGAGATTTCGCGCATGATGGCGGGCCTGCGCTGGTCGCGGATCTCAGGCGCGACTATCCCTTCCTGAGTGACTTCTGGGCGCGGCGTCTGGTGCGTGCCTATGGCACCGAGGCGGGCGCGATACTGGGCGACGCGAAGGAGGCCGCCGATCTGGGGCAGGATTTCGGAGCCAGCCTCACCGAGGCCGAGGTCAGATGGCTGATGAGCCGTGAATTTGCGCGCAGCGCTGAGGATGTGCTCTGGCGGCGCAGCAAGCTGGGCTTGCGGTTGTCGGCAGATCAGGTGGCGGCGCTGGAGGCGTGGATGGCCGAGCACGCGAGCGAGGTCCTGCGCGCTGCGGAATGAATGGCGGGACGCGCCTCAGCCCAACAGGTTCAGAGCCACACCGCCAATTGCGGCGATGATCACGACCCCCCATGGCGGCATTTTCCACGCCATCAGCAACACGAAACAGGCCAGCGCCAGGGTAAAATCGCGCATGTCACCCACGGCGCTGGTGAAAACTGGCGAATAGAGCGCCGCGCCGAGAATGCCCACGACAGCTGCATTCGCCCCCTGCATCAGCGATTGCGCCATGGGCATCGCGCGGAACCGGTCCCAGAAGGGCAGCACGCCGATCAGCAACAGGAAGCCCGGCAGGAAGATGGCAATCAATGCCAGCGCGGCGCCCGCCACCCCGTTCGGCTCGGGCCCCAGCACTGCGCCCAGATAGGCGGCGAAGGTAAAGAGCGGCCCCGGCACAGCCTGCGCCGCGCCATAGCCTGCAAGGAAGTCATCCGGAGTCACCCATCCGGGGGCGACGGTTTCCGCCTGCAACAGCGGCAGCACCACATGACCGCCCCCGAACACGAGCGCGCCCGCGCGGTAAAAGCTGTCGAAGACGGCGAAGGACTGCCCAAGCCCCGATAGCAGCGGCAGAAGAACCAGCAGAGCCGCGAAGGAAAGCAGCGCGGTCGTCGCGATGCTGCGCGTCACCGGCATGGTGACATGCCCGCCGATTGCCGCACCCGTGCCGCGCCCGAGGGCTAGGCCGAGCGCCGCCCCCAGAAGGATCGCGCCCACCATCCCAAAGGCGCCCGGCAGAAACGCCAGCATCGCCACGGCGACGACGGCAATCGCCGCGCGCTCCTTGTCCGGGCAGAGATTGCGTGCCATGCCCCAGACCGCCTGCGCGATGATCGCCACGGCCACGATCTTCAGCCCGCTCAGCGCACCACTGCCCACGGGTCCGGCAATGCTCGCCGCAGCCATGGCAAAACCCAGCAGGATCAGCGCCGAGGGCAGGGTGAAGGCAACAAAGGCCGCCAGCGCCCCGGCCCAGCCCGCGCGCATCATGCCCAGTGCAAAGCCCACTTGAGAGGATGCGGGTCCGGGCAGGAACTGGCACAGCGCCACCAGATCGGCATAGGCGCTGTCGGAAAGCCATTTGCGCCGCGTCACCAGTTCGTCGCGGAAATAACCCAGATGAGCAATCGGCCCGCCGAAAGAGGTCAGGCCGAGTTTCAGGAAGGCGCCAAAGACTTCGCGCGCGCTCCCCGTCGCCGCGCTGTCTGTATCCTCTGTCATTCCTGCCCCGCTTCGCTGACCACTCGGCGCTACTGTTGCCGCGCAGCGAAGACTCGCGCGCGCCTTGTTCGCGACGATATAGGGCGTGTGCGACCTGCTTACCATCCCGCCGCGCCCGGTTGACGCTGGAACCTTGCAACAGGTCGCAAAACCACCTTGTCCGCGTCCTCGGTTGTCATACCATATTTCCAGCGCGCATCACGTTTTCACATCGACACGCGTATCGGTCAGACGACGGGGCAACAGGATATGCGGGAGCGGCAAGGGCTGGATCGGACGGATATTCGTATCCTCAGCGCCGTGCAGCAACATGGCCAGTTGAGCAAGACAAAGCTTGCCGAACTCGTGAACCTGTCGCCGACGCCCTGCCTGTCGCGTCTGAACCGCCTGCGCGATGCCGGGTATATTCGCGGCTATCATGCCGACATCGCGCTGGAGCGCGTGATCGATGTGACCCGCGTTGTGGTCACCATCTCGCTGAACCATCATCGCAAATCCGATTTCGACCGCTTCGAGACGCATATCAAGTCGATTGACGAGATCATCAACTGCGTATCGACCGGCGGCGGGGTCGATTACATCATGACCGTGGTCACGCCCAGCCTTGCGGTGTTTCAGGACCTTATGGATGAGCTTCTGTCGGCTGATCTGGAGATCGACCGCTACATGACCTATTTCGCGACCAAGCTGGTCAAGGCCCAACAGCCCAACCTTGCCAAGCTGGTGGCGCAGACGCGAAAATAGGTTTTGCGACATGACAATGTCGCGATTTGTCCTTTCGGGCCAATTGGTCGCAAAAGGCGGAAATCGGAGCCTGAATGGTCTGTGAGAGGGCCTAATTCGGTCTGCAACAAACCACTGAAATGTATAGGTTCCCGGCATCGGCACATGGCTTTGGTGCAAGGCCCGAAGCCCGCGACAGGGAGGACGATGTTATGCAGTCTCAGGACTATGGTTTTGGTACCCAGATCCGCAAATCACCCTATTTCGAGGCAACGCTGCGCTGGGGCGCGCAGGGGTTCTCGGTCTACAACCACATGTATATCCCGCGCGACTTCGGTGACCCGGAGCAGAATTTCTGGAACCTCGTGAACGACGCCATCCTCTGCGATGTTGCTGTCGAGCGGCAGGTGGAGATCACGGGCCCCGATGCAGCGCGCTTCACCCAGATGCTGACGCCGCGCGATCTGTCGAAAATGGCGGTCGGTCAGTGCAAATATGTCCTGATCACCAATGCCGAAGGCGGCATCCTGAATGACCCGATCCTGCTGAAACTCGGCGAGAACCATTTCTGGCTGTCGCTGGCCGACAGCGATATCCTGCTCTGGGCGCAGGGTGTGGCGGTGCATTCGGGCATGCAGGTCAGCATCACCGAACCCGATGTCTCGCCGCTGCAATTGCAGGGGCCGAAATCGGGCGAGATCATGCGGGCGCTGTTCGGTGACGAGATCATGGACCTGCGTTATTACTGGTTCCGCGAGATGGAACTGGACGGCATCCCGCTGATCGTCTCGCGCACAGGCTGGTCGAGCGAGCTGGGCTATGAGATTTACCTGCGCGATTCCGCCTATGGCAATGCGCTATGGGAACGGATCATGGCTGTGGGCCTGCCGATGGGGCTCAAACCCGGGCACACCTCGACCATCCGCCGGATCGAGGGCGGGATGCTGTCCTATCACGCCGATGCCGATATCCACACCAACCCGTTCGAGCTGGGGCTGGACCGGCTGGTCAATCTGGACATGGAGGCCGATTTCATCGGCAAATTCGCGCTGCAGCGCATCCGCGCCAATGGCGTCACCCGCAAGCAGGTCGGCCTGGTCATCGAGGGCGATCCGCTGCAGGGACCGAACACGGCCTTCTGGGCGGTCACACAGGACGGTGAGACGGTGGGCAAGGTGACCTCGGCCGTTTATTCACCGCGTCTGAAGAAGAATATCGCGCTGGCCATGGTGGCGGTTGAAGCCGCCGAGCTTGGCACCGAGTTGGAAGTCTGGACGCAGTCCGGCCCGGCAGACGCGACTGTGGTGGAGCGCCCGTTTTTTGACCCGCGCAAGAGCCTTGCTGCTGCTTCCGCACCAAAGCTTGCCCAAGTCAACGCGTAAGGGGCCACCATCATGTCCGCTCTTGCAATCGATCTGCACTGGCAGCGTGCGGAGCCTGCTCTGAAGACCGGGCAGTTCTCGAACGCGCATTCGGTGCAGTATAACCGCAGCCACGAAATGCAAGTTGACGCCGCCCCCGATTGGGGCGGCGATCCCGACCACACCAACCCCGAACAGGCGCTGGCGGCCGCGCTGTCCAGTTGCCACATGATGACCTTCCTCGCACTCTGTGCCAAGGCAGGCTGGCCGGTGGCCAGCTATCACGACCACGCCGAGGCGCATCTTGGCAAGAACGCGAAAGGGCAGATGTCGGTCACGCGGATCGACCTGAACCCTGTGGTGCGCTTCGATACCGGTTTCGACATTGACACGGACAAGCTCGCAGAGATGCAGCACCGGGCGCATCGCTATTGTTTCATCGCCAATTCGTTGGCCGAGAGTGTCGAGATCCATGTCAATTGAAGCCAGCACAGCCACCCCGCTCATGAGCCGAAGCGCAGATATCCTGCTGCGCGATCTTTCGACTGACGGCATCCTGCGCCTGACGCTCAACGATGTGGCGCGGCGCAATGCCCTGTCCGAGGCGATGCTTTCGGAACTGGGAACTGCGATCGCAGAGGCGGGGCAGGACAGGTCAGTGCGGGTGATCGTGCTGGCGGCCAATGGTCCGGCCTTCTGCGCCGGTCACGATCTGAAGGAAATGACCACAGGGCGCAAGGCGCCCGACCGGGGGCGCGCGTATTTCACCAAGGTGATGGTGCAGTGTTCCGGCGTCATGCAGGGCATCGTCAACTGCCCCAAACCCGTGATCGCCGAAGTGACCGGCGTCGCCACGGCGGCTGGGTGCCAGTTGGTGGCCAGTTGCGATCTGGCGCTTGCCGCCGAGAGCGCGAAATTCAGCACGCCCGGGGTGCATATCGGGCTGTTCTGCTCGACCCCCATGGTCGCGCTGTCGCGCAACACCGCCAACAAGCATGCCATGGAGATGCTGTTGACCGGCGACATGCTCCCGGCGGCGCGCGCGGCCGAGATCGGCCTTGTCAACTACGCTGTCCCCGAGGCCGAGTTGACCAGCGCGACCATGGACGTGGCGCGCAAGATCGCGTCGAAATCGAGCATGACTCTCGCGACCGGAAAGCGCGCTTTCTATGCGCAGCGCGAAATGCCCCTGGCCGAGGCTTATGATTATGCCAGTCAGGTCATGGTCGAGAACATGCTGGCCGAGGACGCCGAAGAGGGTATCGGCGCCTTCATCGAAAAACGCGCGCCACGCTGGCAGGACCGGTAATCATGGCCGCAAGGCTTATGACTGGGGGCACGATCGAAGCGATTGCCCACGCCATCGCCCTCGGGCCAGCGTTTTGTCGATAGGCAAACGTTTAGTCGCGCTTCACTCCTCCCACCACCAGACATCGGGCTGAAAACCGATCCAGTCGCCATAGATCGGTAGCCGCTCGGAGAAGCGCAGTTCGCGCGCATGGGCGATGCGGGCGCGGTCTGTGAACCAGAACGG
>SLJW01000045.1 GCA_007134865.1 Paracoccaceae bacterium | reverse complement strand
GGGAAAAGCCTGCCGGTTGGGGTGTATAGGTGTCGTTCACTCTCCGCGTAGCCTGTTTGCAATGTAAGTCTGCACTGGTGTGATAGCCTGCACGGACATGGGGACCCATCGCAGGGCGGATAAGATGCCAAAGGTTTCGGGTGTTTAACGCAGCATCAGCGCCCGCTGGGATGCCGGCGCGGCACCGATGATCCAGACCGCAGATATCTGCAAGCCGGGGCCGGCGCCAAGCGCCGCCCCCGGCTTGTCAAAGGTGTAAGCGTCGTTCTCCGGATGGGTCTCTTTCACACGTGTTATTATCGCAAGAGCGGTTTGAACCGGCGCCGCAGACAGGATAAACTTGCGCTGTGCCCACAGCCGGAGATCAGCACGATGCGCGATACGGCTTCGCCTCCAGTGTTCCGCGCGCGCGGCGTCACGCGCGTCTATCGGACCGGCAAGGTCGCGGTCTGGGCCTTGCGCGGTGTCGATCTCGCGCTGAACGAGGGCGAGATGGTCGTTCTGCTCGGCGCCTCGGGTTCGGGCAAGTCGACGCTGGTCAATATCCTCGGCGGGCTTGATCTGCCGACCGAGGGGCAGGTCTTCTTCCGCGACCGCGAGCTGACCCGTTACAGCGACCGTGAATTGACCCTGTTCCGGCGCGACCATGTCGGCTTTGTCTTTCAGTTCTACAATCTTGTCCCCAGCCTGACCGCGCGCGAGAATGTGGCGCTGGTGACCGAAATCGCCCGCAATCCGATGCGCCCCGAAGAGGCGCTTGAGCGTGTCGGCCTTGGCGCGCGGATGGACCATTTCCCGGCCGAGCTTTCGGGCGGCGAACAGCAGCGCGTGGCCATCGCCCGCGCCATCGCCAAGCGCCCCGATGTGCTGCTCTGCGACGAGCCCACGGGTGCACTCGATTCCGCGACCGGGGTGCAGGTTCTGGCCGCGCTCAATGAGGTCAATCGCGACCTCGGAACTGCGACGGTACTCATCACCCATAATGCCACGATTCAGCAGATCGCGCATCGCGTGGTCGTGCTGGCCGATGGCAAGGTCACGCGCGACGAGGCCAATGCAACGCGCCTCTCCCCCGAGGAGGTCTCATGGTAGGCGCGCTCGACCGCAAGCTGTTGCGCGATCTGGGTCGTATCTGGGCGCAGACGCTGGCGATTGCGCTGGTTCTGGGCTGCGGGATCATGATGCTGGTGGGCGCTCAGGCCACGCAGCAGACCCTGCTCGACACGCAGGCGGCGTGGTATGAGCGCCACCGCTTCGCCGATGTCTTTACAGGCGCCCGCAGGGCGCCTGCCTCGATCGTGGATGATGCTGTCGCCATCGATGGTGTGGCACAGGCCGAGGGACGGATCAGCTTCAAGGCCATGCTCGATATCGACAGCATGGAAGAGCCCGCCACGGCACAGGTGCTGTCACTGCCCGAGCGGCCGGGTTTGAATGTGCCGCTGGTGCGACGCGGGCGATTGCCCGCGCCGGAGCATGACAGTGAAGTCGCGCTCAGTGAGCCTTTCGCCGAGGCGCATGGCCTTTATCCCGGTGCGCGGTTCCGCGCGGTACTCAACGGGCAGTTGCGCGAATTGCAGGTCACGGGCTGGGTGCTCAGCCCCGAATTCGTCTATACAATGGCGCCGGGTGCCCTGTTGCCCGATGACCGCCGCTTCGGGCTGATCTGGATGCCCGAGGAAACGGCGGCCGCCGTGATGGACATGAGCGGCGCAGTCAACGATATCAGCCTGCGGCTTGCACGCGGGGCGGATGAACGCGCGGTGATCGCGGCGCTCGATACGCTGCTCGACCCTTGGGGCGGCACCGGGGCCTATGGCCGCGACCGGCAGATGTCGCATGCCTTCCTTGAGAGCGAATTGCAGCAGCTTGGCGTGATGGCGGCCTTTCTGCCGCCGATCTTCCTGCTTGTTGCGGCCTTTCTGGTCAATATGGTGCTGGGTCGCCTGATCCAGCTTGAACGCGTGCAGATCGGGCTTCTGAAAGCCATCGGCTACAGCGCGCGTGAGATCGGCTGGCATTACCTCAAGCTGGCGCTGGCCATCGGAGCCTTGGGCTGGGCTGTGGGCGCCGGGTTCGGTTGGTGGATTTCGGATGCCATGATCGGGCTTTATGCCGATTTCTTCCGCTTCCCCTTCCTGATCCGGAGCCACGGCACCGAGGCACTCTGGCTCGGCGCCGCCCTGGCCGCTGTCACAGTGCTGATCGGAGCCGGGCGCGCGGTCCTCGCGGCGCTGCGCCTGCCCCCGGCCGAGGCGATGCAGCCGCCCGCGCCGCCGGGCTTTTCGCGCGGGCCGACCGACCGTTTGCTGGCCTGGATGCAGTTTCGCCAGACCACGATGATGATCTTCCGCTCGATCCTGCGCTGGCCTGCGCGCGCTGCGATCACGCTGGTGGGCGTCTCGGCCTCGGTTGCGGTGCTGGTGATGTCCTATTTCATCTTCGACAGCGTCGATGCGCTGGCCGATACGATCTTCGGGCAGGCCAACCGCCAGCACATGACCCTGACCCTCGCCCAGCCCCAGACCGAGCAGGCCGTGCGCGATGCGCACGCCCTGCCCGGCGTAACACATGCCGAGGGTGCCTATGCCATGCCGGTGCGGCTGGTCAATGGCCATGTCACGCGGCTCTCGGCGCTGCAGGGCCATTTCCCGGGTGCCACTCTGACGCAGCTCGTCGATGACGATGGCCGTGTGGTAACGCCGCCCGAGGATGGGCTGGTGCTGCCTGAGACGCTTGCGGCAGCGCTGGGTCTTGACCCCGGCGACAGCCTGCGCGTCGAGATGCTGGCCCCGCCTCGGCGGGTGCTGGATCTGCCTGTGCGCGCGGTCATCGCGCAGGGGCTGGGGCAGGAAGTGCATATCGCTGCGCCTGCGCTTTTTGCCGCGATGGAGTCTGTGCCGCAGGTCAATACCATTCACCTGTCGGTGCGGGAGGACGAGATTCCCGCGCTGCATGCCGCGATCAAGGCCACGCCGGCCATCGCCGGACTGTCCGACTGGGCCGATCTGCGCCGCCAGTTCGATGCCACATTGGCAGAGAACCTGCTTATCATGGTCAGCATCTACACCTTGATTGGGGCGCTGATCGCTGTCGGCGTGGTTTATAATGCCGCGCGGATTCAGGTGGCAGAGCGCAGCTATGAGCTGGCCACCTTGCGGGTGATGGGGTTTTCTCGGGCGCAGGTCGGATATGTGCTGGTGGGCGAGATGATGCTGTTGACGCTGGTCGCGCTGCCGTTCGGCTGGGTGATGGGATACGGGTTGGCGCAGGGGCTGGTGGTGGGCATGTCGACCGATGTGATCCAGTTGCCATTCCAGATTTCGCGCCGGACCTTTGCACTGGCCACGCTGGTGGTGATGGTCGCCGCACTCGGCGCCGCACTGATCGTGCGGCGCAGGCTCGACCAGGTGGATCTCGCCACGGCGCTCAAGGCGCGGGAATAGAGAAGAGGGGATGAGGCATGAGTTGGGGACGCATGAGTCTGGCCGGGCTTGCCGGTATCGTGATCATCGCGGGGTTTGTCTGGGCGCTCTGGCCGCAACCTACACCGGTCGATCTGGGGCGGGTCTCCAGCGGTCCGCTGCAGGGTGAAATCCGCGCCGAAGGCGTGACGCGCGTGCGCGAGCCCTATGCCATCACGGCACCGATCACGGGCCATGCCCAGCGCGCGCCTGTGGCCGAGGGCGACGTGGTGGTGGCCGGCGAAACCGTGGTCGCGACCATCAGCCCGCCCGATCCGGCGCTGATGGATAGCCGTACCCGCGCGCAGGCCGAGGCAGCCGTGACCGAGGCGCAGGCCGCGGTCGAGTTCGCCGAGACGACGCTGCGCCAGAGCGAGAGCAGCTACGCGCATGCGGCACAGCAGCTGTCACGCGGGCAGGCGCTGGCCGATGGGGGCACGATCCCGGTGCGGATGCTGGAGGACTTGCAGGCGGCTTATGACAGTGCCGACCAGTCGGTTCAGGCCGCGCGCGCGCAGCTTGACCTGAGCCGTGCCTCGCTCTTGCGCGCGCAGGCGCAGCTTCTGGGCCCCGAGGCGATGTTCGACCCCGACCGCCCCGAGAGCGCCTGTTGCCTGCGCATCGTCGCGCCGCGCTCGGGCGTGGTGCTCACGCTCGAGGATCGCAATGCGCGGCTGGTGCAGGCGGGCGCGCCGCTTCTGACCATCGGCGATCTCGACGAGATGGAGATCGTGATCGACCTGTTGTCGAGTGACGCCGTGCGCGTGCCCGAAGGGGCACGCGCCCTTGTCGAGGGCTGGGGCGGGGATACGCTGCTTGAAGCACAGCTGCGCCGGGTGGAGCCCGCCGCCTTCACCCGCGTCTCGGCGCTGGGCATCGAGGAGCAGCGCGTGCGGTTGCGCTTCGACCTGCTGTCCCCGCGCGAAGAGCGCCCCGGGCTGGGCGAGGGGTTTCGCGTGCGGGCGCGGGTGATCCTCTGGGAAGAGGATGACGTGGTGCAGGTGCCGCGCGCGGCGATGTTCCGCGACGGGACAGGTTGGGCTGTGTTTGTCCATGAAGGAGGCCGCGCCTTGCGGCGCGGAATCGAGATCGGGCGCGAGTCGGCGGATATGGCCGAAGTGCTGGCCGGGCTGGAGGAGGGAGCGGAGGTTGTGCTGTTTCCGGCCAGTTCATTGACTGAAGGTACGGCGATCACGGATCGGGCCGCCTTGCGCTGACGGATCGTTTGAATTGAGGCAGCGCAAAGACCACGCGCGCGAGACCTGACAGGTTGATTTCGAGCGGGGGCTCAGCTTCGCCGGGCCCCCGTTGGACAGAGATGCAAAAGGAGACGATCATGTTCGATTTCACTGGCAAGACGGCTATTGTCACAGGTGCCGCCTCGGGCATTGGCGAGGCGATCGCGCTGGAACTGGGGGCGAGCGGGGCGCATGTCATCGTGTCGGATCTGGAGGCTCAGGCCTGTGGGCGTGTCGCGGCCTCGATACTCGACCGCGACGGCAAGGCCACGGCCTTTGCCGCCGATGTCTCCGACCCCGAGGCCAGTGCCGCGCTTGTCGCCTGCGCCGAGAAGGAAACCGGCGCGCTGCATCTGGCCGTCAACAATGCCGGTATCGGCGGCGCGCAGGCGCCTGTAGGCGAATACCCGCTTGACGCCTGGCGGCAGGTGATGGGGGTCAATCTCGACGGGGTGTTCTATGGCATGCGCGCCCAGATCCCGGCGATGGAACGCGCGGGGGGCGGGGCCATCGTCAACATGGCCTCGATCCTCGGCTCGGTCGGCTTCGCCAATTCATCGGCTTATGTCGCCAGCAAGCATGCCGTGCTCGGGCTGACCAAGACGGCGGCCATGGAATACGCGCAGAAGGGTATCCGCATCAATTCGGTCGGGCCGGCCTTCATCCAGACCCCGCTTTTGACCAACAACCTGGATCAGGAGATGCTTGACGGGCTGGCGGCGCTGCACCCGGTGGGACGGATCGGCGCGGCCGAGGAAGTCTCGGCGCTGACCTGTTTCCTGCTCTCTGATCGCGCGAGTTTCATCACTGGCAGCTATCATCTGGTCGATGGTGGCTATACAGCCCCATGAGATGAGAGCCCGGATAACAGAGGCAGAGCCGTGCGCGACGACGAGACCAAGACCGCCGAAAAAAAGCCCAAGGCTTGGGCCACCCCCGCCGAGGAGGTGCTCGAAGCGATGAAGTCCGGCCCCGAGGGGCTGGACCCCTCCGAGGCCGAAACGCGCCTGCAGGAGCATGGGCCCAATCGCCTGCCCGAAGCGGCAAAGCGCAGCACGCTGATGCGCTTTCTGGTGCAGTTTCACAATGTGCTGATCTATGTGCTGCTCGCTGCCGCCCTGATCAAGGCACTGATGGGGCACTGGATCGATACCAGCGTGATCCTCGCGGTGGTGGTGCTCAATGCGATCATCGGCTTCGTGCAGGAGGGCCGCGCCGAGGCCGCGATGGATGCGATTCGCGACATGCTCGCCCCGCGCGCCAATGTGCTGCGCGCAGGGCGGCGCGAGAGCATCGACGGCGCCGATCTGGTACCCGGTGACGTGGTGCTGCTCGAAGCGGGCGACAAGGTGCCCGCCGATCTGCGCCTGATCAGGGCGCGGGGCATAGCCGCGCAGGAGGCGATCCTGACCGGGGAATCGGTCCCTGTCGACAAGAGCGTCGAGCCGGTGGAGACGGGGGCCGACCTCGGTGACCGGGCGTCGATGCTGTGGTCGGGCACGCTGGTCACGCAGGGCGCCGGGCGTGCCGTCGTGGTGGCCACGGGTGCGGAAACCGAGATCGGGCGAATTGGGGGCATGCTTTCGGGCGTGCAGCAACTGACCACGCCGCTCGTGGCTCAGATGGACCGGTTCGCGCGCTGGCTGAGCCTGTTCATCCTGACCGCGGCAGGGCTGCTCTTCGCCTTCGGCTTCTTCATCCGCGGCTATCCGGTGGACGAGATCTTCATGGCCGTGGTCGCGGTCGCGGTCTCGTCCATCCCCGAGGGCCTGCCGGCAGTGCTCACGATCACGCTGGCGCTCGGTGTGCAGGCCATGGCACGGCGCAACGCGATCGTGCGCCGCCTGCCTGCCATCGAGACCGTTGGAGCGGTCTCGGTGATCTGCACCGACAAGACCGGCACGCTGACCCGCAACGAGATGAGTGTGGCGCTGGCCGAGACGCAGGAGGGGCGGCTGGAGCTCTCGGGCGAAGGCTATGCACCCGAGGGCAAGGTCGAAGGTGATGCGGATGGCACTGCGCTCGCCCTGGCGGCGGCCTTGTGCAACGATGCCGATCTTGTCGAGCGCGAGGGCGAATGGCAGGTCGAGGGCGACCCGATGGAGGGCGCGCTGCTGGCGTTTGCCGGCAAGCTTCTGGAAGCTGACGCGCGCAAGGACTGGTCGCGCGAGGATACGATCCCCTTCGACAGCCGCCACCGCTACATGGCAACGCTGAGCAAAAGCGAGGGCAAAAGCATCGTTCATGTGAAAGGCGCGCCCGAGCGCGTGCTGGGCATGTGCAAGGTGCTGCCGGATGGCGGCGATTTCGACCCGGAGGAATGGCACGACCACGCCGACCGAATGGCCGCCGAGGGCACCCGCGTGCTGGCGCTGGCCGAGATGGAGGCCGATGCGCTCGACGAGAAGGCGCTCGATGGCGGGCTGACCTTCCTCGGCCTTGTCGGGCTGATCGATCCGCCGCGCCCCGAGGCCATCGAGGCCGTGGCCGAGTGCCGCGCTGCCGGGATCGGGGTCAAGATGATCACTGGCGATCACGCGGGCACGGCACGCGCGATTGCCGCGCAGGTGGGGCTCGAGCATACCGACAAGGTGCTGACCGGGGCTGATCTCGAAGAGATGGACGACGCGCGACTTGCGCAGGTGGTCGAGGAGGTCGATGTCTTCGCCCGCACCACGCCCGAACACAAGCTGCGACTGGTCAAGGCGCTGCAAAGCCACGGGCTGACCGTGGCGATGACCGGCGACGGGGTGAATGACGCGCCCGCGCTCAAGCGCGCAGATGTCGGAATCGCCATGGGGCAGAAAGGCTCCGAGGCGGCCAAGGAAGCTTCCGATCTGGTGCTGGCGGATGACAATTTCGCCTCGATTGCCGCGGCCGTGCGCGAGGGGCGCACCGTGTTCGACAATATCCGCAAGGTGATAAGCTGGACGCTGCCAACCAATGCAGGCGAATCCTCGGCGATCATTATCGCGATCATGATCGGGGTGGCGCTGCCAATCACGGCGCTGCAGGTGCTGTGGGTGAACATGATCACCTCGGTCACGCTGGGCATCGCGCTGGCGTTTGAACCGACCGAGAAGGCGACGATGGAGCGCCCGCCACGTGCGCGCAAGGCACCGCTCTTGTCGGGGGCGCTGCTGTGGCATGTGGTGTTGGTGGGGGCACTTTATGCGTCGGCGATGTTTGGAATCTTCACCTGGGGGATCGGGCGGGAATACAGCGTGGAGCATGCGCAGACACTGGCCATGAACACGCTGGTGGTGCTGAAGATCTTCTATCTGTTCTATATCCGCAACCTGCACGGCACCGGGCTGAAATGGGACACGCTGCGCGCCACTCGCGCGGTCTGGATCACGCTGGCCGTGGCGCTGAGCGCGCAACTGGTGATGACCTATCTGCCGGTGATGCAACTGGCCTTCGGCACACGCCCGCTCTCGGTGGTGGATATGAGCGTTATCCTGGGGCTCGGGCTGGTCTTCTTCGTGCTGATCGAGACCGAACGCCAGATCAGGATGGCCGTGCGGCAGAACGGATAGGCGCTTGCGCGCGGGGTGAGGAAGGCGCGCCCTTCGGGCGCGCGTCCGGCCCTCTGGTCAGTGGTATCTCTGTGCCTTTGCGTCTTTTGCGCCACAATCTCCATGGGGGCGGAGTGCGACGCGCGCACCAAGCGCAGGGCTTTCCAATCTCCATGGTTTTGCCTAAAGATGCGCCGTTATCGAGAGGACTGACGCGCACGATGAAACTGATCACCACGACCGAGGAGCTGGCGGCCTTCTGTGCCGAGGCCCATGCGGCCCCCTATGTCACTGTCGATACCGAATTCCTGCGCGAGCGGACCTACTATTCCAAACTCTGCCTGCTGCAGATGGCGTTGCCGGCGCCCGATGGCCCCGAGACCGGCCCGGCCGTGCTGGTAGACCCGCTGGCAAATGGGCTGTCACTCGCGCCCTTCTTCGAGTTGCTGCGCGACGAAAGCACGGTCAAGGTACTGCACGCCGCCCGGCAGGATCTGGAGATTTTCTATTTCGACGGGCGGACCCTGCCGACGCCGCTGTTTGACACCCAGATCGCGGCCATGGTCTGCGGCTTTGGCGACCAGATCGGCTATGAGACGCTCGTGCGCAAGCTTGCCAAGGGCAGTATCGACAAATCCTCGCGCTTCACCGACTGGTCGCGCCGCCCGCTGTCGGAGGCGCAGCTGCGCTATGCGCTGGCCGATGTTACCCATCTGCGGGTGATCTATGAGCAACTCGCAGCCAAGCTCGAGGCTTCGGGCCGCGCGGGCTGGGTGGCCGAGGAACTGGCCGTGCTCAACGACCCCGAGACCTATATCTCCCGCCCCGAGGATGCCTGGCAGCGGATCAAGACGCGCAACGATTCGGGGCGGTTTCTGGCCATCCTGCGCGAACTGGCCGCCTTTCGCGAAGGCTTTGCGCAGTCGCGCAATGTGCCGCGCGCGCGGGTGTTCAAGGATGACGCGCTTCTGGAGCTCGCCTCGGTCAAGCCGCGCACGATCGAAGACCTTGGCCGCACCCGCCTGCTGTTGCGCGAGGCGCGCAAGGGCGAGATCGCGCAAGGCATCCTCGACGCGGTCGCGCGCGGGCTGACCTGCCCGCCTGAGGAGTTTCCGAAGCTCTCGTCGCAGCGCGAGAACATGAATGTGAACCCGGCGCTGGCCGATCTGCTGCGCGTGCTGCTGAAGGCGAAATCCGACAGCACCGGGGTTGCGGCGAAGCTGATTGCCTCTTCCTCGGACCTTGATGCGCTGGCGGCGGGATACCGCGATGTGCCCGCGCTGTCAGGATGGCGGGCCGAAGTCTTCGGCGCCGATGCGCTGCGGCTCTGCCGGGGTGAGGTCGGGCTGGCGCTGAATGGCAGCTATGTGAAAGTCTTTGCCCTCTGAGAACACGCATGGCACCATTTCCCCTTGCTGAGCGAGAGGGAATGGGGCCATGCCAGCGACCAGCAAGGCAGAACTGATCGCGCGGACAGAGGCGGATTATGCGAAACTGCGCAGTGTGATCGACACGATTCCCGCGGCGCAGGCGCTACGCCCGCGCGAAGAAGAGACTTCGATCAAGGATGTGGTCGCGCATCGGGCGCATTGGATCACGCTCTACCTGGGCTGGTATGCCGATGGGCAGGCTGGGCGCGAGGTCCATTTCCCGGCGCCGGGCTACAACTGGGGACAGCTCAAGGCCTATAACGCGGCCCTGCGCGCAGAGCAGAAAGCGCTCGATTGGGACGCGGCGCGCGCGATGCTTGACGCGCAGCATCGCGCGCTGATCGGTTTTCTGGAGGCGCGCAGTGAGCAGGAACTCTATGGCGGGCCGATGAAGGGCGCGCGCAATGACTGGACGGCCGGGCGCTGGGCCGAGGCTGCAGGGCCGTCGCATTACCGTTCGGCGCTGAAATGGATCCGGGCCTGCCTGCGCGAAGACAGCGCACTCAGCGATTGACGCTGCGCGCATTCTGCGCGCCGCGCACCACGATGCGCCGCACACCGGCCAGACGCTCGGTCGGGACCTTGACCCCGGCGGTGACGGTCCGCGAGGCTTCGGTGGAGACTGCGGTCGCCCCGCGCGGCTCTGCGACGACAAACTCATAGATCAGCGCGCCATCGACCGGGCGCCCGCGATTGACCGGGCGCAACTCGACATCCCACCAACCCTGGGTCTCAGTGACACCGCTGGCACGGACCAATGCGCCGCCCGTGGTCGGGATCGCTTCCATCTCGGTGACGACGGGCACCAGCGCGCGGCGGTCGGTCTCGGTCAACCAGCCGCCACGGGGGGCGAGGGTCTCGGTGCTTTCTCGTCCGAACCAGTTGACCGGGTTCAGCCGTGAGTCGCGCACTGTGGCGCAGCCGCCCAGCGCAAGCACCAGTGCAAGGGCTGCAAGAACAGGCTTGTGCATCGGGGCTCCTTTCGCTTGGGCGCGCGCCGCGCATCCTGCGCGTCTTTACCGGTTAGCGCAAGAGTGCCCGGTTGAAAAGGGCAGCACCTGTGGTCGGGCACGCGAAAGGCTGGACGCGGCCACGCAGTCGCCTTAGGTGTTTCCCAAGCTGAACAGGAAGAGAAGATCGATGGCAAGCGCTGCATTCGAGGATATCGTCGAGACGTTCGAGTTTCTGGATGACTGGGAAGACCGTTACCGCCATGTCATCGAGCTTGGCCGCGCCATGCCGCCGATGGAGGACGCGCTCAAGACCCCGGCGACCAAGGTCGAGGGCTGCGCGAGCCAGGTCTGGATCCATCCGCGCATCGAGGGCAGCGGTGGCCAGGCCCGGTTCGATTTCGCGGGCGACAGTGATGCGATGATCGTGCGCGGGTTGATCGCCGTCCTGCATGCGCTTTACGCCGGGCTGAGCCTTGACGAGGTGCAGGAGGTTGATGCGCCTGCCGAGTTGCGCAGGCTCGGACTGGACGAGCATCTGTCATCGCAGCGCTCCAACGGGTTGCGCGCGATGGTCGCACGGATTGGGGCGGTGGCCGCCGAAGCGCAAGCCTGATGGAAGACCCGATTCTGCTGACGCAGATGGCAGCACTGCTGGTGGTCATCGGTGGTTTTGCCGGGGTGCTGGCCGGACTCCTCGGCGTGGGCGGCGGCATCGTGCTGGTGCCGGCGTTTTTCTATGCCTTCACGGCGCTGGGCTTTGCCGGGCCGCAGCTGATGCAGATTTGCCTCGCGACCTCGCTCGCCACGATCATCGTGACCTCGATCCGCTCGGTGCAGAGCCATCAGCGCAAGGGTGCCGTGGACTGGCCGATTCTGCGCGGCTGGGCGCTCGGCATCGCCATCGGCGCCGTTCTGGGCATGCTGGCGGCAACGCAATTGCGCTCGGTCGTGCTTCAGGGCATTTTCGGCGTTCTGGGCGTGCTGGTGGGGCTTTATCTGGCCTTTGGGCGACCGGAGTGGCGGCTTGGCGACGCCATGCCGACAGGTCCGCTGCGTGCGGTGCAGTCGAGCGTGATCGGGTTTCTCTCGGTGCTGATGGGCATCGGCGGCGGCTCTTTCGCTGTGCCGCTGATGTCGCTCTACGGGGTTGCCATCCACCGTGCTGTGGCCACGGCATCGGGTTTCGGATTGCTGATTGCGGTGCCGTCTGTGGCCGGGTTTCTGCTGCTCGAGGTGGAAGCACCCCCGCCCCTGACCATTGGCGCGGTAAACCTGCCCGCCTTCGGTATCGTGATCGCGACCACGTTGCTGACCGCGCCGCTCGGGGCCCGACTGGCCCATGCGATGGACCCCAAACCCCTCAAGCGTGTCTTCGCGGTGTTCATCATCGCCATGGCGCTGAATATGCTGCGCAAGGCGCTCGGCTTCTGACATTTTGCTCTGTGGCAGCAGAAGAGTGAGTATTTTTGGCAAGAAAATGAGCCATGTCTTGCAGAACCGCCACGTTTGGGCCAAGGGACAGGCGCAGGATTGGCAGGGAGTGAGACATGAGCCGCGCATTCGTTTTTCCGGGGCAGGGGGCGCAGACAATCGGCATGGGGCGCGCATTGGCCGAGGCTTATCCGGCCGCACGGGCGGTGTTCGAGGAAGTGGATGATGCCCTGGGTGAGCCGCTGTCGGCGCTGATCTGGGGCGGTGAGATCGCGGATCTGACGCTGACCGCCAATGCCCAGCCTGCACTTATGGCCACCTCGATGGCGGCGATGCGCGCGATGGAGGCCGAAGGGGTGCAGGTGACGGATGCGGCTTATGTCGCGGGGCATTCGCTGGGCGAATACTCGGCGCTGGCGGCGGCGGGCAGCCTGAGCGTGGCCGATGCCGCGCGGCTCTTGCGCGTGCGCGGTGCGGCGATGCAGGCCGCCGTGCCGGTGGGCGAGGGGGCAATGGCGGCGCTTCTGGGGCTCGATTTCGCGACAGCGGCTGAGGTCGCGCAAGAGGCAGCCGCAGGGCAGGTCTGTCAGGCTGCCAATGATAATGACCCGGCGCAGGTGGTGGTATCGGGGCACAAGGCGGCGGTCGAGCGGGCGGTCGAGATCGCGAAAGCACGCGGCGCACGGCGGGCGATGCTGCTGCCGGTCTCGGCCCCGTTCCATTGCGCGCTGATGCAGCCTGCCGCCGAGGCCATGAAAGAAGCACTGGCAGAGGTTGCGTTGCGCGCGCCCGTTGTCCCGCTGGTCGCCAATGTCCGCGCCGAGGCCGTGCAGGATGCCGAGATAATCCGCGCTCTCCTGGTCGAACAGGTCACCGGATCAGTGCGCTGGCGCGAGTCGGTGCTGTGGATGGCCGGGCAGGGTGTCAGCGCGTTCTGGGAGATCGGTGCGGGCAAGGCGCTGTCGGGCATGATCCGGCGCATCGTGAAAGAGGCCGAGACGCGCAATTTCGGCGCGCCCGAGGACGTGGCCGCGCTGCGCGGCTGATTCGACAGCACCGGAGTGCTTCGGGAACGTTCAGGGCACGATCCGCGAATATTTTACCCCGGCGAGCGAAGCGCCTGCCATGATGCCCGACTGGCCATAGACCACCGCGATCACCGGGGCGAATTGCGTCGTGGTCTCGGAGCCCATCGACCCGCCCGTGCTCGGCACCGCATACCGCAGATCGGCACTCGCGGCCCATCCCGGCGAGAAGCGGAAATCCGACAGCGCGGACTCGGTCATGAAGAACAGCGCGTGGGCGTATTGCTGGGCCCCGGCCTGCAATCCGACGCTCGCGCGGGTGGCCGAGTAATAATCCACTGTCGCATCATTGATCCGAAGGGCGCCGCGCCCGTAGGAGCCACCCAGAAACAGCCCGGCTTCGGTCACGACCGGGATGTAGAGGATTCCCCGCGAATTATCGAACAGCTCGCGCAGTGAGGGGAAATTGTTGCGCAGGTAGTCGCGCGCCGCATCGACCCGCGCATCAAGCTTGTCCGCGCCTTCGCTGCCAACGGGGTTGGAACAGGCGGCGAGCGACAGCCCGGCCAGCCCGCACAGCGTGAATCCACGCCTGTTGAGATGTGTCATGCTCTGCCTCGTCAAGAAAACCGGGCGCTGTTTTCCGCGCCTTCTGATGTCGTTTTACAGGCAAAGTGGTCGCTTGTCATCATTGACGCGGCGCGGACCGGCTTTTTGGCGGCATCTTGCCTTTCACATATTCGAGGGCTGCCTTAGCCTTGGAGCGCCTCGGCCACGCGCGGCGCGAAATAGGTCAGCACCCCGTCGCAACCTGCGCGCTTGAAGGCCAGCAGGCTCTCCAGCATCACCTTGTCGCCATCGAGCCAGCCATTCTGCGCCGCCGCCATCAGCATCGCGTACTCGCCCGAGACCTGATAGGCGAAAGTCGGGCGCGCGAAACGGTCCTTCACCGTGCGGCAGATGTCGAGATAAGGCATGCCGGGCTTGACCATCACCATATCGGCTCCCTCGGCCAGATCGCGCGCGACGCAGGCCAGTGCTTCGTCGCGATTGGCGGGGTTGATCTGATAGGTCGACTTGTCGCCCACCAGCCGCCCCGAGGCCCCGACCGCATCGCGGAACGGGCCATAGAAGCCGGAGGCGAATTTCGCGGCATAGGAGAGGATCGCGACATCGCTATACCCCTCGGCCTCGAGCGCGAGGCGCAGCGCGCCGATGCGCCCATCCATCATGTCCGAGGGGCCGAGGATATCGGCGCCGGCCTCGGCCTGGGCGAGGCCCATCTTGACCAGCGCTTCGACGGTCTCGTCATTGATGATCTCGCCATCGACGACAAAGCCGTCATGGCCATTGGCATTATAGGGGTCGAGCGCGATATCGGTCATGACCATCAGTTCGGGCACGCGCGTCTTGAGCATGCGGATGGCGCGGTTGGTCAGGTTCTCGGGGTTCCAGGCTTCTTCGCATTCCTCGGTGCGCAGCTCGGGGTCGGTATAGGGGAACAGACAGGTCGCCGGGATACCCAGCGCGAGCGCGCGCTCGGCAGCCGGCATCAGCCGGTCAAGCGACAGTCGCGCCACGCCGGGCAGTGAGGGGATCGGCTCTTCCACGCCCTCGCCCTCACGAATGAAGACGGGCCAGATCAGATCGCCAGCGCTGAGGCCATGTTCCTGCACCATCTCGCGCAGGGCGCGAGTGCGGCGCAGGCGGCGCATGCGGGCAGCTGGGAAGGGAGCAGGGGTCATGACAGGGTGCCTTCTTTCAGATGGCCAAGTGGTGCCATGGGTCTGCCCGAATGAAAAGCCCCAACCGGCTCTGGTTTTCTGCCGGAAGGTGGGAAGTCAGAACCGAAAGCCGGCAGTCAGCGCGTGCTTTCGGTCAGGCGGCGGGTGACATAGTCGCGCACTGTTTCGAGCATGGGCTGCATATGACGCTCTTCATCCTTGAAGAAATGGTCCGCCCCCTCGATTTCTTCATGCGTGATGGTGATCCCGCGCTGTTCCTGCAGTTTGGCGACCAGCGATTTCGTATCGCGCGGCGGCGCGACACGGTCGGCGGAGCCATTGATGATCAGCCCTGAAGCCGGGCAGGGCGCGAGGAAGCTGAAATCATAGAGATTGGCGGGTGGTGCGACCGAGACAAAGCCGGTGATATCGGGCCGTCGCATCAGAAGCTGCATCCCGATCCAGGCACCGAAGCTGAAGCCCACGACCCAGCAATGGCGCGCATTCTGCGTCGAGGATTGCACATAATCGAGCGCGGCGGCGGCGTCGGACAACTCCCCGACACCCTGATCATACTCGCCCTGCGACCGGCCAACCCCGCGAAAATTGAACCGCAGCACGGAAAAGCCCATCTCATGAAACGCGTAATGCAGGTTGTAGACGACCTTGTTGTTCATCGTGCCGCCGAATTGCGGGTGCGGATGCAGGACGATGGCGATAGGTGCGTCGGCTTTCGGTTGCGGATGGTAGCGGCCTTCGAGGCGGCCTTCCGGGCCGGGAAAGATGATCTCGGGCATGCGCGGCGTTATCCTTCGGTCACGGGGCGGGCAGGACAGCGCGAGGCCCCTGCGATCAAGGCGAACAGCACCGAACCGGACTCGGCGCGGAAATCTTGACTCTTTGGTTCAGGCATTTTAGAAATATTCTAAATTGGGTCCTGCCGGGGGTGCGTCGCGAGGCCGTCAGGATGTATGCGCAAGCCGCGCGCGCGTCAACCAGTTAACGAATGCGCAGTATTCGGACGCAGCCTGAACCGCGTGTCATGCCGGGAGGACGGGGATGAAGCTTTCGACCAAGGGGCGCTACGCCATGATCGCGCTGGTCGATCTGGCGCTGGCCGAGCCAGGCGCGCTGGTCTCGCTGACCGAGATCTCGACACGTCAAAACGTGTCGCTGGCCTATCTTGAGCAGCTCTTCGTCAAGCTGCGCCGCGCCGGGCTGGTCGAGTCGGTGCGCGGCCCGGGTGGCGGCTACCGGCTGGCGCGCACACCTGATGCGATCCGGATTTCGGACGTGCTGGAAGCTGTCGAGGAAACCGTCAGCGCCATGCATGCGGGGGCGGGCGCGTCGGGGGCGGTGTCCGGGTCCAAGGCGCAATCGCTCAGCAACCGTCTGTGGGAAGGGCTTTCGGCGCATGTTTATGTATTCCTGCACCAGACGCGTCTGTCTGACGTGGCCGGCAATGCGCTGACGCCCTGTCCTGCCGTGCCCTCGCTGTTTCAGGTGGTTGATGAGCAGGGCTGAGGCACGATGAACCGCGTCTATCTGGATCATAACGCCACCATGCCGCTGCGCCCCGAGGCGCGGGCCGCCATCCATGCGGCCTGCGACGTGGTGGGCAACCCGTCCTCGGTGCATGCCGAAGGCCGCAAGGCGCGCGCATTGGTCGAGCGCGCCCGCGCTCAGGTTGCAGCCGCGCTTGGGGCCGAGGGGGCGGATATCATCTTCACCTCGGGCGCGACCGAGGCCGCTGCACTCGCCATGGCGGGGCGGGGGCTGTCCTGCGCAGCGATCGAGCATGACGCCGTGCGCGCCTGGGGCGACGATTCGCTTGCCGTTGATGGCTCTGGTCGCGTTGCGGTGCCCGATCCGACCCATGCCGCGCTGCAACTGGCCAATTCCGAGACCGGCGTGGTGCAGGACCTGCCCGAGGGGCTCGCCGTCAGCGACCTGACACAGGCCTTCGGCAAGATCCCCTTCGCCTTCAACTGGCTCGGAGCCGAGATGGGCTTTGTGTCCGCCCACAAGCTGGGTGGTCCGAAAGGGGTGGGCGCGCTGGTCGTGCGGCAGGGCACCGATCTCGCCGCGCAAATCCGCGGTGGCGGGCAGGAGATGGGGCGTCGAGCGGGCACCGAGAACATCATCGGGATCGCCGGTTTTGGTGCTGCCGCCGAGGCGGCGCAACGCGATCTGGACTCGGGCCGCTGGGAAGTTGTATCTGAAATTAGAAATATTCTAGAAAAGGCTCTGGACGCTGTCGCAAGCAAGACTATTTTTGTCGGGAAAGGTTCGCAACGCCTGCCCAACACGCTCTGCCTTGCGACACCCGGTTGGAAGGGTGAGACACAGGTGATGCAGATGGACCTTGCCGGTTTTGCCGTTTCGGCAGGTTCGGCCTGTTCCTCGGGCAAGATGCGCCCTTCCGGGGTGCTGACGGCAATGGGGTATGAGACGGCCACAGCAGCGGGCGCGATCCGCATTTCGCTGGGGCTGGAGACGACGCAAGAAGATGTGCTTCGCTTCGCTGAAGTGTGGCTCAAGGCCTATCACCGTTTCGCAGAGCGGGCGGCATGAGAGAGGGGAAAGACATGGCAGCACTCGACACGACCCAACTGCGCGAAGGTGTGGACCGCGAGACGGTCGAAACCGTGCACTCCATGGCGGACAGCTACAAGCATGGCTGGGAAACCGAGATCGAGATGGAGTTCGCGCCCAAAGGGCTGAACGAGGACATCGTCCGTCTGATCTCGGAGAAGAACGAAGAGCCGGAGTGGCTGCTCGAATGGCGTCTGGCCGCCTATCGGCGCTGGCTGACAATGGAGAGCCCGGACTGGGCGATGCTGAACATTCCTATGATCGACTATCAGGAGCAGTATTACTACGCCAAGCCCAAGTCGATGGTCGAGAAGCCCAAGAGCCTCGATGACGTCGATCCCAAGCTTCTGGAGACCTATGCGAAATTGGGTATTCCTCTGAAAGAGCAGGCCATTCTGGCTGGCGTCGAGGGCGCGGGCGAAGAGCGCAAAGTTGCCGTCGATGCCGTGTTCGACTCGGTTTCGGTCGGCACCACCTTCAAGGATGAGTTGAAGAAAGCCGGCGTGATTTTCTGCTCGATCTCCGAGGCGGTGCAGGAGCACCCGGAGCTGGTGAAGAAATATCTGGGCTCGGTCGTGCCGCAGAATGACAACTACTTCGCTGCGCTCAACTCGGCGGTGTTCTCGGACGGGTCATTTGTCTACATCCCCGCTGGTGTCAAATGCCCGATGGAGTTGTCGACCTATTTCCGTATCAATGCCGAAAACACGGGTCAGTTCGAGCGCACGTTGATCGTGGCCGAGAAGGGCTCGTATGTGAGCTATCTCGAAGGCTGCACCGCGCCGAAGCGTGATGAAAACCAGTTGCACGCGGCGGTGGTCGAGATTGTGGTGCTGGAAGACGCCGAGGTGAAATACTCCACGGTGCAGAACTGGTTCCCTGGTGATGAAAGTGGCAAGGGCGGGATTTACAATTTCGTCACCAAGCGCGCCGACTGCCGCGAGGACCGCGCGAAATGCATGTGGACGCAGGTCGAGACCGGCTCGGCGATCACCTGGAAATACCCGTCCTGCATTTTGCGGGGGGATGACAGCCAAGGCGAATTCTACTCCATCGCCATCGCCAATAACTGGCAACAGGCCGATACCGGCACCAAGATGGTGCATCTGGGCAAGAACACGCGTTCGCGGATCGTGTCCAAGGGCATCAGCGCGGGGCATGCGCAGAACACCTATCGCGGGCTGGTGTCGATGCACCCGAAAGCGAAGGAGAGCCGCAACTACACGCAATGCGACTCGCTCCTGATCGGCGACAAATGCGGTGCGCATACAGTGCCTTACATCGAGGTGCGCAATGCCTCCAGCCGTGTCGAGCATGAGGCGACCACCTC
>SLJW01000236.1 GCA_007134865.1 Paracoccaceae bacterium | reverse complement strand
GGCAGCGCCGATCTGGTCACCTGCGTCGCCGATGACGCCATCGGGCGGTTCGCGCTCAACGAACTGGACAAATACGGCATCGGCCGCGTGCACGTCCGCTCCGTGGGCGGCGAGGCGCGCAACACGCTCGCCATCGTCGAAAGCCGGGTGGAGGATCACCAGTCGGTCATCTATCGCAACGGCGCGGCGGATTTCGAGATGACGGCGGCGGATGTGGAGGCGGTGGATTACAGCGCCTATGACGCGCTCATCACCACCGGCACGGTGTTTGCCGCCGAGCCCTCGCGCAGCGCGACCTTCCGCGCCTTCGACCTTGCGCGCGACGCCGGGCTGCCCCTGATCTTCGACATCGACTACCGCCCCTATTCCTGGCCTTCTCCGCAAGTCGCGTCCGAGGTCTATTCCCGCGCGGGGGCACTCTGCGACGTGATCGTCGGCAATGACGTGGAATTCGGCTTCATGGCCGGTGATTACGCGAACGGGTTGGACAAGGCGCGCGAACTGGTGGCCGAAGGCGCAAGGCTCGCCGTCTACAAGATGGGCGAAAAGGGCGCGATCACCATCACGCCCGAGGGCGAGGTGACCACCGGCATCTACCGCACCGAGGCACTGAAACCCACCGGCGCGGGCGACAGCTTCATGGGCGGGCTGGTCGCCGGACTGGCCGAGGGCTTGCCGGTGCGCGAGGCCGTTCTGCAGGGCTCCGCCGCCGCGGCCATGGTCGTCGCTCGCGTGGGCTGCGCCCCGGCCATGCCCACAGCCGAAGAGCTGAAGGATTTCCGCGCCCGCCACACCGGCCCCACCGCGGCCTGACAGGAGACGCCGATGCATATTCCTCCCCATGACAACCACAACCGCGCCATCGTCAATGCCGATGATGCGCTGGTCCCGCTGGTCTATTTCAACATCGTGAAACTACGCGCAGGCGAAGTGTTCGACTACCGCCTGAAGGACTACGAAACCTGCGTGGTCCCCGCCACCGGCACGGTGACAGTTGAGGCGGGCGGCGAAAGCTTTGCCGATATCGGCAACCGTGGCGTCGATGTCTGGGACGGCGAGCCCGAGGGCGTCTATGTCCCCACCGACACCGGCGCGCGCATCACCGCGCGGACCGACACCGAGTGTTTCATCGCCGGCGCCCGCTTTGCCGAGACGCTCAAACCCTTCGCCGTGCGCGCGCCGGATCTGGATCTGGTGCAATACGGCAGCGATGACACCAAGACGCACCGCAAGATCAAGCATATCCTGGGCGCGGCGCATCATGACCGTGTCGGACGGCTGCTGGTGTCGGAGCTGTTCACCGTGGGCGCGGGCGGCTGGTCGGGCTTTCCCAGCCACAAGCATGACACCGACCGCCGCGACCCCGAGACCGGCGAGATGATCGAGACCCGGCATGACGAATGCTACAACTTCCGGTTCAGGCCCGACTATGGCGCGGGGCTGCAGATGCTCCAGCGCGTCGATAACGAACCGGGCGATGCCTATCACGTGGTCAACGGCTCGACCTTCCTGATCGACAAGGGCTATCACCCCTGCTGTGTGCTGCCCGGGTATGAGATGTATTACTTCACCATCCTGGGCGGGCTCTCGCAACGCAGCCTGAATCAGTATTTCCAGCCTACCCATGCCGCGCAACTGCACACCATCCCCGGCATCATGGACATGGTGGCGAAGTTCAAATGACTCTGGCCACCCTCTCCGACGTCCTGCAACCTGCCCTGAAGGGCGGCTACGCCGTGCCGGGGCTGGTCTGTCTGGGCTGGGAGGACATGCGCGCCTATGTGGCCGCGGCGCAGGCCGAGCGCGCGCCGGTGATCCTGCAGGCCGGGCCATCGTGCCGCGCGCATACCCCCCTGCCCGTTCTGGGCGCGATGATGCGGCATCTGGCGGACAGCGTCGATGTGCCGGTGGTGGTCCATCTCGACCACGGCTACACGCTTGACGACTGCCGCGAAGCGCTCGACGCGGGGTTTACGTCACTGATGTATGACGGTTCGCGTAAGCCGCTGGCGCAGAACATCGATGAGACCGCGCAGGTGGCGGCGCTGGCCCATGCGGCGGGCATCTCCTGCGAGGGCGAGATCGGCTTCGTGGGCTATGCGGGCGGCGATGCCTCGGCGGGCACCGACCCCGAGGAAGCCGCGCAATTCGCCCGCGAAACCGGCGTGGATGCGATGGCGATTTCGGTCGGCAACGTGCATCTGCAGACCGACCACGAGGGCGGGCTGGATGAGCCGCGCATCCGCGCGATCGAGGCCGCGACCGAAGTGCCACTGGTGATCCATGGCGGCTCGGGGGTTCCTTACGCGCAGCGCGCGGCACTGGCGGCAGGCTCGCGGATCGTCAAGTTCAACATCGGCACCGAGTTGCGCATGGCCTTCGGCCAGGCGCTGCGCGCGGCCGTCAACGCCGATCCGGACCGCTATGACCGGGTGGCGATCCTGAAGGAAACACATGACCCGGTGATGGCAGCCGCGCGCGCGGTGATCCGCAATCTGGGCGCATCGGGGAGGGAATGAGATGCTGAGGATCGGACTTCTGGGCTGCGGGCGGATCGGACAGGTGCACGCGCGCAGCATCCGCGCGCTGGACGGCGCGCAGGTGGTGGCGGTGTCGGACGCCATGCCGCAGGCCGCGCAGGCGCTGGCGGCGGACACCGGGGCCGAGGTGCGCGAGACCGACGCGATCCTGACCGCCGGGGACGTTGACGCGGTGGTGATCGGCACGCCGACCGACACGCATTTCGACCTGATCCAGAGCGCGGCGCGGGCGGGCAAGGCGATCTTCTGCGAAAAGCCCATCGACATGTCGGTCGCGAACATCCGCGCCTGCATCAAGGTTGTGGCCGAGACCGGCGTGCCCTTCATGACCGGCTTCAACCGCCGCTTCGACCCCAATTTCGCCGCGCTCCGCGCGCGCCTGCGCGCGGGCGATATCGGCGCGTTGGAACTGGTCACCATCACCTCGCGCGACCCGGCGCCGCCGCCAATAAGCTATATCGAGCGCTCGGGCGGATTGTTCCGGGACATGATGATCCATGATTTCGATATGGCGCGCTTCCTGATGGGCGAAGAATTCATCCGGCTGCATGCCGTGGGCAGTGCGCTGGTGGACCCTGAAATCGGCGCAGCGGGCGATGTGGACACGGCCGCCGTGATGCTGACCACCGAGAGCGGCCGCATCTGCCAGATTTCCAACTCGCGCCGCGCCGCCTATGGCTATGATCAGCGGATCGAGGTGCACGGCGCGCGCGGCATGCTGCGGGCCGAAAACCAGTTGGAAAGCACAGTAGAACTCGCCACCGATGCCGGCTTCCGCCGTGACCCGGCGCAGCATTTCTTCCTCGAGCGCTACGAGGCCGCCTATCTCGCTGAGATGCGCGCCTTCATTTCATCCGTATCGGGTACCAAGACGCCGGACCCGGGCATTCATGACGGATTGATGGCGCAAATCCTCGCAGATGCGGCCACGCTGTCGCGCGAAACGGGTCAGCCCATCGATCTTCCCGCTGCCTAGCCGCGATCACTCCGACGCAACAGGAGATTCCAGGCGAGATAGCCCCCGATCGCGGCGCTGAGATAGGCGAAAACCATACTCCCCGCGTGCGCCTCGACCATTGCCCAGACGAAAGGGAATGCGACGACAAGATAGCGGCGCCAGGCTGCGCGGAAAAAAGGGTGTGATGGGTCGATCAGCCGCATCCGGTCAGTTTGTGGCCAAGTGGCAGGCAAGGCAAGCCCCGATTCAGGACGTGGCCAGGTATCGGCCCATGCGATCCGGGGCCCTCGAGTTTGCGCGGGGTGACAGGAAGAGGCGACAAAGCTCTATGCTTGTCCTCCATTACTTACGCATCGTCACCTTGTGCCCCAGATCCGAGCGAGGCCGCCGACTGGTTGAACAGCACCGTGTTGTTGTCGGCGCGGTGCTGGCCGCGGTTCTGGTCGGATTTGTGCAGGTCGATCGCGCGCTGCACCGCGGGACGCGCCTTGATCCGGGCGCGCCAGTCGGCCACCCGCGGGAACGCGTCGAGCGACGCCCCGAGCGGTTTGGCGATGAAAGCCCAGGGAAAGGCCAGCATGTCGGCGATGGAATAGGTACCGAGGATATGATCCCGCCCCGTCAGCCGGTTTTCCAGCACGCCAAGATTGCGGTCATATTCACCCAGATACCGCTTGAAACCGTAATCGCGCTCGCCCTCTGGCGCGTAGTTGCGAAAATGGCTGAGCTGCCCACCCATCGGCCCCTGATTGCCCACCTGCCAGAACAGCCACTCCATCATCTCCTTGCGCGCGCGCAAGTCGCTGGCGGGCGGGGCAAACTGTCCGGTCTTGTCGGCGAGATAGAGCAGCACGGCAGCCGATTCGAACACCGTCACCGGCGCATCGCCCCAGCCCTCGCCGGGCGCGTGATCAACGATGGCGGGAATCTTGGCGTTGGGGCTGATTTTCAGGAAATCGGGTGCGAACTGGTCGCCTTCGCTCAGGCGCATCAGCACGGGCCGATAGTCGAGGCCGGTATCCTCCAGCATGATGGCGGCTTTCCAGCCGTTGGGCGTGGGGGCGTAGTAGAGGTCTATCATTCGGTCATGTCCTGTGCATCCGTTGCGATACCGTCGGCGATCAGCCGGTCGATTGCCCCGGCATCATACCCCGCCTGCGCCAGCACCTCGCGCGTGTCTTCGCCCAGACGGCGCGCGAGGCCAGGGCTGTCGGGGGGCGTGGTCGAGAAAAGCGCCGGGCTGCGGGTCTGCCGGATGCGGCCCGCCTGCGGGTGGTTCTGCTCGAGGATGATGCCATTGGCCGCGACCTGCGGGTGACGATAGACCTGATCGCGGGTGAGCACCGGCGCGCAGGGCACATCCTGGGCGCTCAGTCGCTGCATCCAGTTCCCGGTCGTGTCCTTGAGCAGTTCCTCCTGCGTGAGTTCCAACCGCGCTGGCTTGTTCTCCTCGCGCGCGGCGACAGTGGCGAAGCGCAGGTCGTCCAGCCAGTCGGGGCGGTTCACGGCAGCCGCAAGCCCCTTCCATGTGCTGTCGGTATGGGCCGAAACCGCCATCCAGCCGTCGGCGGTCTGGTAGATCAGCTCGACAAAGCTCTGCGCCTGCGCGCCATCCTCTGGCGCGGCCTCGTCGCCGACGAAGGTATGGCCGGCCATGTCAGAGCTCCACAGAAAGGCCAGCACCGTGTCCAGCATGGAGATCCGCACATGGCTGCCTTCGCCGGTGCGGGCGCGCGCCAGCAGCGCGGCAGTGATCGCCTGCGCTGTCTGAATGCCGGTCAGCTTGTCGGGCAGGATAGTACGGATCAGCCGAGGCCGCGCCCCACCGCCCTGCACGCTGGCCAGGCCCGACAGCGCCTGGATGAGCGGGTCGTAAACGGGTTTCGCAGCCCATTCGCCTTCGAAACCGAACCCCGCGATGGAGGTGTAGATGATGTCGGGCCGGACCGCACGCACCGCCGCCTCGCCCAGCCCCAGCCGGTCGATCACGCCGGGGCGGAAATTCTGGACGAAAACATCCGCGCTTTCGCACAACTTCAAAGCGGCCTCGATCCCGCGCGGATCCTTCAGGTTCAGCGTGACCGACTTCTTGCCGCGATTGTTGTTGAGATAGGCCGCCGCGAAACCTCCGCGCCGCCCCGCAACCCGTCGACTGAGATCGCCACCCTCGGGGTGCTCGATCTTGATGACCTCGGCGCCCTGATCGGCCAAGGTCATGGTTGCCAGCGGCCCCGAGATCATCGTCGTCAGGTCGATCACCCGAAAGCCCTGCAGAGGTCCGCTCATTCGATTGCTCTCCAATCTGCGCCCGCGGGCAACGACAGCCTCTAGTTCTGCATCTTGATGCCGTCATCCCAGCGGAAACCAACACCGCCACCTTGCCAGACCCCCTCGCCCACCGGGTTGGGGCCGTCGATCCGGACATGCTGCGGCAGGCCAAAGCCGGGGGCAAGGTCCTTCACGCCCTTGACGGTGCTGCGATGCATGATCCGCAGTCCTTGCTGCTCGACCGGCATATGCGCCTCGGGCGAGGCCCGGTGCGCCACGGCCAGATTGTCGATAAAGACGCAATCATTCGCGCTGTATTCGAACGCCACGGCATAACCGTCGGTCCGTCCGGCATTCAGGATGTCGTTGTATTCATGGCACAACGCCTTCAATTCATCGGCATGCAGCAGGCGGAAGCTGTCCTGATCAGGCAGTTTCTCAATCACCGCGCCGGTCATGCCCAGATGCAGCCAGATGCATTTCTGCCCAGTCAGGGGGTGTTCATGCACCAGCGGGTGCACCACGCCCGAGGCCGAATTCACCGACGCCATGCGCTGCCAGCGTTCCTGGCGGTCAGCGGACAGCGCTTGATAGGCAAGGCCCTGATGGGCAAAATGCGTGCCGCCGCCGTTTTCGGCCGGACGGATGATGTGATATCCTGAATGCGAAAATGTCGCGGGCAGGAAGCTGCCGTCATTGTGCCACTGCGGCCCGACATCCGGGATGCCGTGGCGTTCATCATTCGAGAGCCGAAAGATATGCGGGTTGCCGCCGGGCGTCTGAGGATGCACGCCATGCGTGCTGTGCAATTCACGCCCACCAAAAAGACAGCTGGCGCGCAGGAAATCCTCGGGCGCGAGTTCCGTCTCGTTCTTGAAGACGAGAAAGCCGCGCAGCGCCATTTCATATTCCAGCGCTGCGACGACCCTCGCCGGGATCGTGTCTGCCGAGGTCAAATCAATACCCGAAACCTGCGCACCGATCGGGTCGAGTGCGATGATCCTGCCGCCGAATGCCTCGACGGTGGCCGCGCGTTCCGGGTCAATTGGCGGGAGTTGAGATATCTGTGTAGCCAATGTGCACCTCCTTCTCTTGTGGCAGATAAGTTGACGATCCTCACGTTGAAAGTGGTTGAAGCGGATGTCACGCTTCACGCACTATGCGCGCTGATCGAAAGAGGTGGATGTGGAGCGAATGGGCAGCTCAGCCAGATCATCCCCGCATGGGCAGAGAACAAGCGTAAATCTTCAGAGGCCTGATCCCGCTCTTCGGGTCATCCGCGCGTGTGCGCTGCCGGCGTCGAGGCCGAAACAACCGCGATGATGGAAACACATTGTTTCGCCTCGCGCTCGGGTCCGCAAGCGCGCATTGCGTCTGATCTGATGGCAGCTATCAGCGCGGCGCTGAAAGAACCGTATGTGCTGCACATTGTTTATGTTGGCAGGCGGGGGCCTGACCCAATGCACAGGTTGGAACCTCACGGTCTGCTGCTGGGAGTGCAGCGCTATCTCTTCACCCTTGAAATTGGCGGCAACGGCAATGAAGCAATTCCGTCTGTGCAATGTCGGTTCGCCCCATCTTGAGGTCTGCCGCTTCGCACGCGACCCTGATATCGATCTGTCAAGACACGCCCCCCGAGCCCTTGGCAGCTTTCACGACGATGACGAACAGTGCGAGATCGTCTGGCGTATCAAGCCCGCTAGTGAGGCGCAGGTTTGACGGACGGGGGGATATCTCTGCGCAGTAGCATCTGGTCATGGTCCAGCGCACTTTATGTAGAAATCTGGAAGCAGGCCCTGCATTTACGATGGCAGCTTGTTTCTGGTGAAGTGTCTTTTGTTTTGGCCCGACGGGAAATCTGAGCGGAATTCAAACCCGCCGTGACATACCGCTTTGTGATGCTCCATCACCTTGGTTCTGGCACCGCTCGCCATGCGCATCGTGCAAGACTTGCAGTGCATGTTGCGTGACGGTCTAGAACAAAAACCCGCCGACGCATGACGGCGGAACAAAAGCCATATTGCTGTTCAGAACCCATCGAAAGGCTCCTGTCCACTCCACTGGTCGGTGTGGTCGCGAAAGATAGCTATGTGGATGTCCGATCCTGCTCTGCGTCTGCGCGAACTACCATTCGCGGTCGCAGCATAAGCGATTGGAAGGCGGAAAGCCGACCTTCGGTGCGTAAACGAACAGATCAAATCCCAACCGGACTTGGTCGGCGCATAGCTGCCGGTTCATTGATCGGGCACGACAGATAGGTTCATACATGACGGTGTGGAGCCACCCATATGGACCGAATTGCGCGCAATCATCCTGTTCGCTGACAGGTCCGCGCCGGGTTGGTCATTCGGGTTCACATCAAAGCGCGGAAAGTTCGATGAGGCGATTTCCAGACGGATGCGGTGGCCCCGTTCAAACCTGTTGGCGGTCGTATAAAGCTGAATTGTCAGTGCCGTGACACGGCCCTGTGGCAGCGGGCGCGCGTCATTGAACCCGGCATGATAGGCGGCGCGCAGAATGCCATCGGTCAGGTTCATGGCAAATCCCTCGGGGTCATCGGTCCCGGGCGGGTAGACATCGACCAATTTGGCCCTGAAATCCGTGGTCAGGCGGTCGGAGCTGACGAACAGGCGCACAGTGACATTCCCGGCAATCGTGACCGGAGCATCCAGGGGCGCGGTCTCGAACAACAGCACATCGGGGCGGCTGGCAATGGGCACGCCGCTGGCGGGGTTGCGTTGGTCGAAGGCGCCGCCCTCCATCATCGGCGCGCCCGATGTGATCGGCCCGCCCCGGGTCGGCACCGGGTGTTCCGGATCAGAGATGTAGCTGCGCACACCACTTCTGACCGTTGCATCCCTGCTCAGCGCCCCAGTCTCGCACAGATAAAGCGACAGGGGCTGGGCAACTTCGGGCGGCCAGCACGATCACCAGCAGGAGCGCCACGGTAACGCTGTTCACGCCCGCTTTTTCGGCAAGGGCAGCTTGGCTCAGGCCGCGCAGGTCCCGGTAGACGTGCAGGGCGCTTTTGCCTTTCGGCAGGCGGTTCGCATAGTCCGCTGGGATCAACTCGTCCTCGGCCTTGCCGAAAGGGCAGTGTAACATCGACTGCCATTCTAGGAAATAACTGAGCCCGAGCCGGGACCGTGGCTTCTTCCAGTTCGCGATACCGAATGGAGCGACGCTCGCTGACCTATATCGACACGTCACATAATGCGCGTGATACGAGCCCAGGAACACAGACACCTCATCGAAATCGGGTCAGCAACGCGAGCGCAGTCGCCATCAGAACCCCGAGCGTCAGCGTCCCGCCCGCCATCCCAGCGTAAACGACAACAAGGCCAAGCAAGAGCGGCACGACGATACCACCGATATTCGTGACAAGCATGGTGTATCCCAACGCCTGGCCGAGCACGTCGTGAGGTGCGATCTGCGCCGTCAGCGCCACATGCAAACCGACAGCCGAACAGACTGTGAACCCCAGAACAAAACACGCCACCACGGTCGCGGCCGGTCCTGCAATCAAGGTGCTCGCACCAAGTACGGAGACCCCGGTCAGGCCAAGCAGGCATAGCCACCAAAGCGCATATGCTGCATTGCCCCGAAAGAGCCTGTCGGTGAGCGCTCCCCAGACGACCCGCCCGACAAATGTCCCCAGATGAAGCGCGGCAAGGCCTGTCCCGAGTGCGACCGCGCCTGCCTCGCTCGTTCGCTGCAGGAGATCGGGAATATGCGCCCAAAGCGCGAACTGCATCCCATTTGTCAATCCGGCCGCGAGATTGGCGCGACCGAGGTCTGGCAGGGTCAGCACCTTGGCGAGGCTGTTTCGGTTTGCGGTGTCTCGCGGCAGGCGGGTCGTCGCCTTCGGCAAAAGTAAATGGAAAAGCAATGAAGCACTGAGCGCGATCATGGCTGCGCTCAAAATACCGGCTTGCCATCCCCAGACAGGGCCGAGAAGCGCCGTCAGGCTGCCGAGGGCAGCGCCAACGGGCACGCCTGTCTGTTTCAGGCTGAGCAGTGTCGTGCGCCATTTGGGGCTGAACCACAGGGTAATCGCCACGCCCGCCGCTGGATTGATCAGCCCATAGCCTGCACCGCACAAGGCCATGCCTGCACCGAGCTGCACCACACCGGATGCGGCCGCTGACAGCATCAGCCCGGCAGCAATGATCATCGCGGCCAGGCTCAGCGCTGCGCGCGTCCCCAACCGATCCGTGACGAGCCCCGCCGGCAGGGACGCACCCGCCAATGCAGCAGAATAGACGCTGGCCAGCGCGCCCAGTTGCAACGCTGTCAGGCCCAGCTCGGTCACCAGTCTTGGACCGGCTGTCAGCACCGATAGCACGGACATCGCGCCCAGCGCGTGGGCGAGGAAGATCAGGCCGAACTGCAGCCGAGCGCGCCCCGCCTGCGCCGTGTCATGCATGCGCCGCGCGGCGCGGAGCCTTCCTGTTGCGCGGAGGTGCAGTTGCGATTGCGACCCGAAGCGTGGCGATCGCTGCAGTGGTGCCGTCAATCACTGGCACGGGCACCTCGGGTTGCAAATGAGAGGCCAGACCTGCCAGCGGGCCGCCGCCAAGGACAATGCTGTTCACCCCATCCGCACGCGCCGAATGCTGGCACAGCGTCAGAAGTTGAGGCGCGAGCGTGACCTGAATCTCGCCCGGGTCGTCCCAACTGCCGTCTTCGACCATATGCATGGCCACAAGCCGCTCGCGATGCCCGTAGCTGAGCGCAGTCTTGCGCAGGGCGTCGGCCATGCCTGGTGCGAATGAGACAATCGACATGCGCGGCCCCAGAACCGAGGCCATCGCATAGGCCGATTGCGCAATGCCCACCACAGGCAGGTCGGTTTGCGCACGCACCGCTGCCAGTCCCGTATCGCCGAACGAGGCCAAGATGATGCCACCGACCGGAGAGTCCCACGCGCGCAGGGTTTCGATCACAGCAGCTTCGGCGCGGCGTGCATCCTCTGAGCTGATGATCAATTCGGGCGCGCCTTGCGCCCGGATCGTCGTGAACTCCTCTCCCGGCAGGCGCGCTGCCTGAGCGGCTGCATCGATCCGATGTGTCACTGTCGGCGAGGAGTTGGGGTTGATGATCAGGAGCTTCATGATCACGATCCCAAAATGACAGAGGGTAGCCAGAGCGAAATCGCCGGGAAGATATTAACCAGCGCCAGCGCCACCAGCATGGCCCCGATGAAGGTCATCAGCGGCGGAATGATCTTACCGATGGAAATCTTCGCGATAGAGCAGGTGATCAGCACCACCGAAGCCACAGGCGGGGTCTGCTGCCCGATCCCGAGATTGATCGTGATGATCAGCCCGAAATGCACCCGGTCGATACCCAACTGATCGGCAAGCGGCAGGAAAATCGGCACCAGCATCAGGATCGCGGGCGTGCCATGCACGATGGTCCCCGCCAACAGAAAGAACACATTGATCGCCAGCAGCACGACCCAGTAATTCTCGGAAATACCCAGAATGGCATTGGCGATATCCTGCGGGATGCGCTGGTTGGTCAGATACCAGCCCAGAAGCGTCGAGGTCGCCACGATGAACATCAGCATGGCCGAGCGCTTGCCGGCGATGCGCAGCGTGTCGACAAAGCTCGACCAGCTCAGCGTGCGGTAGACCAGCGCTGCCATGACGATGGACCAGAGCGCGGCCACAGCACCCGCTTCGGTCGCCGTGAAGATACCGCCGAGGATGCCTACGAGGATCAGGATCGGCAGCGTCAGTGGCAGGGCGGCGTCCTTGCCGGTGTCGAGCACGCGGGCGAAACTGAAGGCGCCCTCGGTCGGGAAGCCCTTGACCACAGCGATCATGTAGGCGGTCATCAGCAGCAGAAAACAGACCAGAAAGCCGGGCAGGATGCCTGCAGCGAACAGCTCTGCAATCGAGGCGTTGGCGACATAGGCATAAAGGATCAGGTTCAGCGAAGGTGGCACGATGATCGCCATGGTGGCCGAGGTCGAGGTGACCGCCGCTGCGAAAGCCGCTGAATAGCCGCGCTTCTTCATCTGCGGGATCATCACCGAGCCGATCGCCGCCGCATCCGAGGTCGCCGTGCCCGAAATCTCGGAAAAGAAGAGCGAGGTCAGGATGTTCACATGCGCCAGACCGCCGCGGATATGGCCCACAAGGGACGAAGCGAAGGCTAGCAGCTTTTCGGCGATCCTGCCCTGGTTCATCACCTCACCCGCGATCATGAACAGCAGTGCCGCGACCAGCAGGTAGTTGTTCGCCCCGCCAAAGGGTATCAGCCCGATGATCATGGGCACGACGGCCGGATCGAGCACGATCATGACAGTGGCCGTGATGCCTAGAACAAAGCCGATCGGAACGCCCAACAGCAGAAGCGCGATGAGCAGGATCAGAATGACATATCCAGGATCAAGGAACATCAGCCATCTCCTTCCGGCAGAAGCTCGCCCGGATTGACACGGCCCATGATGATCGCGATGAGGCGCACGAGGCAGATCAAAACGATCAGCGCGCCGCCAAGCGGCACTGCCCCGCGAAACAGGATCATCGGCAGATCGACGGAAATCAGCGTCCGGCCGGTGAAGCTCAGCGCGGCCTTGCCGCCATACCAGAACAGCATCGCTCCGAAGCCCGCCATCAGGATCTGATTGAGGCACAAGACAATGCGCTGCATACCCAGATTGAGGATCCGCACGAAGGAATCGAAACCCAGATGCTCATTGGTCCGCGTGAGATAGGCCGCCCCGATGAAGGTGAGCATGGCCAGGATATGTGCCGGCAGTTCCTCGCCCCATGAAACCGAAGAGTTCAAGATGAACCGCGCGAAAACGGCATAATTCAGCAGCACCAGCAACACGCCAGCAACAATGATGGTAAAGACATCCAGCGCGCGGCACATCAGCCGATCCAGCCAGAGGATGGCACCTTCCAATCGATCCATGACAGACTCCTGCGATTTTGGGCGAAGGGAAACCGGCCCGGCCTGGTTCTCCGGGCCGACCGGAGGCGCGCTTACTCGAGGCCAAGCACCTCGCGGGTGACCGCGATCATGTCCTCGCCGATGGCATTCACGAAGAGCGGATCGTCATAGAGCGGCAATGCGGCCGCCTGAAAGGCGTCGAAATCGATCTCGTTGATCTCGATCTTGTCGGCCAATTCCTCGAGGATCCGGGCATCTGTTTCGTCGCCCCAGGCGAAGGTCCAGGGCGCGGTCTCGGCAGCAATGCGCAGCAGGGTCTCGCGGACCTCCGGAGTCTGGGCGTTCAGCCACGGCTCACCGAACAGCATGAAGGTCGGCAGGTAGACATGGTTTGACAGCGACATGTAATTCTGCACCTCATAGAAACGCGCGCTGTCGGCGACCTGCGCGGGGTTTTCCTGCCCGTCGATCACGCCCTGATCGAGGCCCGAATAGACCTCACCGAAGCTCAGCGGCGTCGCGTTGGCGCCCAAGCTGTTGAACATGGCGACACGCTGGCGCGAGGTGGGGGTGCGGATGCGCAGGCCGCGCATGTCCTCGGGCGTGACGATGGGGCGGACGCTGTTCGTAATCACCCGAAAGCCATTGTCCCAAAGGGCGGCCAGCACCATGCCGCGCCCCTCGAAGCCCTCGGCCAGCATGTCGAACGCGGGCGAGGCCGCGAAGTCCTGAACCTGATCGCGGTTTTCGAACAAATAGGGCAGATCGAAGACCGCCGTTCGCGGGTTGATCTGCACCACGGCCGAGGCCGAAAGCGAAGCATGGTGCGTGCCGAAGCCCAGACCCTGCAGTACATCTTCTTCCGACCCGAGCGTGTTGCCCATGAAGATCTGGACATCCATGCTTGGCAATTCGGCTTCGACCCTCTCCTGAAATTCCAGCAGGAAGGCATGCGCGAAACTGCCCTCGGGCAATGACGAATTGATCTGCAGAACCTGGGCCTGCGCGGCCAGGGGCAAGAATACGGCCACGGACGCGGCCAATGCGGAAAGACGAAGGGAGACAGACATCGTGATACCTCTGGTTCGAATGGTTTCGGACAGCCTGTGTTGGCTGAAATTACGATACGATTTTTTCTCTAAATGATTACAAGAAAATTTATTTTCACATTGAGCTTCAGAGCGTGTGCGCCGAAAAGACGAAATCATGAGCGAATGCCTACGCTGTTGATGACAGATCGGGCGTTCTGCGAGCGGTGGAGTCAGAACTCATCCAGCGAATCATGCAGTGCTTCGATGGCCAGCAGGCGCTTGCGCCCACTCGGACCCGAACGCTCCAGCGCGCGGGTGGCCAAGACATGACATAGCGTGAGTACGGCGGCATGGTTGAACAGCGGCCCCGGCGCGTTTGTCTGCACCCGCAATCGCCATTGCGGTGCCAGGTCCTCCTCGAATCGGGTCACGCCGGTCTCCGGTGGCGGCGCTATATCGCTGATCAGGGCCGCTCGCGCCGGGGTCTGGCGCAATTCGCAGCAAAGCCCGGGCAATTGTCGCACTGTACGCCGCAGAGCGAAGACGATGGCCACATCGCCCGTCGAGATGCTGCCGACACTCTCTGCCAATGTCTGCCCCGCAACAGGCAGGACCGTCACATTTGGCGCGAGTTGCCCGAGTTGCGCCCCGAGATAGACTGCAAAAGCATGCGCGGTACGAAACCCGATGATCCAGACCCGCCCGGCCTGCAGCACCGCGTCAGCGAGATCGTCGATTTCGGCCAGCGAGATGGCGGCGAAACTGTTTTCGACATTTTGCCGACCTTGGGTGATCTGCGCCATCAGCGCAGCTTCCGGACCCTGATCGCCGGATGACACCCGGAACACGGCTGCGCCGCCCTGTTGAGTTGCGCGTGCCGCCTGACGGGCCTGGTCGAAATTCTCATATCCAAGCCTGCGCACGAACCTCGTGACCGTTGCATTCGACACATTGGCCAACTGCGCCAGCTCCGTTGCAGAGTAACTGGCAATCTCACCGGGGAAATTCAGGATCGTATCTGCCAGTCTTCGTTCGCTGGGATGCAGGGAGTGCAAAACACTTCTGATGCGAGCGATATACGAACCCGACATGGCGTTTGTCATCCCACCTAGTGACCTGAACTTGGCATCGATTGACTGGTGAACCGAAACAGCCCCACCTTACCATGCGCGACGCTGATGAAAATAACTTACCCGCATCAGAATCCCTTCAACACACGCGCCGTTCTGGGGTTTGCGGCAGCGACGGCACAAGGACTGGATTGCGCGCCAGAAAGCTCAGCAACCATTGTCGCGGGTGCTGACGCCTGGACTGAACGCACCACGTCGGCACGCCATAGGTGCGGTAAATCGCGGCCCTTTTTTCATGGCTATGCTTTTGGTTCGAGATCGCCCACCTCGATGATTTGGATCAGAAGACAACAACCAGCCTTGCGCGGCCAAGCCCGCTCACCATGGTCCGGTTGCGCGGACCGCAAGACGATCTTCGGGCCGCAGGCTCACCGGGCGGCAGATCCGTGTGTTATAGGTTGAGTGCTTGGTCAGTGGCAACGAGACACAGCCTTCACCCAGATTGACCTCGACCAGGCGGTGCCGTTCGGCGCCATCGCCCGTATCCGGCAGCATTTCACCTACATACATCACTGCATGTGACCATGTCGATTGCGTCAGATACTTGTCGCGGTCGAGACCCGCGCGCGCCCTTAGAGCCACATCGAGATCGGCCCGAACACCGCCGTCACCGCGAAGGGCGTGACCAGCGCCAGCGCCACGGCCGACAGCGACAGATCGCCCCCCAGCAGACCGCGCAGCGCGGTGGTGATGTGGCTGACCGGGTTGACGGTCACGAAAGCCTGCAGCCAGCCGGGCATCGTCTCGGGCGCGACATAGATGTTCGAGCCGAACGTGACCGGCATCAGTACCAGCCACGAGTGCGTCATCACCGTGCCCGGCGTGCGCACCTTCAGCGCGAACGCGGTGAAGATCCACCCGATCCCCAGCGCGAACACGTTCAAGAGCATCAACGCGGCCAGCAAGGCCCCTGCCCCGCCCTCGATCCGGAAGCCCATGACCATGCCCACCGCCAGCACCAGCGCCGCCGAGACAGTATAGCGCACCACGTCGCCAAGAATTGCTCCGGCAATCGGTGCGGGCCGCCAGATCGGCATGGCGCGGAACCGGTCGAACACCCCGCGCTGGATGTCCTGATTGAGGATGAAGCCCGTGTAGATCGAGGTGAACATGACCGTCTGCACCAGAATGCCGGGCAGCAGGAATTGCAGATAGGCGTCGGTGGAGCCCGGCGCGCGCATCACCGCGCTGGCGCAGGCTGCTGCCGACGCGCTGCGCTCCAAGTATCCGCGCGACGCGCGCGGGGGCGGCGATGTCGCTGGCGCGCGGCTGGAGCGCTTGCGGGGAATACGCCTTCCTCTTCGTCGCGCTCTGCCATGTGGCGGGCATCCCGGCGCGCCCTGTGGTCGGGCTGATCACCGCACCGTGGATGACGACGCCCCATGTCTGGGCCGCGGCCTGGGACGGGAAGGGCTGGCGGCCAGTGGACCCCAACCTTGTGCGCGAAGGCGGTTATCTGGGCCCGATCCTCGACACCGGAACGAAGGCGCATGACCATATCGGCGCGCTCGATCCCTACCGGCTGGTGCTCTCGCACCATACCGGGTTGCACTGGCCGGGACAGCAGGCCGAGACCTCAGCACCCGTGATCGAAGGGGTGACGCTGACGCTCGACGGCCTCGGCCCCGTGCCCTTCTGGCATGACGCCCCGCGCTGGCAGGGCCACGCTGTCGTGCCCTTTCTGCCCGCCGCCGCGCCAGTCCTGCAGACGGCGATCTGGGGCTGGTTCGGGATGTTGATGCTTGGGCTGCTGCGCCATATGCGTCTGCTCCGCCTGCGGTCCGCTCTCTGGCTTCGCGTGAGCGCCGCACTGGCCGCGCGACAGCGGTCAGACCGCCGCGCCCACCGCACCTGCCAGCAGCCCCTCGCGCTCGTCGAAGAACGCGCGCAGCCGGTCGATCATGGCGCGGACTTCCGGGCGGTGGCGTTCATCGGCATGGGCGATCAGCCAGAGCGTCTCGGCGATCTCGGGGATCACGGGGCCCGCGCGCATCAGGTCGGGGTCGCTGTCGCCCAGATAACAGGGCAGCACGGCGCGCCCGGCCCCGCCAACCGTCAGATCATAGAGGATGCCGCGCGCATTGGCCCAGACCGTGATCCAGCGCGCGGGGTCGCTGTCGGTCCAGCGCTCGGCCGGGGTCTGGGCGACCTCGCGGCCGAGGGCGACCCAGGCGCTGTTGCGGGTCGCGTCAAAAGCGCGCGCGGCAAAGGGCGCATAGGCGCAGGGGCCAAGGCGAATCGCCACCACATTGCCGGTCTCGGGCCGCTCGCGCGCCAGCGCGATATCCGCCTCGCGCCGTTCCAGATCGACCGGCGCTTCGGCGGTCTTTAAGCACAGGCGGAACCGGTCCTCGGGCGTCCAGACCGCATTCAGCCGCCCGCCGAGGAACACCGACATCCAGGCCCCCATGGCTACCGTGACGATGGGCAGCGCCTGCGGCCCCTCACGCCAGTCTTCGATCGCGCGGGCCGAGGCCTCCATCCCGCGCACGCGGTCATAGAGCGCCTGCCCGTCGGGCAGCAGGTGGTAGCCGGTGCGGTGGCGCGCAAACAGCGCCCGGCCCAGCCGATCCTCCAGCGCGCGCATCGCCCGGCCCAGTGTGGGCGCGCTGATGCCGGTGCGGACGGCAGCACCGGCAAGCGTGCCTTCGCGGGCGACGTGGCAGAAGAGGCGCAGGTCGTTCCAGTCAAGATCGTTCATTCCTGAAAGATAGCATTCGAACGCACGGGCTAAAAGCGCGGGATTGGGGCAGTTACCTTGGGGTCACAACAAAACACCGATCAGAATTGGAGCTTCCCATGCAGCTGCATCTCGCACTGATGGGGCGTGCCCTGTTGCGCCCCCGCCGCCATCACCCGCTCGACGACCCGCTCGATGCGCCCGAATGGGCCGGGCTGTGGCGGGTCTTTGAATGGCTCGCCCGGCTGAGTCGGGCGCTGCGGGCGCGCCGGGGCACGGCGCCCCAGCCCCTGCCACCTGCCGCGAGGCCACGGCGCGTTTGACAGGGGTGATAGGCTCCGGGCCGACCACAGGAGGAGACCGCATGACCCGAGACGCCTATCGCCGCCCGCCCGACGCCGTGGACATGGTCGCCGAGGAGCGCGCAATCCGGCGCGACACGACCATCGCGACCGTGGTAACCTTGGCAGGCTTCACCGCCGCCTTCTGGCTCGGCCCGGCGCTGGCCGATCTGCCCGTGGAGGCCGCCGACCGGCTGGCCTTTGCGGCGCTGTGTTTCGCGGTGCCGGGTTTCGTGCTGCTGGTGGCGATCCTGATGGTCTCGACCACGCGGCGCTTCTCGGCCGAGGATATCGGCGGGCAGGCCGCCGGGCCGCCCAGCGAAAGGCTGGCGATCAAGGCCGCGTTCCTGCAGAACACGCTGGAACAGGTGGTGCTGGCCGCAGGGTTATACTTCGCGCTGGCCGCCGTGTCGGGCGGGGCGTGGCTCGCACTTCTGCCGGTCGCGGCGGGGTTGTTCGTGATTGGACGGGTATTGTTCTACCGCGGCTATCCGCGCGGCGCGCAGGGCCGGTCGCTGGGCATGGGCCTGACCATGATGCCCGCCGCCCTGGGCTATCCGCTGGTGCTGGGGCTGGCGGTGTTCGGCGGCTGAGGCGACCCCGACAGGAATTCGTCAAGCCAGCCTGCAATTGCCTCCAAGTCACGCGTCGAAGGGAAGTGCCTGCTACCCGGCAACAGCCGCGTCTCGGCCTGCGGCAGCAGGTTCCGGGCACGTGCGAGAAGTGCCTCGCCGGGAAACAGTGGGTCACATTCCGCGCCGACGACCAGCGCGGGACGGTTGAAACCGACCAGCGCGCCATCCGCCATCGGGCCGGGCATGCGGTGGGCGAGCCGCAGGTGTCGGAACACGGCGGCATGGGTGTCGAGCATCAACTCCGAGGGC
>SLJW01000255.1 GCA_007134865.1 Paracoccaceae bacterium | reverse complement strand
CGATGGCGCGAGCTTCGCCGCCCGCTGCGCCGACGACCGCCACCATTTCCGCTTCATCATCTCGCCCGAGGATGCCCCCCAGATGGAGGACCTGCGCGGCTTCACCCGCGAGCTCGTCACCCGGATGGAGGCCGATCTCGGCACGCGGCTCGACTGGGTGGCGGTCGATCACTGGAACACCGACAATCCGCATGTGCATCTGATCGTCCGGGGCGTCGATGACGGCGGCCGCGATCTGGTCATCGCGCGGGACTATATCAGCAGCGGGCTGCGCTCGCGTGCCGAGGATCTGGTCGCGCTGGAACTGGGGCCGAAGCCCGAGCACGAAATCCGCCATGCGCTGGAGCATGAGGTCACGGCGGAGCGCTGGACGCGGCTGGACCGCGCGCTGCGCCACCACGCCGACGACATGGGTCTGATCGACCTGCGACCCGACCGGCCTGGCCCGGAGGACCCGCAGACCCGCCGCCTGATGATCGGCCGCCTGCAGCATCTGCGCAGGCTGGGCCTCGCCGCCGAGGCGCGTACAGGCGAGTGGCTGCTGGATGATCGCGCCGAGCGCACCCTGCGTGACCTCGGCGAGCGTGGCGACATCATCAAGACCATGCACCGCGCCCTGGCCGCGCGTGGGCAGGACCGGGGTTTCAGCGACCTGCGCATCGACCGGGGCGGGCCGGGCGATCCCATCATCGGGCGGCTGGTGGCGACGGGGCTGCATGACGAGCAGACCGGTGCCGCCTATGCCGTGATCGACGGCACAGACGGGCGCGCGCATCACGTCCGTTTCCGGGGCCTTGACGGGTTCGACCATGCCCCGCCCCCGGGCGGGATCGTCGAGGTGCGGCGCATCGGCGGGGCCGAGGAGGCGCGGCCGACGCTGGTGCTGGCCAACCGATCCGACCTCGACCTGCAGGGCCAGATCACCGCGCCCGGGGCGACCTGGCTCGACCACCGGTTGGTGGAGCGCGCGCCCCTGCCGCTGGCCATGGGCGGCTTCGGGGCGGAGGCGCGCGAGGCGCTCGACGCGCGGGCCGAGCATCTGGCGCGCGAGGGGCTGGCCGAGCGGCAGGGGCAGCGGATCATCCTGCAGCGCAACCTGCTGGCCACCCTGCGCCAGCGCGAGATCGACGCAGTGGGCGAACGGCTGTCAGCCGAGACCGGCCTGCCGCACCGGCCCGCGGGTGCTGGCGAGCATGTCACCGGCACCTACCGCCGCCAGCTGCGCCTGTCCTCGGGCCGCTACGCGATGATCGAAGGCATCGGCCTGGACGGCGGCCGCAGCTTCCAGCTCGTCCCCTGGTCCCGCGAGATCGAGCCGCGGCTGGGGCAGCATGTCAGCGGCGTGGCCCGCGAGGGTGGCGGGATCGACTGGAGCCTTGGGCGGAAGCGGGGGTTGGGGGTGTGAGGGGGAGTGACGCAACGAGCCCAGAAGCGACATTCATGCGCCACGCAGCATAGGAGGTCCCTTCCCAAGTGCAGCATCGTGTTCAGCCCAAAGCGGACTGTTTTGTTATCGATCGGCTTTACCGACAGCTGCCGCTCAGCCAGGCTGCAGAAAGCGGTTTTAGTCAACCTGCTGCCATCGATTGACGGAGCTTGGCATCATACAAGTCGACAATAAGCTGAGCTGAAATCACGATTCCTCAGATGACAGAGTTCTATTTGGATGGTGATGCATCGTCATCGAATTTTCACGTAACCGTAACCTGGATGTTACATCGACACCGTAGGTGCCCCTTAAGTTCAACTTCCAAGGGGAAACGACATGACTGTAAGGCTTCTTTCTACCGTGGCGCTTGGCGTCGCCCTTGCGCTGCCTGCGGGCGCGTTCCAGCTCGATCCGCGCTTTACCGACAACGATGGCGATCTGATCGCAGATATCCCGAGCGATCCGAGCGAATGGGTGGACCCGCCTGTTCTGGTCTTCGCCTATACGCCGGTCGAGGACCCTGCTGTCTATGAAGATGTCTGGGCCGAGTTTCTTGACCACATGTCAGAGGTGACCGGCAAGCCGGTTCAGTTCTTCCCGGTCCAGTCCAACGCCGCGCAATACGAGGCGATGCGCGCCGGGCGTCTGCATGTCGCAGCCATCAACACGGGCGGTAACCCGATTGCTGTGGCCTGTTCAGGCTTCCGGCCCTTTACCATGATGGCGCGCGAGGATGGTTCCTTCGGCTACGAGATGGAGATCATCACCTATCCCGGTTCGGGGATCGAGAGCATCGAGGATCTGCAGGGGCGCACGCTTGCGTTCACGTCCGAAACCTCGAATTCGGGCTTCAATGCGCCGTCGGCGCTGCTGGAATCCGAATTCGGCATGGTCGCGGGCGAGGATTTCCAGGCCGCTTTCTCGGGCGCACACGACAACTCGATCCTCGGTGTGGCCAATCAGGATTACGACGCTGCTGCCATCGCCAACTCCGTTCTCACCCGTATGGTCGCGCGCGATGTCGTCAGCCTCGACGATCTGGTGACGATCTATAAATCCGACACCTTCCCGACCTCGGGCTATGGCACAGTCTACAACCTGCATCCCGATCTGCAGGAAAAAGTGCAGGAAGCCTTCTTCTCGTTCGAATGGGAAGGCACCGGGCTGGAGCGTGAATTCGGCGCGCAGGGCGAGACCCAGTTCATCCCGATCACCTTTCAGGAACACTGGTCGGTGATCCGCCAGATCAACGAGGCGCAGGGCGTGGAATACACCTGTAACTGAGCTTTTCAGCACCAAAACCTTTCAAGGCAGGCGGGGCGTTGGTTCTGCCTGCCGCACTCTTGTCAGAGCGAGGCACTGATGCTGCGGATCGACGGATTAACAAAGACCTACAAGACAGGCGACAAGGCCCTTTCGAATGTCTCTTTCGATGTGCCGCAGGGGCAGGTGATCGGGTTGATCGGGCCATCCGGTGCGGGCAAATCAACGCTGATCCGCTGTATCAACCGCCTGGTGGAGCCGACATCCGGCACCGTCCGGCTGAATGACGTGAACCTGCCCGCGCTGCGGACAGGGGATCTGCGCCGCGCGCGCCGCAGGATCGGAATGATCTTTCAGGAATACGCGCTTGTCGAGCGTTTGACGGTGATGGAAAACGTGCTGTCGGGGCGGTTAGGCTATATCGGGTTCTGGCGCAGTTTCGCGCGCCGCTATTCAAGCCGCGATATCGCCAATGCCTATCGTCTGCTCGACCGCGTCGGTTTGATGAGCCATGCCGACAAACGCGCCGATGCGCTTTCCGGCGGGCAACGTCAGCGCGTGGGCATTGCGCGTGCCCTCGCGCAAGACCCGGAATTGCTGTTGATCGATGAGCCTACAGCCAGCCTCGACCCGAAAACCAGCCGTCAGATCATGCGGCTGATTGTGGAGATCTGCCGCGAGCGGGGCTTGCCGGCGATCATCAACATTCATGATGTGGTGCTGGCGCAGCAATTCTCGGACCGGATCATCGGGCTGCAATCGGGCAGTATGGTCTTTGACGGTCCGCCCTCTGGTTTGACGGAAGCGGTGCTGACCAAAATCTACGGCGAAGAGGACTGGACCGCCATGCGCAAGGGTGCCGCCGAGGATGCGGATGCCGAGGCTGAAGAGAAGATGCAGGCCGAAAAGATGCTGAGGGCGCTATGAGCACAGCCTATCCGACCACATGGCGCAAGCCGCCGCAGATGATCCAGTCGCGCGGCTGGCGCATCGCGCTGGCGGTCGGCGCAGTTATCTATTTGGTTCTGGCCATCGGCACGATCGAGGTCAACTGGGCCCGCGTCATCGCCGGGATGGAGCGTGCGCAGCGCTTTGTTGCGGGTTTCCTTCAGCCCGACTTCACCACTCGCTGGCGGGATATTTCCACTGGCTTGATGGAAAGCCTGACCATGACCTTCACCTCAACCGTCGTGGGGGTGCTGATTTCGATCCCCATTGGTGTGGGCGCAGCGCGTAACATAGCGCCGCAGTGGGTCTATTACATATGCCGCAGTATCATCGCGATCAGCCGCGCGCTGCAGGAAATCATCGTGGCGATCTTCTTCGTGGCACTATTCGGTTTCGGTGCTTTCGCTGGTTTCCTGACGCTGACCTTCGCCACCATCGGATTCATCGGCAAGCTTCTGGCCGAAGACATCGAAGATATCGACGAAGCCCAAGCCGAAGCGATCCGCGCGACAGGTGCAAGCTGGCTGCAACTGATCAATTACGCGATCCAGCCGCAGGTCATGCCCCGCCTGATCGGGCTCTCGCTCTACCGTCTGGACATCAATTTCCGTGAATCCGCCGTGATCGGGATTGTGGGTGCGGGCGGAATCGGGGCGGCGCTGAACACCTCGCTGTCGCGTTATGAATACTCAAGCGCGGGCGCGATCCTGCTGATCATCATAGCCATCGTGATGATAGCGGAATACTCATCGGGCTATTTGCGGAAGTGGGTGAAATGAGCATCGCAAGTGCAGAAACACAAGTCTGGCAGCATCGCACACCTCTCAAGCGCCTGATGCTCTGGGCTGGCTGGTTGGCCTGCGTGGCGCTGTTTGTCTGGTGCTGGGAGCGCATGACCCAGCGCACGATCTGGGCCTTTGTCTGGGACGCGCCCAACGCTGCCGCCGATATCGGCAGCCGCGCCTTTCCGCCGCGCTGGTCCTATATGGAACGCCTCTGGTGGCCGCTCTGGGACACGATCAACATTGCCACGCTGGGCACGCTTCTGGGCATCGCAATGGCCGTGCCGCTGGCCTTCCTCGCAGCGTCGAACACGACGCCCTCTCGGTTGATCCTGCGGCCCATTGCGCTCTTCATCATCGTCGCCTCGCGCTCGATCAATTCGCTGATCTGGGCGCTCTTGCTGGTCTCGATCCTTGGCCCCGGAATCCTTGCCGGCATTCTCGCCATCGGGCTGCGCTCGATAGGCTTCATTGGCAAGCTGCTTTATGAAGCGATCGAGGAAACCGATATCTCACAGGTCGAGGCGATTACGGCGACGGGTGCGAGCCAAGGCCAGATACTGACTTATGGCATTGTGCCGCAAGTGCTGCCTGCCTTCTATGGGATCAGCGTTTTCCGGTGGGATATCAACATTCGCGAGAGCGCCATTCTGGGGCTAGTCGGTGCCGGTGGTATCGGGGCGCAGCTGAATGCCAGCCTCAACACACTGGCATGGCCGCAAGTGTCACTGATCATTCTAGTGATCCTTGGCACAGTTGTTGTCAGCGAATGGGTCTCGGCCAAGGTGCGGCACGCGGTGATCTGAGGGGCCTTGAAGCCAAAGCGTTGCGCTCGACAGGCGCCAAGACTTTCCCTTATCGCGGCATGTGACAAGAAACTGTTACATAGCACTGCTATGCGGCGCGTATGAAAGCTGTCACGACACAAACCGCCCCCATCGCGCTGCGCGCCACGCAGATCGCCAAATCCTTCGGTGACACACAGGTTCTGCGCAATATCGACCTTTCCCTCGCCCCGGGCGAGGTGGTGGCTCTTCTTGGCCCCTCTGGCTGCGGCAAGACCACGCT
>SLJW01000159.1 GCA_007134865.1 Paracoccaceae bacterium | reverse complement strand
GTCGCGCGGGATGAGACCGAACAGGGCGAGCGCGCGCTTCTCAACCTCGGTCATACCTTCTGCCACGCGCTGGAGGCCGCGACGGGCTATTCCGAGAGGCTGCTGCATGGCGAGGGCGTGGCGATCGGTTGTGCGCTGGCCTATGAACTTTCGGCCCGGATGGGACTGTGTGCGCAGGAGACACCCAGCCGCCTGCGCGCGCATTTGCGCGCGATGGGCATGGCCTGCGATCTGGCCGATATTCCGGGCGATCTGCCGGGGACAGAGGCGCTGATCGGGCTGATGGCGCAGGACAAGAAAGTGCAGGACGGGCGGCTGCGCTTCATCCTGGCGCGCGATATCGGTCAGGCCTTTGTCTGCGATGACGTGCCGGGCGAGGTGCTGCGCGCGGTGCTCGATGACGCTCTGGCGAGACGCGGCTGAAGGGGGCGCCATATTATTGGCATTTTTTTGGCCTACCTCCCGGACTTAGCGGGAGATGGCGCCATGTTTTCAGTCAATGAAGATCTTGTCGTGACCCTGATCTGGGGCGGGATTCTGGGCTTCTGCGGGATCTTGATGCTCAAGATTGTCGCCGACTCCTTGGTGCCTGCAAAACATTGGTTTGCAAGGTTGATGGCCCATATCAAGATCGGCCCGGCAAGCTATCAGCACTCCAGCAGCGACAATTGTGGTGATGGCGGCGGTGGGGGCGGCGGCGGCGACTGAGCGCTAGACGCTCAGACGGTCAAGCAGCAGCCTGTTGCGGCACCCCGTCGGTTCGGGCGTATCGCCAAGACCGGCCTCATCCAGCCAGTGTTCGCATTGCTCGGTCTGCTCGCATTGCATGCAGCGAAGCACTGAATCGCGCAACGTTTGGCCGTCGATCACACCATGCACGACGGCATCAGCCAGATCCACATGGCGCGCTTCTGACATGCGGTGAAACAGGGCAGAGTGGCGGTCAAGTTTGGATATCAGGCCCATATCGCGTCTCCGAAAGAATGCTGTGTTGTCACCTCAGGGTACAGGCAAAGGGGCACGTGGGCCTTGATGTAAATCAAGCCGGCAGCGGATGACCGCCACTGCTCAAGTGCGGCGTTGAGTGCTGCGCAGGTCTTCGTTAACCTCTGTTAACGAATATGCGGAGGTTGCGATGCTGACACGCCTGATCGCCGCGCTTGCGGCCGGCTTTGTGCTTGCGGGCTGCATGGGCAGCGACAGCGGGTCGAGTCATGTCGGCTTGCGCCCCGACACGCCGCCACCGCAATTCTTTGGCTGGATGAACCCCGAGATTCAGGATGCCTGGGATGCGGGGTATCTGGGGCAGGGCACGCGCATTACCGTGGTGGATGAATTTGTCGGGGAGCAGTTCCGCGCCAATCTCGGTTTTGGCCGCGAGCTTGGCACCCATGGATACTGGACTGCGACCCAGGCAAGCATGATAGCGCCATCGGCGCTGATCACCGAGTTTGATTACAATACCACCGGCACACCAGTCCCGCTGGAGCCGAACAAACTCAACGTGATGAATCTCAGTTACAGGCTCGTTGGCACGCTGGACCATGATTTTCCCACTGGCCCCCGCGCGGAAATCGAGCAATCGCTTATCGGCTATGCACGCGACGGTCAGGCCGTAATCGTGAAATCTGCAGGGAACGAAGCGATGGGAATTGATGCAGCGCTCGACGGCCAATTCGACTTGCTCAATCTGGCGCTTATCGGGGCCGAATCGGCCATCTTCGTCGGCGCATTAGACCGACACGGCACGCCAGACAACCTCGCCAATCTGACCTCTTATTCTAACATCGCCGGCAGCGACCCGACGATCCAGAACCAGTTCCTGAGCGTGGGCGTTCTGGACCAACTCACCGAGTTGTCAGGGACCTCGTTTTCGGCGTCGATTGTCAGCGGTTATGCGGCGGTTCTGGGCAGCAAATTCACCGATGCCAGCCCGACGCAGATCGCGCGCCAACTCCTCGACACAGCGCGCACCGACACGATCCGCAACTATGACCCGGTGTTGCATGGCCGGGGCGAGGCCAGCATCAGCCGCGCGCTTGCCCCCGCCTCGATCAACTGAGCCTCGCTCAGAACCGGATCTCGTAGCGTAACTGGATGCGCGACTCGCGGCGCCCGGATTTGCGTTCGAGGAATTGAAGGGTTTCCCGTGGCGGCAGCGTCGAGGCGGCGAGCCGGCAGTTGACCGTCGCGAAATCATCGATCACCCGATAGAAGGCGCGACACGGTTGCTCACGCAGATCGCCGCCCAACAGCGTCGAGGCCGACAGGCTCAGTGTCTGGCGCGGGCTGATGTTGTGGCGATAGACAAAGCCCAGCCAAAGCCCTGGATCAATCCGGTATTTCTCGCCCCGCTCGCCCGTGCTCATCCCCCAGGTGATGCCGAAAGAGGGGGTGATCGCGGTCAGGAAGATCAGGTTCATTTCGGGAAAGCTTGGGGTGTACCAATCGGCGAAATCGACCGGCGTGCCATCATCCAGTTCATAGCCGCCAACAGAGAGTTCCCGCGCGCGCCGTGAACGCAATGAGCCTGCGCGCAGATCGAGTAGAAAGGTGCGGTCGAGAATCCCGACGCGGTCGCTCAGCGCCTGTCCCTGCGCCTCGGACAGGGTCATCACAACGCAGAAGATCAGCACAATCGCCCAGATCTGGTTCAACCCCGATCGTCCCTGCCGCCCCATCAAGGCGCGCGCTGCGCAGCGCCGGGGCAGGGCGGCATGGGTCATGGAGCGCCGGGTGCCCTTGAGGGTGGCTGCGCGGACCCCGCCATCTGCTGTCGCACCAGCTTGCCGGGGTTCAATATCCCAAGCGGGTCGAGTGCGGCTTTCACTGCGCCCATCACCTCCCACCCGGCGCCATGCTCGGCTTCCATATAGCCCAGCTTGCCCATGCCGATGCCATGCTCACCGCTCACGGTGCCGCCCAGCCGCAAGGCGCGTTCGGCCATGCGGCTCGCCAGCGCCTTGGCCTTGGCAATCTCCTCGGGGCGGTCGCGGTCGGGCAGCAGAAGGGCGTGGAAATTACCATCACCGACATGGCCCAGAATCGGGCCGGGGACACCCGCCTCGGCGATCTCGCGCGCGGTTTCCTCGACTGCCTCGGCCAGACGCGAGATCGGCACGCAGATGTCGGTCGTGATCGGAAAGGCATTCGGATGCGCCGCGCGGGCCGCGTAGTATCCCTCATGGCGCATCTTCCACAGTCGATTGCGATCCTCGGCGCGTTCGGCCCATTGAAACGCACCGCCGCCCATCTCGGCCACGATCTCGCCGAAACTCGCGGCTTGTTCGCGCACGCCGGAGGGGCTGCCATGAAACTCGACCATCAGATGCGGGGTCTCAGCCATGTCACCTTTCGCCCAGGCATTGAAAGCGCGCACGTTGGCCGCGTCGATGAACTCGATCCGCGCCATGGGAATCCCGCTCTGGATGGTCGCGATCACCGTCTCCACGGCGCTGGCCATATCAGGAAAGGCGCAAAGACCGGCGGTCACGGCCTCGGGCTGGCCCTGCAGGCGCAGGGTCAGCTCGGTGATAAGCCCCAGTGTCCCCTCGGAGCCTACAAAGAGCGCCGTCAGGTCATAGCCGGTCGAGGATTTGGGCGCCTGAGAGCCGGTGCGGATGACGCGCCCATCGGCCAGCACCACCTCCAGCGCCAGCACATTGGCACGCATGGTGCCATAGCGCACTGCTGTCGTCCCCGATGCCCGCGTCGCCGCCATGCCGCCAAGCGAGGCATTGGCCCCCGGATCGACTGGAAAGAACAGCCCGGTCGCGCGCAACTCGGCATTCAGCGCCTCGCGTGTCACACCGGGCTGGACCACGGCCAGCATATCCTCGGGCGCGACGCGCAACACCTTGTCCATGCGGCTGAAATCGACACAGACCCCGCCATGCGGCGCCAGCGCATGCGCCTCGAGCGAGGTGCCCGTGCCCCAGCCGATAACGGGTATCCGGTGGCGCGCGCAATGGCGGACGATCTGCGCGACCTCTTCGGTCGTCTCGGGCCAGACCACGGCATCGGGCGGCATCTCGGGAAAATGCGCTTCCGAGCGGCCGTGCAGCGCGCACTCCGATGCCCCGGTGCTGAAGCGCGGACCCAGCAACTCGCGAAGCGCGTCGAGGGCCATCGGCTCAGATACGTTCGACCGTGACCTTGCCCGCGTCGAAGGCGAGGTAGTCGCGCAGGGCTTCGGCCTCTTCACTCGGGTTGGTCAGGCTGTAGGCTGCGTTCGCGATCAGCCCCTCGGGTGCCGAAACATGAAAGAACACACCCTCGCCGCGGTCATCGCAGATCAGCTTGCGTTCCGACGGTTCCAGCACGGCGCCCGCGATGTCCTCACGCGGGAAATAGATCACAAAGGGCATGTCACGCTGCAAGACTTCCAGCGCGCGGGTGCTCTCGCCAATGACGGCACCACTGGCGCGCACGCTCCAGGTGCCCTCTGCCGGGTAAATTCGGATCGATTTCATGCTCTGCTGTCCTCTCGGTATTTGCTCGCGCGCACTATCGCAGGGTTTGTCTGCAAAGGCAAAGTGCGCGATGTGCGCTGCGTCGGGGTGCCAGTTTGACCGTTACAACGGTGCACAGGCCCGCTCGAGCCACTGCCCGGCCTCTGGCGAGACCAGTGGCGTCAGCAAGGTTTGCACGCGCGCGTGATAGGCGTCGAGCCATGCACGCTCCTCCCGGCTCAGCCTGTCTTTCAGGATAAGCCTGCGGTCGATCGGGGCAAGGGTTAGGGTCTCGAACTCCAGCCAGTCGCGCGCATCCCCGCCCTCGGGCACCTCGCCCTTGCGGGTTGCGATCAGGTTCTCGATGCGAATGCCGAAGCGCCCCTCCAGATAATAGCCCGGCTCATTCGACAGGATCATGCCCTCGGCCAGCGGCACGGTCGAGACGCGCGAGAGCCGCTGCGGCCCCTCATGCACCGACAGGAACGCACCCACGCCATGCCCCGTGCCATGGTCGTAATCGCGCCCCGCAAGCCAGAGCGGATAGCGCGCCAGCGCATCCAGATGCCCCCCCGCCACGCCACGCGGAAAGCGCGCGCGAGAGATGGCGATCATGCCTTGCAGGACCAGCGTGAAACATTCGGCCTCCAAAGCGCCGGCGGGGCCGATGGCGATGGTACGGGTGATGTCGGTGGTGCCATCGCGATATTGCCCGCCCGAATCGACCAGCATCAGGTCGCCTGGCAGCAGGCGGCGGTTGCTGTCTTCGGTCACGCGGTAATGCACAATCGCACCATTGGGGCCGGACCCGGCGATCGTGTCGAAGCTGAGATCGACCAATTCGTTGCTGCGCCCGCGCATGGCCTCAAGCTGGCGCGCGATGTCGATCTCGGTCAGCACATGTTCGGGCTCTGCAACCAGTTGTGCGGCCTTTGTGTCGAGCCAGCAGAGGAATTCCACCATCGCCGCGCCATCGCGCAGATGCGCGGCGCGCGCTCCGGCAAGCTCGGCTTCAGTTTTGCGCGCTTTGGGCAGCAGGCAAGGGTCCTGCATGAAGGCCACCTCAGCCCCCGTCTCGCGCAAGATGT
>SLJW01000040.1 GCA_007134865.1 Paracoccaceae bacterium | reverse complement strand
TCGCGCTCGGCAATCACGCCCTCGCGCAGCAGCAGCGTGCCGATCTGGTCAGTCCCGGCCTCGGGGTCAATCAGGCGGGTATTGTGGAACCAGAGCATCAGGCTCTCTCCTGTCGGCCAATGGTGTCACGGATGAGCCGCGCCACCGCAGCGGGGTTGATCAGATGTTGAAGATAGCCGCGATGATCGCTGCCATGGACATACAGCCCGGTCAGCCAGACTTGCAGGCGCGTTATCTCGTCAAGCGGAATGGAGGTGCGTCCATTCACGATCAATCGTCGCTGGGTCAGCAAATAGGTCGGGCGCGGCGTCAGGATGCGTTGTGCCAGTATCGGTCCGATCATCAGGATGGCCGCGAAGAGCAAACCCGATCCCACGCCCCGCAGGGGCCGCTCCTGCATGTAATCCACGCCTATCGTCAGGAGCACGACCCCGATCAATGACAGCACGCCAAGCAGCATCTCGCCCAGAAGCTGGACCTGAAAATCCGGGCGGATCAGGGCGAGGACCTTTTCGCCTCGTTGAAATACGACATGCGCGGGCAGGGGGTCCATCTCAGCCGCCCTTGCGCTTGGCGCGCTTCTCGCGCGCCGCCTCGATCTCGGCGACCACGGCCTCGGCATCGGCGACATGCTTGATCAGATGCTTGTCGCCGCCTTTGGTCACCAACTGGATATCGCCGAACAGACGGCGCACGGTCTCGAGCTCCAGCAGATAGGCTTGCCGCCCGCCGGGGCCGACCATGCGCGCATTGGTCAGCACCCAGTGGAATTTCATCTGCTCGGAATAGAGCCACAGCCCGCGCGCGGTCAGCGCCAGCACCGCCCCCAGCGAGCCGATCAGCACATGATCCGAGCCGATGATCGCCAGCACCATGCCGACCAGCCCCATACCCAGAATGGCCATCACGGCGTGGTCGCGGATATAGGTTGTCCGATCGGTGCGAATGTCGCGCAGACGCTTCTCGCCTTGCTCCAACTCGACCACGGTGTCGCCAAGGCTGCTTTCGCGGATCGTCTCACCCATTCCCGGCCTCCCTCAGCCGCTTGCGTTCGCGCGCCTTGCGCAGGTTCTGCGCCAGCAGATCCATGCAGGCCATGCGCACGGCGACGCCCATCTCGACCTGTTCCTGAATGACCGAGCGGTTGATGTCATCGGCAATCGCGCCGTCGATCTCGATGCCCCGGTTCATCGGGCCGGGATGCATGACGATGGCATCCTCCTTGGCATAGGCGAGCTTCTCGGCATCCAGCCCGAAGCGCTGGAAGTACTCGCGCTCGGAGGGGACGAAACCCCCGTCCATCCGCTCGCGCTGCAGGCGCAGCATCATCACCACATCGGCCCCTTCCAGCCCCGCGCGCATGTCGTCATAGACCTCGACGCCGAATTCGCCCACCTGCGCGGGCATCAGCGTCGGCGGGCCGACCAACCGCACGCGGTTCTCCATCTTGCCCAAAAGGATCAAATTCGATCGCGCAACGCGACTATGCGCGATATCGCCACAGATCGCGATCACCAGCCGGTGCAGCCGTCCTTTCTTGCGCCGGATCGTCAGGGCATCCAAAAGCGCCTGCGTGGGGTGCTCGTGCCGCCCGTCCCCGGCATTCAGCACCGCACAATTCACCTTTTCCGCCAGCAGGTTTACGGCGCCCGAACTGCTGTGCCGCACGACCAGCAGGTCAGGATGCATTGCATTCAGCGTCAGCGCCGTGTCGATCAGCGTCTCGCCCTTTTTCAGACTCGACTGGCCCATCGCCATGCTCATCACATCCGCACCCAACCGCTTGCCCGCCAGCTCGAAACTCGCCTGCGTGCGGGTCGAGGCCTCGAAGAACATGTTGATCTGCGTCATGCCTGCGAGGATGTCGGCGTGTTTCTCTGCCGAGCGGTTCAGCGCGACATACTCCTCCGCAAGGTCGAGAATGGTGGTGATTTCAGCCGGGTGCAGCGGCTCGATCCCCAGAAGGTGCGTCTGCGTGAATGTCATGCTCCCCCCGGTTGCGGCCTTGTCCGCGTTATAGAAACCGCGCGGCGCGACGACAAGGCCGCTTTACGCTGGGGGCGCAGGGCAGTAGCGTGGCGCGCATGACACCATGGTCGGATTGGGAAACGAATTTCGAGACTGCGCGCGCAGCGCTTGCGTGGCAGGTCGAGATGGGCGTGGATGAAGCCATCTGCGATACGCCGCAGAACCGCTACGCGCTGCCTGATAAAGTCGCCAAACCCACCAAACCCGCCACCGCGCCTGCTGCAGCCGCGCCCGCCAGTGAGGCAACCGACCCCGTCGCCGAAGCCCGTTCGATGGCTGCCGCGGCGCAGGATCTCGCCGAATTGCGCGAAGCCCTAGCCGCCTATCCGCATTGCGAGTTGCGCCTTGGCGCGCGCAATCTGGTCTTTTGCGACGGGCAGGAGGGCGCGCGCGTGATGATCGTGGGCGAGGCGCCGGGGCGCGAGGAAGATCTGCAGGGCAAACCTTTCGTGGGCGAGGCGGGCCAACTTCTTGACCGGATGTTCGGCGCCATCGCGATGGGCCGCGCGCATCCGGACCCGGCCCGCGCGCTCTATATCACCAATATTCTGCCCTGGCGCCCGCCCCAGAACCGCGACCCGAGCGCCGAGGAGCGCGCGATGATGCGCCCTTTCGTGCTGCGCCATGTTGAACTCGCCAACCCCGATATCGTGGTGCTGATGGGTCGGATTTCGGCATCGACACTCCTGGAGACCTCTGAGGGCATCACCCGCATCCGCGGCCAGTGGCGCGAGTTCATGGGCCGCCCGGCGCTGCCCATGCTCCACCCGGCCTATCTGTTGCGCACCCCCGCCGCAAAGCGAGAGGCCTGGGCCGACCTGCTCGACCTGCAAGCCAAATTGAGAACCCTGCCATGAGCCGCCTTGATACATCGAAACCCTTCATGCCGGTGCGTTTTGCTGTGCTCACCGTCTCGGACACGCGTGATCTGAGCACGGATAAATCCGGCGCCACGCTGGTGGGTCGGATCGAGGGTGCCGGACATGTGCTGGCCGCGCGCGAGGTTGTGCGCGACGAGCGCGAGCAGATCGCCGCACAACTGCGCGCGTGGTGTGCGGATCCGGGGATCGACGCGATTTTGTCTACGGGCGGCACCGGACTGACCGGGCGGGATGTGACTGTCGAGGCGCATCGCGATGTCTATGAGAAGGAAATCGACGCATTTGGCACCGTCTTCACCATGGTCTCGATGCAGAAGATCGGCACTTCGGCGATCCAGTCGCGCGCCTGCGCCGGTGTGGCGCAGGGGACCTATCTCTTCGCGTTGCCGGGCTCGTCGGGTGCCTGCAAGGATGCCTGGGACGAAATTCTCGTCCATCAATTCGACTATCGCCACGCCCCGTGCAATTTTGTCGAGATTTTTCCGCGTCTGGAGGAACATTTGCGACGGAAGTAACGCGCTCTTGCGTTCGGAATGATTGAACTGTTCTGCCTTTTTCGGCGTATACTTACGATGCCACGACCATCCGGACTGGAGATGTAATGCGTTTTCTCACCCGCAGCCTGCTGGCGCTGTTCCTCGCGGCGATCTCTGTGGGGGCGCTCGGATATGCCGGTTATACGATGGTTTCGGCCATTCAGAGCCGTGGCGATGCGCCAGACGGCCCGGGTCAGGGGCGTGAGCGGGTCTTCACGGTGCGCGTCATGACCGTCGCGCCGGATGAAGTCACGCCAATCCTTTCCGCTTTCGGCGAAGTGCGCACGCGGCGCTCGCTGGAGTTGCGCGCGCCTGTCGGTGGGCGCGTGCTGGAGGTGGCCGAAGGTTTCGAGGATGGGGCCGAAGTCGCGGAAGGCCAGCTTCTCTTCCGCATCGACCCTGCCGATGCCGAGTCAGCGCTGGCCATGGCGCGTTCTGATCTGACCCGGGCCGAGGCCGAGCTGCGCGATGCGACGCGGGCGCTGGAGCTTGCCGCCGAAGATGTCGCTTCGGCCCAGGCGCAATTCGACCTGCGCGAGCGGGCACTGGCCCGGCGCACCGATCTGGCGCAGCGCGGTGTGTCCACCGAGGCCGCGCTGGAAGAGGCCGAGCTGGCGCTTGCATCGGCGCGTCAGAGCCTTGTCGGGCGGCGTCAGGCCGAGGCGCAGGCCGAGGCCCGCCTCGATCAGGCCCAGACCGCGCTTGACCGCCAGCAGATCACGCTGGCCGAAGCCGAGCGGCGCTTGGCCGACACCCGCGTTTATGCCTCTTTCGATGGCACGCTCGCCGATATCGACATTGTCGAAGGGCGATTTGTGAATACCAACGAACAGCTTGGCCGCATCATCGACCCGCAGGCGCTGGAAGTCGCGGTGCGCGTCTCGACCGCGCAGTATCTGCGGCTGCTTGACGATATCGGGAATATCCGCGGCACCGAGGCCGAGGTCGCCCTCGAAGTGGCGGGTTATGAGATCACCTCACCCGGGCGGCTGGTGCGGGCGTCCGCAACAGTGGAGCAGGGCCAGAGCGGGCGGCGCCTCTTTGTCGATCTGCTGGCGCCGCGCGGCTTCAGACCGGGTGATTTCGTGACCGTGCGTCTGCAGGAGCCTGCGCTCTCGAACGTGGCCCTGCTGCCCGCGACTGCTGTCAACGCGGCGGGCAATGTTCTGGCCGTGGGCGATGACGAGCGGCTGGAGGCGGTTCCGGTTACCATCCTGCGCCGTCAGGGCGAGAATGTGATCATCGAGGCACAGGCACTGGCCGGGCGCGAGATCGTGCGCGAGATCGGCCCGATGCTGGGTAGCGGCATCCGCGTGCGCCCGCAGCGCGAGACTGCCACGGGCGAGGTCATCACCGACGAGCCTGAGATGGTCACTCTTGATGCTGAACGCCGCGCGCGGCTGATCGCCCAGGTCGAGGGGAATACACGAATGCCCGAGCCCGTGCGCGCTCGCATGCTGGCGCAACTGGCCGAGGATGAGGTGCCTGCCTCGATGGTCGAGCGCCTCGAAGGCGGAGGCTGAGCCATGAGCGAGACCCCTCTCCCCCGTAGCACGCGGGACCGGCTGGCCGTTCAGGCGCTTGGCGTTTTCCGTTATTTCACCCGCCACAAGACTGCCGCGAATCTGCTGCTGGTGGTGATGCTGGTTGCCGGTCTGGCTGCCATTCCGCAGATGCGCGCGCAGTTTTTTCCTGATGTCGTGGTCGATAATATCACCGTCGATATCCGCTGGCCCGGTGCCGGCGCAGAAGATGTGGATCGCGGTATTGTCCAGCTTGCAGGGCCAGCCTTGCAGGCCGTCGAGGGCGTGACGCAGGTCACGGCGCAATCGCGCGAGGGTCGCGCGAGCTTCACGCTGGAGTTCGAGACCGGCTGGGACATGCAGCGCGCCAATTCCGACGCGCAGGATGCGATTTCAGCGCTCGCGAATCTGCCCGAAGATGCCGAGGAACCGGTGACGCGGCGCTCGAACTGGGCGGATCGGGTGACCAATGTGGTCATTACTGGCCCGGTCGCAGTGGAACAGTTGGCCCGCTTTGCCGACGAGTTTGGCGCGCGGCTCTATGATGCAGGCATCACCCGGACCACCATTCGTGGGGTTGCCAGTGCCGAAGTGACCGTCGAGGTGCCAACCCGCAACCTGATTGAACACGATCTGACCATGGCCGAGATCGCGGATGCCATCCGTGCGACCGTGACAACGGACCCGACAGGCGAGGTGTCGTCGGGCACCTCGCGCGTGCGCACCGGGACCGAGCGACGCTCGGCAGATGAGGTTGCCGAGATCGCCCTTCGCACGCGCTCTGACGGCACAGCGCTCAGACTCGGCGATGTGGCGCGGATCGGCGAAGGGGGTGTTGACCGTGATCGCGCCTTTTTCGTCGGCGATGACCCGGCCATCACACTGCGCGTCGACCGCTCCGAGCGGGGCGACGCGATTGCCATACAAGCCACGGTCGAGCGCATCGCTGCGGAAATGAACCGCTCGCTGCCCGAGGGCACGCGGATCGAGTTGGTCTCGACGCGTGCCGAGTTCATCTCGGGCCGTATCTGGCTATTGGTCAAGAACGGCCTGCTGGGCTTGGGGCTGGTGGTGATCCTGCTGTTCCTGTTTCTGAACGCGCGCACAGCGTTCTGGGTTTCGGCGGGGATCCCGGCGGCGATGATGGCGGCCATAGCTGTCATGTATCTGTTGGGGCTCAGCTTCAACATGATCTCGCTTTTTGCGCTGATCATCACATTGGGGATCGTTGTCGATGACGCCATCGTGGTGGGCGAACATGCCGATTACCGCGCGCGAGAACTCGGAGAATCACCGGCACAGGCCGCCGAGAACGCGGCCACCCGCATGGCGCAGCCGGTCTTTGCCGCGACGATCACCACGATTCTGGCCTTTGGCGCGCTGATCCTTGTCGGCGGGCGTTTCGGCACGCTCATTGCCGATATTCCGCTGACCGTGATCGCCGTGCTGGTTGCCTCGCTGGTCGAATGCTTCCTGATCCTGCCCAACCATATGTATCACGCCATCGCCAGTGGCCTTAAAGAGCGCTGGTATGACTGGCCGTCGCGGCAGGTCAATCGCGGCTTCCGCTGGGTGCGTGAAAATGCCTTCCGGCCCTTTATCGGGTTTGTCATTGCCGCACGCTATCCGGTTGTCGCCGGGCTGATTGCGCTGCTGACCTTGCAGGCCACGCATCTGGTCAGTGGCAATCTGCCCTTCCGCTTCTTTGCCCCGCCCGAACAGGGCTCGATCACCGGCAATATCGTCATGACCGATGGTGCCACGCGCGAAGACACGCTTGAGATGCTGCGCGAGTTGCAACGTGCTGCCGAGGCGGTCGCGGCGCGTATGGAAGAGCAGAGCGGCACCAACCCGGTCACATTCGCCATGGTCGAACTCGGTGGCAATGCCGGGCGCGCGCTCGCCTCGGCAGAGAACAAGGATGCAGACCTGCTCGGCGGGATTTCCATCGACCTCGTCGATGCCGATTTCCGCCCTGTGTCGAGCTTTGCCTTTGCCGCCATGGTTCAGGAGGAAGCGACACAGCATCCTCGTCTCGAGGAACTCAGCTTCCGCTCATGGGGTGGTGGTCCGGGCGGCGACACACTGTCGGTAGACCTCAGCGGGGCCGATGCAGAGACGCTGAAAGAAGCTTCCGAAGCGCTGCGCGCGGCGCTGGTGCCCTTCCCGGAAGTGTCGGGGCTGGAAGACAACATGCCCTATGACAAGCAGGAACTCATCCTGCAACTGACACCGCAGGGGCAGGCGCTGGGCTTCACCATCGACGGGCTGTCGCGCGATCTGCGCAATCGCCTCTCGGGCATCGAAGCCGCGACCTTCCCCGACGGGTTGCGCACGGGCCGCATCCGGGTCGAGGTCCCGCAGGCCGAGCGCGCTGCCGATTTCCTTGACAGCATGCAGATGCGCGCGCCCTCCGGGGCACAGGTGCTGCTGGGTGATATCGTCTCGGTGACCGAGCGACAGGGTTTCTCGACCGTGCGGCGCGAGAATGGCATCCGCGTGGTCACAGTCTCGGGCGATCTGTCCGAGGATGATCCCGCCCGCGCGCGCGAGGTGACGCGTGCGCTGACCGAACGCATCCTGCCCGATCTGGAGGCTGATTTCGGGATCACCACACGGCTTTCCGGTCAGGCCGAGCAGGAGCGCGAGTTCCTCTCTGATGCGGTCATCGGCCTCGCGCTCTGTCTGGTGCTGATCTACCTCACTCTGGCCTGGGTGTTCTCGAGCTGGTTGCGGCCGATGGTAGTAATGGCTGTGATTCCCTTCGGTCTGATCGGGGTGATCTACGGCCATATGAGTTGGGATATGGCGATGACCATGTTCTCCATCGTGGGCGTGATGGGCATGGTCGGGATCATCATCAACGACTCCATCGTGCTGGTGACGACGGTTGACCAATATGCCCGCGACCGAGGGCTGATTCCCTCGATCATAGACGCCACCTGCGACCGCTTGCGCCCGGTCTTGTTGACGACATTGACAACAGTTCTGGGTCTCACACCGCTGATGTTCGAGGAGTCGACGCAAGCGGCCTTCCTCAAGCCCACGGTGATCACACTGGTCTATGGTCTGGGCTTCGGCATGTTCGTGGTGCTGCTGCTGGTGCCGGCGGTGCTGGCCATCGGTCATGACATGCGCCGGCAGATGGTTTCGCTGCGCCGCGCGCTGGCGCAACCTGCGCGCGGGGTGCTGGCCGTGCCGACGGTCGCGGCGCTGGCGCTGGCCGCGTTGTTTGCTGCGACCTTTGGCAGCGTGTTTGTGCAGGGCAGCCTGCCCGGTCTGCTCGCGGATATGGGCCCTGCTGCGGATGATCCACTGCGCGCGGCGCTGGTGCTCTTCATCGGCGGCTCCGCAGCCGCGCTGACCATCGCATGGGTGATCGGGGCGATTGCGGTCTGGCTTGGTGGCGCAGAAGCGCGGGCCGAGGACCCTTCGTCCTGAGTCAGTCGGTGAGGGCGCAGCCCTGATGCACGACCGTGCCCTGCTCCGTCACCACGCTCACCCGCACGGCCGAGCGGTCGATGGCAGTCGTGGTCCCGGGCAGCAGCATATGGCCCATCAGCGCATCGCCGTTGCGCTCGGAGCCCAGCGAGCGGCCCGGCCCCTGCGCACCGGTCATTTCGACCAACGCGAATTCATTCGCACCATTTTGGGGCATGTCCAGTGCAGCGCTGAGTTGCAGGCCGCGCTGATGCGGTGCGATCTCGCAGGACACAGCGCGCAGGCCAGCGGCTTTCGCCGTACCCGGGCGGCTTGAGAGCGCTGCAGCAATGGCGCGATCTTGCTGACCCGCGCCGTGCATGGTCGCGTTCAGGTCCAGATCAACCGGAATGCAGATGTCATCGCACACGCCCAGCAGCATGGTCGCGTCCAACTCGATAGGCTGGCCGGGGGTCACCGGGGTGAGTTCGATGGGCAGCACCAGTTCATCCGCATAGCCGATGCTCTGGAAGCCGGACTTTATGAACAGGCGCGGCTCGGGCCAATGGACCCGCGCATGCGCCAGATTGCGTGACCCCGACCAATCGAATTGCGGAACGATCCCGGTCTCGCCCGGATGGCGCCAATAGGTGATCCAATCCGGTGCGAGTTGCAGGTGTAGCGCGGCCATATGCGTTCCCTGCTCGGTCTTCCAGCCCGTGCGCATCTGGGCGTCGAGTATCTCGGACAGGCGCGGTGACTGGGCAAGGGCCGCCTGAGGCAGGCTGAGACCAAGGCAAAAGGTGAGCGTGCGGAAAGCATTCGTCATGCGTCAGCTATTTACCGCCAGACCGGGTAACGGAAGTCAAATCCGCGCGACTTGGCCGCTCTGTGATCTTTTCGCCCGTCGGGCGGGTGTTGCAGCCCTTGGCAAGCCTGTGTGGGCACGGCATGGTGATGGAATGCGCCATACTTGCGCGTTGGAGTAACGGATTTTCTGCCATGGACTCACTCGTCGGCAAGCTGCTGATTGCCATGCCCACCATGCCCGACCCCCGATTCGCGCATGCGGTGGTGCTGCTCTGCGCCCATTCGGACGAGGGCGCGATGGGCGTGATCATCAACAAACCGCTGCCGGATCTGACGCTGTCTCGGTTGCTGGAGCATCTCGAGCTGCCACTTGCCGGCGAAGCCACCGGGCTGGGGGACGCGCCCGAGGGCACAGTGCATTTCGGTGGCCCGGTCGAGACCTCGCGCGGCTTCGTGTTGCACTCGCCCGATGTGATGACAGAGGAAGCCAGCATGGAGGTGACGAGCGGCATCATGCTCAGCACCTCGGTCGAGATCCTGGCCGAGATGGCGCGCGGGCAGGGGCCGGCGCAGGTGATCACGGCGCTGGGCTATGCCGGCTGGGGGCCGAATCAGCTCGAGGATGAAATCCAGGCCGGTGGCTGGCTGCTGACCGAGGCCACGCGCGCGATGGTGTTCGAACTGGATGACAGCGGCAAATGGGATGGTGCGCTCAAGGCCATGGGCGTGGACCCGCGCCTTCTATCCGGGGCAACCGGTCACGCCTGAGCGTCGGTGCCGACCAGTGCGGCGGCGAATTCCTCGGGATCGAACGCCTGCAGATCGTCGATCTGCTCGCCCACACCGATGGCATGGATCGGCAGGCCGAAACGGTCGGCGAGTGCGACCAGCACACCGCCCCGCGCCGTGCCGTCAAGCTTGGTCATCACCAGCCCCGAGACATCTGCGAGCTTGCGGAAGATCTCGACCTGGCTCAGCGCGTTCTGCCCGGTCGTGGCATCGAGCACCAGAAGCGTGTTATGCGGCGCCTCCGAGTCGATCTTGCGCAGCACGCGCAGGATCTTGGCGAGTTCTTCCATCAGGTCAGTGCGGTTCTGCAGCCGCCCGGCGGTATCGATCATCAGAAGATCCACCCCCTCGGCGCGTGCGCGCGTCAGCGCGTCATGGGCAAGGCTTGCCGGGTCCGAGCCTTCGGGCGCGGTCATCACCGGCACGCCCGCGCGCGCGCCCCAGACCTGCAACTGTTCGACCGCGGCGGCGCGGAACGTGTCACCCGCGGCGATCATCACCGATTTGCCCGCCGCGCGGAACTGGCTGGCCAGCTTGCCGATGGTCGTGGTCTTGCCCGCGCCATTCACGCCCACCACCAGCACCACCTGCGGGCGGGCGGGGTAGAGCGGCAGCGGGCGGGCGACGGGCTCCATGATCTGGGCGATCTCCTCGGCCAGTGCGGCTTTTATCTCAGGCACCGAAAGCCTGCGCCCGAATCGCCCCTCGGCCAGATTGGCGGCGACCCGCGCCGCTGTCTCGACCCCCATATCGGCTTGGATGAGCAGGTCTTCGAGGCTTTCGAGCATCTCGTCATCCAGCACCCGGCGCGGGGCAGAGTCGCGCCCGAGCAGGCGCCCGAAAATACCGGGTTTTTCGCCTTCGGGGGCCTGTTCGGGTTTGATGGGTTCAGGGCTGGCTGGGGCGGTTGTCTCGGGCGCGAGAGGGGCCTCCTCCTGCGGGATCGGGTCGAGGTGATCATCTATCGCCGGTGCCTCCCCGGCCTCTGTCAGATCGTCCTGTTCGCTGCCTTCGTCCAACAGCGCCTCGAGCCCTTCGTCGAGTTTCGACGAGGACTTGAACATGCGTTGTTTGAGCTTCTGGAAAAACGACATTGGCGCGGCTTTCTGTGGCAGGTTCACTCACAGCTACCGCAAGGCCCGGCCAAAGAAAAGCGCAGGATGGCCTGATCTCTCCCTGGCGGGCGGGCGCTGTTCGGCGCGGAGTGCCGTTGGGCTGCGGCCTCTCGCGGGTGTGATTGCGCATGTCGGGGTCATGTGGTTCAACAGGCATGAAGCGGATCCGCGCGCGCAGTGCACGGCCGCCGAGAGAAAGGATACAGGATGCGCCATACCACGGCACTGGCCGCCGTGCTGCTTTGCGCCTTCGCGCAAGGTGCCGCAAGTCAGACCCCGATGAGTGCCGAAGAGTTCGAGAGCTATGTCACCGGCCGCACGCTGACTTTCGGCTTCGAAGGCATGCCCTACGGTATCGAGGAATTCCGCCCCGGTCGCCGCACCACTTGGGCCTTCATCGGCGAGGAATGCCGCGAAGGGAGTTGGTTCGACCGTGATGAGCAGATCTGCTTCATCTATGACGACCGGCCCGAGGAAGAGCATTGCTGGATCTTCTGGCGCGAGGATGAGGGGCTGCGCGCCCGGTTCATGGGCGAGGGGGCCAGCACCGAGCTTTATGAAGTCCAGCGCTCACCGCGTCCGCTGGTCTGCCCGGGGCCTGAGGTGGGCGTCTGAGCAGGCGCCGCGCTGGGGGCAGGCGTGGCATTTGAGTATTTTTGGCAAGAAAATGTCAGAACAGACTGCCCTGATCGGGTGGCGGGTCTTGTGGCGTTATGCGTTTGCTGCGCGAGGGTTTCGCTGGCAGGGCGGTGATGCGGGCATCGCTGAATTCGATCTCGAGTTCGGGCGCGCGGCTCGCACTGGCGGCGCTGGTCAGGACTGTGCCTTTGCCATCGCGCACCACAGCATAGCCGCGCCGCAGGGTGGCCGGGTACCCGAGGGATTGGTGTAGCCGGTCGAGGGCGGCGAGATCGCTTTGCAGCCTTGTGAGGCGGGTGTCGCTGGCGCGTGTTGCACGGGCGGCACGGTCGGCGAGGCGCTCGCGGGCCTTGTCGATCTGTATCCTAAGCGTCGTCGGGCGCAGCCCGGCGGTAGTGCTGCGCAATTCCTGGCGTTTGGCCAGAAGAAGCGCGCGCAGGCTGCCGGGGAAACGTTCACCCCATTGGTCGAAGCGCTGCAGTGCAGGTGCGATCAGCGCTTCGGGGCGCGGCAGCGCGCGGAAGAGGTCGCTCAGCCGCTGGCGGCGCGTCTGGACGGCCTGCGCCCCCGCGCGCAGAAGGCGCGCCTCCAATGTGGCGAGATGTGCGCTGAGGTCTGCGTGGACCGGCACGGCCATTTCGGCGGCGGCCGTAGGGGTGGGGGCGCGGCGGTCGGCGGCGTGGTCGATCAGTGTGGTATCGGTCTCGTGGCCGACAGCCGAGATGAGCGGGATGGTGCTTGAAGCGGCGGCGCGCACTACGATTTCCTCGTTGAAGCCCCACAGATCCTCGATCGAGCCGCCACCGCGCGCGACGATCAGAAGATCGGGGCGCGGGATCGTGCCGCCCTTCTCGAGCGCGTTGAAGCCTGCGATGGCGCGGGCCACTTCGGGCGCGCTGCTCTGGCCCTGCACCGCCACGGGCCAGAGCAGCACGAGGGTGCCGAAGCGGTCCTGCAATCGGTGCAGGATGTCGCGGATCACGGCCCCTTGCGGTGAGGTGATAACACCGATGACGCGCGGCAGATAGGGCAGGGGGCGCTTGCGCTCGGGCGCGAACAGCCCCTCGGCGGCCAGCGCGGCCTTGCGCTTTTCCAGCATTGCCATCAGCGCGCCTGCGCCTGCAGGCTCGATGCTCTCGACCTGCAATTGGTATTTCGACTGCGGCGCGAAGGTCGTCAACCGCCCGGTGGCGATGACCTCCATCCCTTCCTCGGGCCGCACGGTCATACGCGCGACCTGGCCTTTCCAGCTCACACCCGCGATCACCGCGCGCTCGTCCTTGAGGTCGAAATACATATGCCCGGTGCGCGCCACCACCACGCGACCCACTTCGCCGCGCACGCGCACGCGCCCGAACTCGCCCTCGATCACCCGTTTCACTGCGCCCGAGATCTCGGAGACCGAGAATTCGGGCGTGTTGCTTGTGGGCTCGTCGATCAGGTCCATGCGGGCTCCCGCGCTTGTCATGGCTCGCGGCTCACCCTAGAACGCGCGCGAGCGAAGGCCAAGAGAGGGCGGGCGATGAATATTCTGGTGCTGGGCAGTGGCGGGCGCGAGCATGCGCTGGCCTGGGCGATCATGCAGAACCCCAAATGCGACCGGCTGATCTGCGCGCCGGGCAATGCAGGCATGGCCGCGATTGCCGAATGCGCCGCGCTCGATATCAACAATGGCAGCGCCGTGATCGCCTTTTGCGAGGAAGTGGCGATTGATTTTGTCGTCATCGGCCCGGAGGCCCCGCTGGCGGCCGGGGTGGCGGACCGGTTGCAGGCTGCGGGGATTGCCTGTTTCGGGCCATCGGCGGCGGCAGCGCGGCTGGAGGCGTCCAAGGCCTTCACCAAGGAGATTTGCGCCGCCGTGGGCGCGCCGACTGCGGCCTATGCGCATTTCACCGATGCCGAGGCTGCCATTACCTATATTCGCGCGCAGGGTGCGCCCATCGTGATCAAGGCCGATGGTCTGGCAGCGGGCAAGGGTGTCGTTGTGGCCATGAATGAGGTTGAGGCGCTGGAAGCCGTGGACGCGATGTTCGCGGGAGCCCTTGGTGAGGCCGGGGCCGAGGTGGTGATCGAGGAGTTCATGCAGGGCGAAGAGGCCTCATTCTTCGTGCTGGTCGATGGCGAGACCTGCCTGCCCATCGGCACCGCGCAGGACCACAAGCGCGTCGGCGAGGGCGATACCGGGCCGAACACGGGTGGTATGGGGGCGTATTCACCCGCGCCGGTGTTGACCGATAATGTGGCCGAGACCGCGCTCGCGAAGATCATCCGCCCCACCATGGCCGAGATGGCGCGGCGCGGGACGCCCTATCAGGGCGTGCTTTATGCCGGGCTGATGATCGAGAACGGTGCCCCGCGGCTGGTGGAATACAATGTCCGCTTCGGCGATCCGGAATGCCAGGTGCTGATGATGAGGCTGGGCGCGCAGGCGCTTGACCTGATGCTGGCCTGCGCCGAGGGGCGGCTGGGCGAGATGGCAGTCAACTGGGCGGATGACCATGCGCTGACGGTCGTGATGGCGGCGCAGGGCTATCCGGGCAGCTATGAGAAGGGCAGTGTGATCAAGGGGGTCGAGGACTGCCCCGAGGACAGCGCGCATATGGTGTTTCATGCCGGAACCTCCCAGCAGGCCGGGCAGTTGGTCGCAACCGGCGGGCGCGTGCTGAATGTGACCGCGCGGGGCGATACGCTGCAGGAGGCGCGCGACCGGGCCTATGGGATGGTGGATCAGATCGACTGGCCAGAGGGGTTCTGCCGCCGCGATATCGGGTGGCGCGCGCTTTGATGCGCGGATGACCGGGGGCACAGCGCCCAGCCCTAGAACATTGCCTTGCGGATCAGGGTTAATTCTCTCTCAACACCTTTGCGCTAGACCGAAACCCGCGCTGCCGCGCGGCGTTTCGTCACCAGATGCGAGGGTGTTTCATGGCCGGGCCGAGGACCGTGCTTATCGTTGGGGCCGGGTTTACCGGCGCGGTCATCGCCCGGAAGCTGGCTGAGCAGGGGCACCGGGCTATCATCATTGACGAGCGTGACCATGTCGCGGGCAATTGCCACACGGCGCGCGACACGGCGACCGGGGTTATGGTCCATGTTTACGGTCCGCATATCTTCCATACCGATGATGACGCGGTCTGGGAGTTCCTGAACGCGCACTGCGCGATGATGCCCTATCGCCATCAAGTCAAGGCGCGGGTGGGCAATCAGGTCTATGCGATGCCGATCAACCTGCATACGATCAATCAGTTCTTCGGCACAGCCATGTCTCCGCAAGAGGCGCAAGGTTTTGTCGCCGCGCAGGCGGAGGCGGGCGAGGACCCGCCACAATCCTTTGAGGCGCAGGGGCTGCGCTTTGTCGGGCGGACACTCTATCAGGCGTTTTTTGAGGGCTACACCCGCAAGCAATGGGGGGTGGAGCCCTCGCGCCTGCCAGCTTCGATCCTGAAGCGTCTGCCGCTGCGCTTTACCTATGATGATAATTACTTTTTCCACCGCCATCAGGGCATCCCGCGCGAGGGCTATACCGCTGCGGTTGCCTCGATCCTTGATCATCCGGCGATCACGCTGCACCTCTCGACCCGTGCGGAGGAGGCGCGAGATATCACCCATGATCACATGGTCTATACCGGGCCGCTGGATCGGTATTTCGACCATGCGCTGGGGCGGCTGGGCTATCGCACGCTGCGTTTCGAGCGTGAGGAGGTCGCAGCCCCCTATCAGGGCACGGCGGTGATGAACTATTGCGATGCGGATGTGCCCTTCACGCGGATCACCGAGCATCTCTATTTCGCGCCATGGGAGATGGCGCAATTCGACCGCTCGGTGATCTATCGCGAATACAGTGCCAGCGCGGGGACTGGGGATATTCCCTACTACCCCTTGCGCCTGATCGACGACAAGGCGCTGCTGGAGCGCTATGTCGTTCGTGCCCGAGCGACCGAGGGCGTCACCTTTGCGGGAAGACTGGGCAGCTATGCCTATCTCGACATGGATGTCGCCATCCGCCGCGCGATGGATGTCGCGCAGCATCTTGCCGGGGCCTTTGCCCGCGACCAGCGCCCCGCGGCTTTCGTGCATCCGGTCTGATATGCGCAAGCGATTGGTTGCGCAGGCGCGAGGCTTGTGCGATTTGTCCTGCTGCATTTCCCCCGCGCCCCTGATACCCTGCCGCTCATGTCGATCTGGACCCGCATTGCCGATGCCCTGAAAGCCCTGCGTCAGGGCGAGCCGCTCAACGCGGTGTTCGAGCGGTTGCGCACGCCGCCAGAGCGCACGGTGGCCTTCACCATCGCAGTGATCGCGCTGGGGGCGAAACTGGCCAAGGCGGACGGGCAGGTGACGCGCAATGAGGTCAGCGCCTTTCGCCGCGTCTTTGTTATCGCGCCCGAAGATGAGGCCGAGGCCGCCAAGGTGTTCAATCTCGCCCGACAGGATGTCGCGGGCTTCGACCTCTATGCGGCCAAGATCGCCCGCATGTTTCCGCCGCGCGACCCGGTCCTGATCGACCTCATGGAAGGGCTGTTCGAGATCGCCATGGCCGATGGCGAATTCCATCCGCAGGAAGAGGCCTTCCTGACAGAGGTGGCGCGCATCTTCGGACTGACCGAGCGCTGTTTCCGCTGTCTGCGCGCGCGCTATGTCGGCGATGTTCCGCCCGACCCTTACGATGTGCTCGAAGTGCCGCATGATGCCCCGCTGGAGGTGATCCGCAATGCCTATCGCGCCGCCGTGCGCGAGACCCATCCTGACCGGCTGGCGGCGCGCGGTGTGCCCTCCGAGGCGGTGCAGATCGCCGAGCACCGGTTGCGCGACCTCAACCGCGCCTGGGAAGAAATCCGCGAGAATCGGGCTGCCTGATCCGGGCGCGCACAATCGCGCGACGGTGCCAAGGCTGCATTGGCAAGTGGGGCAGAGGTTGCCTATACTGCCCACATGCGCGTTTTACAGACAATTCTGCTCTGCCTCGCCCTGACAATGCCCGCCGCGGCGCATGTCGAGGAAGACGGGCCACCAGCGGAAAACAGCACGCCGCTGGTCGATCTGTTCGAGCGGATGCTGCGCGGCTTCATGGACGAGGCCGAGCCGCATATGCGCGAACTGGAACGCGGGCTTGAGGCGCTGGAACCCGAGCTTGACCGTTTCCTGCGCCAGTTCCAGGGCATGGTGGACTATCACCCGCCCGAAATCCTACCCAATGGCGATATCATCATCCGCCGTCGTCAACCCGAGGAAGAGGACGCGGACCCATCCGAATCGCCCCCGGTGACCGACCCGTTCGAGCTCTGAGCCCGGCGCACGCGGACTTTCGCGCTGGCCTGCATCTGATCCGCGAGCGAAGAAAAGCGCTGTTCGGCAACTTCGGTGAAAAGGTCCTTGGTTTCCCGCTCGAGAATCAGTTCCAGCACCTGCTTTTTCGGGAAATAGCGCAACTCACCCGCGTTCTCCGGCCCGTCCATCGAGAACATGGCCCCGAAGCGCAGCGCACGGCCCAGGATCTTGGCCTCGGCGAAATCCTTCTCCGACAGCAGCCCCGCGATCTCTTTCATGCGCGGGCGCATGCCATTGGTCTTGTAGCGATGCATCAGCGCGATGCCGAGAAAGACCCGCCCCTGATGATCGAGCCCGCCCAGATTGGCCCGCGTCGTGGTGTCGAAACAGGCATCGGCGCGGTAATCGGGATGCGTGCGCCAGTTCACATCATGCAAGAGGCAAGCCGTGCGGACCAGACGCAGCCGTTCGGGCGACCGGTTGCGGTAGAGCGGCAGCAGGAAGTTATAGAGCTTCTTGCCGAAGCCGGGCAGGCGGGCTGACGTGTGCTCCATGAAATGGCAGGCCTCGATCAGCGGGTCGCGGGCGCGCAGAGCATCGGGCATCTGCTCGTAAAGAATGCCCTCGCGGATTCCGTAGCTCGAGACATAGACCTGTTTCGGGCTGAACACATGCACCAGCCGCCGCAGCACCTTGCAGGCGAGCGGCACAAGACTCATCCGTTCGGCCGAAATGCCGGTCAGCCTGCGCAGGTCTTCCGGGTCCTGCGTGTCGATCCAGTCATGGGTCTTGCGGATGGCCTTGGGCGTCATGGCATATTCATGGAGCACCTTGAGCGGGTAGCCGCGCCGCTCCATGTCCAGCCGGGCAATCGCCCGCCACGAGCCGCCCACCAGATAGAGCGCGTCGTGATGGTCGCCGACCTGATCGCGCAAACCCTTCAGCACGTCGCTGACATGGTTGCGCAAACCCTTTTTGCCGCCGGCGATCTGTTGCAGCCGGAACGGCCCAAGCGGCGAGCTGACCGCCTGATGCACGCACCCACCACCGATGACGGCCAGTTCCATGCTGTTGCCGCCAATGTCGCAGACCAGCCCCTCGGCCTCGGGCCAGCCGGTCAGCACGCCCTGCGCCGATAGCCTCGCTTCCTCATACCCGTCAATGACGCGCATCCGCAGGCCTGTCTCGCGCTCGATCTCGGCCCTGAATTCGGGGCCATCTTCGGCCTCGCGCATCGCAGCGGTGGCAACCATGGTCAGATTGCTCAGCCGCATGCCGTGTGCAAGTAGAGCAAAGCGCTTGAGCGTGGCCAGCGCCCTCTTGCGGCCCTCGGGGTTCAGGCGACCCGTTTCGGCCAGCCCGCGCCCCAGCCCGCAGAGCACCTTTTCATTGAAGAAATAGGCCGGGCTTCGGGCGGCCCCGTCAAACACGACCATGCGTACCGAGTTCGAGCCGACATCGATAACGCCGACATGCGACAGCGCGCGGGCAGAGGGGTCGGTGAAAATGGGTTTGTCGAACAGGCCCGCTTTATCGGGCTCACCAGCGCTCGCGACCTCGGCGAGCGAATTGCCATCCATGGGGCAGCTCCTGTCTGGCAGTCGTCACGGTTAGTTTACCGGGAAGTGTGGCCTTTGGTCAATCTTTGCGCTGCTTTCCTCTGCGTCACTCGGGTTTTCTGTGCAGCCCCTTCCGCCTTGCCGTGTGATGCGGCATAAGAGCGCCGATCCGCAGCGACGAAAAGACGAGAGACCCCCATGCACGATATCCGCGCCATCCGCGAGAACCCCGCAGCCTTTGACGCAGGTCTTGCGCGTCGGGGTCGTGACCCGCAGGCCGAAGAGATCCTCTCGCTCGACGCACGCCGCCGTCAGGTGATTACCTGGGCTGAAGCTGCCAAGGCCGCGCAGAATGCGGCCTCCAAAGACGTGGGTGCAGCCAAGGCGCGCGGAGATGAGGCCGAGTTCGCGCGGCTGCGCGCATTGGTGGCCGAGAAGAAGGCCGAAGTGGCGCGGTTGGAGGAAGAAGCGCGGCAGGGGGACGCGGCGCTGCACGCACTGCTTGCGACGATCG
>SLJW01000208.1 GCA_007134865.1 Paracoccaceae bacterium | reverse complement strand
CGCTTTTTCCCGACGTCACTCGGGCACCAGACGCATCAGAGGCACGCCCTCGCCATCCGCCAGAACATAGATGAACCCGTCATCAGGGTCGATGGCCACATCGCGAATGCGGTGGTCCGCCCCGTCCAGCAGACGCGCGACTTCGCGCAAGCCCCCATCCTCTTCGGCCCAGAGCCCGAGATAGCGATGGAACAGATTGCCGATCAGCAAATGACCCTGCCAGTCGGCAAAGGCCTCGCCGGTGTAGAACACCATACCCGAGGGCGGATTATGGTCGGTCCGACCAGCGGGCCAGTGATGCACCGGGGCCACGAACCCATCTCCCTCCTGATGTGGCGGCGCGAATTCCTCACCCCCGCGATAGGTCACACCGAACGAGGCGAGCGGCCAACCGAAATTGCCTCCCCGCTCGACGATATTGACCTCATCGCCCCCCGCTTCGCCATGTTCGGCCAGCCAGATCGCGCGGGTCTCGGGATGCACGGTCATGGCCTGGATGTTCCGGTGGCCATAGGACCAAATCGCTTCGGCCGCACCCTCATGGCCAACGAACGGGTTGTCCTCGGGGATGTCACCATCCAGCGTCAGCCGGATCACCGCGCCATTCTCGCTGCTGAGATCCTGGCTGATATGCGCCTCCGAGAAATCCTTGCTGCCCCGGTCGCCGAAGCCCGCGTAGAGGAACCCGTCCTCGAAGACGATCCGCGAGCCGAAATGCGCACCGCCCGCCAAGCCGGGGCTGACCACATGCAGCACTTCCAGATCGGCCAGCGCACCCGCGTCACGATCCAAACGTGCGCGGCCGACGTGGGTCGAGGTTCCACCCGAGACCTCTCCAACCCATGTCATATAGACCAGCCCCGTTTCCGCGTAATCGGGCGAGACAGCGATATCCAGCAACCCCCCTTGCCCCGCAGCGACGACCTCGGGCGCACCGGCGAGCGGCGTGATGCCGCGCTCCGCATCCCAGAGGACCACATCACCACCGCGCTTGGTCACGATCAGATCGCCCGCATCGGGCAGAAAGGCCATGCCCCATGGACGATTTAGGCCATCGGCAAGGGTCTCGACGGAATAACCTGTCTGTGCCTGCGCCGCGCCAGCGACGATCAAACCGGCGAGGCTGGTCATGAACGGCTTACGCATCTCTACTCTCCCTTCGATAACTTGATGCATTCCAACCTGCGCCCTGTCACAGCGAGTTCAAGTCACGATGCTGCGGGTCAATACTTGACTCGCGCAGGCAACGGGCGTAAGCGACGACATCTGCCGGAAGTTCACAGCTTCCGGTCCTTGGTTATTGCCTTGGATCGCCACCCGCCAGCGCGTTGCGCCCGTGGGTGCCATATGGGTTTGCGCATGGCTGCGCGTGAAGGAGTGACGCATGTTCGAGAACCTGTCCGAACGCCTGTCCGGGGTCTTTGACCGGCTGACGAAACAGGGTGCGCTCTCGGAAGATGACGTCCGCGCCGCTCTGCGCGAAGTCCGCGTGGCCCTGCTTGAAGCTGATGTCTCGCTCGACGTGACGCGCGATTTCGTCAAGCGCGTGCAGAAAAAGGCCACGGGTGCAGCCGTCACCAAATCGGTCACGCCGGGCCAGCAGGTGGTCAAGATCGTCCATGACGAGCTGATCGCCATGCTCGAGGGCGAGGGCGACCCCGGCGCGCTGAAGATCGACAACCCGCCCGCGCCCTTGCTGATGGTGGGCCTGCAGGGCTCGGGCAAGACCACCACCACCGCCAAGCTCGCCCGCCGCCTGACAGAGCGCGAGGGCAAGCGCGTGCTCATGGCCTCGCTCGACACCAACCGCCCGGCAGCCATGGAACAACTCGCCATCCTCGGCACGCAGATCGGGGTGGACACGCTGCCCATCGTCAAGGGCCAGAGCGCAGTCGAGATCGCCAAGCGTGCCAAACAGCAGGCCACCCTGGGTGGCTATGACGTGTTCCTGCTCGACACCGCGGGGCGTCTTCACATTGACGATGTGCTGATGGACGAGGTGCAGGCCGTCCGCGATGTCGCCAACCCGCGTGAGACGCTGCTGGTCGTCGATGGCCTGACCGGTCAGGACGCCGTGAATGTCGCCGCCGAATTCGACGGCAAGCTGGGTGTCTCGGGCGTGATCCTGACCCGGATGGATGGTGACGGGCGCGGGGGCGCGGCGCTCTCGATGCGCGCGGTCACCGGCAAGCCAATCCGTTTCGTGGGACTGGGCGAAAAGACCGACGCGCTGGAAACCTTTGATCCCAAGCGCATCGCGGGCCGCATTCTGGGCATGGGCGATATCGTCGCGCTGGTCGAGAAGGCGCAGGAAGTGCTGGAGGTCGAACAGGCCGAACGCATGATGAAGCGCTTCCAGAAGGGTATGTTCAACATGAACGACCTGCGCATGCAGCTAGATCAGATGCTCAAGATGGGCGGCATGCAGGGTGTGATGGGCATGATGCCCGGCATGGGCAAGATGTCCAAACAGGCCGAAGCGGCAGGGTTTGACGATACCATGCTCAAGCGCCAGATCGCGCTGATCAATTCGATGACAAAAAAGGAACGCGCCAACCCCGCGATCCTTCAGGCCAGCCGCAAGAAGCGCATTGCCAAGGGCGCGGGGCTGGAAGTCTCGGAGTTGAACAAGCTTCTGAAACAGCACCGCCAGATGGCTGACATGATGAAGACCATGGGCAAGAAGGGCATGCTGAAACAGGCCATGGCCGGGATGATGGGCAGGGGCAAGGATGCCACGCCCGACACCGACCCGCTCGACCCCAAGGTGATGCAGCAGGCCGCGCGCCAGATGGGCATGAACCCGAACATGTCGGGCATGGGCGGCATGCCCGGCGGCTTGCCGCCGGGTCTCTCCGGAGTGTTCAAGAAGAAATGAGCGCGCTCGCCCTCTCCATTCCGGTGATTGAGACCGAGCGGCTGATCCTGCGCGGACCGGCCGAGCGCGATTTCGACGCGTTTGCCGCCTTCGCCGCCTCGGAGCGGTCGCATTTCGTCGGCGGCCCCTACCCGCGCTTCCGCAGTTGGGGGGCATTTCTGGCCACCTTCGGCCATTGGGCGCTGCGCGGCTTCGGCATGTGGATGGTCGAGCATCGCGAGAGCGGCGCCACGGCCGGACGGATCGGGATGATCTTCAATGATGGCTGGCCCGAGCCCGAACTCGGCTGGCACATCTATGACGGGTTCGAGGGGCAGGGCCTGGCCTATGAGGCCGCCACAGCCGCACGCGACTATGCCGCGCGCCATCAGGGGCTCGACCGCGTGATCTCGCATATCGATCCAGACAACACCCGCTCGCTCGCTCTCGCCCGCAAGCTCGGTGCGCGTTTCGAGCGCGACGGCATATTGATCGAGTGGCCGATGCAGATCTGGCGCCACCCCTCCGCATTGGAAGGCCAGCCATGATCCCCTTCATCTTGCAAGAAATACTCTCGGGGGGCGGCGGCCCGCAGGGCCGCCGGGGGGCAGACAGCCCCCCTCCCGCACCCGCATTGCAGCCCGGAGACCGCCATGGCTGACGACACCACCCTGCGCGCCGCAGATCTGCTGGCCGATCACCGCGACAGCATCGACCGGCTCGATGCGATCCTCGTCTATACGCTGGGCGAGCGGTTCAAGCACACACAAGCCGTGGGTCGGCTCAAGGCGCAGCATGATCTTCCCCCGTCCGACCCGGTGCGCGAGGAGCGCCAGATCGAGCGGCTGGAATGGTTGGCCAAGGAGGCCGATCTCGACCCGGAATTCGCCAAGAAATTCCTGAATTTCATCATCTCGGAAGTGATCCGTCACCACGAGCAGTTGCAACGCTAGATTCGGCGGGCGCAGCCCGCCGCCACCGCCATCGACCAAGGAGACACTGACATGGCTACCAAAATCCGCCTCGCCCGTGGGGGTTCCAAGAAGCGCCCGCATTATTCAATCGTCGCTGCTGATTCGCGCATGCCGCGCGATGGCCGCTACCTCGAGAAACTGGGCACCTATAACCCGCTACTGCCCAAGGACAGCGAAGACCGCGTGAAGATGGACCTCGAGCGCGTGCAATACTGGCTGAGCCAAGGCGCCCAACCGACCGACCGCATTGCCCGTTTCCTCGAGGCTGCCGGTCTGCGCGAAAAAGCCACCCGCGCCAATATGAAGAAGGCCCAGCCCGGCAAGAAGGCGCAGGAACGCGCCAAGGAGAAGGCAGATAAGGCCGAAGCCGCGGCTGCCGAATAAGCGTTGCAAAAGGGGGCGCTCGCGCCCCCCCCCTCACCAGCCCCAAGGGGCTGGTTTCACCCCCCTTGAGAGTATTTCGGCAAGGAAATGAGCGGGTCACGGGTCTGTGTCGGCGCCATTGCAGGGGCCTATGGGGTGCGCGGAGAGCTGCGCCTCAAGAGTTTCTGTGCCGAGCCCCGTGCGATTGCCGAATATGGCCCGCTCTGGTCCGAGGACGGCACGCGCTCCTTCGAGGTGACGCTTGGCGCCGCCGTGGCGCAGGGCTTCGCCGCCCGGCTATCGGGCGTGCAGACGCGCGAGGAGGCCGAGGCGCTGCGCGGTATGCGCCTCTTTGCCGAGCGCGACCGCCTGCCCGACCTGCCCGAGGACGAGTTCTACCATGCCGATCTGATCGGGCTCGAGGTGTTTGATACGGGTGGCGTGTCGCTCGGGCGGGTGAAGGCGGTGCTCAACCATGGTGCCTCGGACCTTCTGGAACTGGTGCGGCCTGGGCAGAAGGGGGCGGTCCTGCTGCCCTTTACCCGCGCGATTGTGCCGACGGTCGATCTGGCTGCAGGCCGGATCATCGCCGACCCGCCCGAAGGTCTGATCGAATGAGCACGCGGCGCGCCGCGGGGCGATTGTCGATCACCCCCTCGCTTTCCCCGCGCGACATCGAGGCCCCCAAGCCCCGCGCGCAGGCGTGGCAGGCGCGGATCATCACGCTCTTTCCCGAGGCTTTCCCCGGTGTGCTGGGCCATTCGCTGACCGGGCGCGCGCTGAAAGAAGGGCTCTGGGGGCTCGAGCCCATCGACCTGCGCCCTTTCGGCATCGGCAAGCACCGCAATGTCGATGACACCCCTGCCGGGGGCGGCGCGGGGATGGTGCTGCGCGCCGATGTGCTGGCGCGCGCTATTCACGCGGCCCGGCGCGGGGCCGAAGACTGGCCATTGGTCTGTCTCAGCCCGCGCGGGCGGCCCTTCACGCAGGCCAGCGCCCGTGACTGGTCGCAAAAACCGGGTGTGGTGATGATCTGCGGACGGTTCGAGGGGATCGACCAGCGGGTAATCGACCATTTCGGGATCGAGGAGGTCAGCCTCGGCGATTTCGTCCTGACCGGGGGCGAAATCGCCGCGCAGGCGATGATCGACGCCACAGTGCGACTGTTGCCCGAGGTGCTCGGCAATGCGGCCTCGGTCGAGGAAGAGAGCTTTTCGCAAGGCTTGCTGGAACATCCGCAATATACTCGCCCCGCCGAGTGGGAGGGCCGGTCAATCCCGCCCGTGCTGCTCTCGGGCAACCACGCCGAGATCGACCGATGGCGGCAGGACCAGGCCGAAGCGCTGACACGCGCGCGCCGACCCGATCTCTGGGAGAAGTGGCAGAACAAGCGGCCATAGCGGCGCAAACCTGAGCCGACGTATCCGCCCGTCCGGCG
>SLJW01000089.1 GCA_007134865.1 Paracoccaceae bacterium | reverse complement strand
GAATCGCTGCCCGACATGCGGCGGTTCATGTCGATGACCTCATCCTCACTCACATTCAGGTCGCGCGCGATGCGGGCCACATTCTCGGGGCGCAAATCGCCATCTTCCAGCGCGCCGATCTTGGATTTCGCCTTGCGCAGATTGAAGAACAGCTTCTTTTGCGCGCTGGTGGTGCCGAGCTTCACCAGTGACCAGGACCGCAGGATATATTCCTGGATCGAGGCGCGGATCCACCACATGGCATAGGTCGCCAACCGGAACCCCTTGTCGGGGTCAAAACGCTTGACCGCCTGCATCAGCCCGACATTGGCCTCGGAAATCACTTCGGCCTGGGGCAGACCGTAGCCGCGATAACCCATCGCGATCTTGGCGGCGAGGCGAAGATGCGAGGTGACGAGCTTATGCGCGGCCTCGGTATCCTGATGATCAACCCAGCGCTTGGCCAGCATGAATTCCTCTTCCGGCTCCAGCATCGGGAAACGGCGGATTTCCTGCATGTAGCGGTTCAGCCCCTGTTCGGGACTGGGTGCCGGAAGGTTTGCGTAACTGCTCATCAAGACCCCTCTTTTCTGCAACCGGTCCCGAGACATGGGCAATCCGCCCACTGCGTTCAAGACCGGCGTATCACGATTTTCTTGCTAGCAGGTAAATAACGGGCACCGAAGACTGTGTCGAACACCTCACCGCGATGTGTCCCACTGTGAGCCCTCACCTGCCCGCAACACCTCCAACAGTGCTGCCATATCCGCTGGCAGAGGCGCTGCGAAATCAAGGCTTTCGCCTGTCACCGGATGCTCGAAACCAAGCGTCGCAGCGTGGAGCGCCTGCCGTGGGAAAGCAGCACAGGCCGCCACCCCCGCAGCCCCCAGCGCGCGCTCCGAGAGCTTGCGCCGCCCGCCATAGACCGGATCGCCGACCAGCCCATGCCCGGCATGCGCCAGATGCACCCGAATCTGATGCGTGCGCCCGGTCTCGAGCCAGCATTCCAGAAGCGCCACCGCAGGTGGCGCCCCGAAAGCCTCGATCACCCGCGCCCGCGTCACCGCATGACGCCCATTCGCCCAGACCACCGCCTGCCGCTGCCGATCGGTCCGGTGGCGGGCAAGCTGGCTCGTGACCTTGAGGATATTGCCCGCCTCGAAACTCACCCCCCGCACCCCGCGCAGGCGCGGGTCAGCGGCATCGGGCACACCATGGACCACCGCCAGATAGCGCCGCAGCACCGAATGGCGCTCGAATTGCGCGGCCAGCCCATGATGCGCGCGGTCGGATTTCGCGACCACCAACAGCCCCGATGTGTCCTTGTCGATCCGGTGCACGATGCCGGGGCGCCTCTCACCCCCCACGCCCGAGAGGCTGTCGCCGCAATGATGCAGCAGCGCATTCACCAGCGTCTGATCGGGCGAGCCGGGGGCGGGATGCACCACCATGCCCGCCGGCTTGTTGATCACGATCAGATCGTCATCTTCCCAAACCACCTCCAGCGCGATGGGCTGGGCGCGGGTTTCGACCTCGGCCGCCGCCTGCACGCGGATCACCAGCACATCACCCTCGGCAACGCGGGCGCGCGGATTGTCCAGCACCTCCGCCCCGCGCGACACGGCCCCCTCGACAATCAACCGCGCCAGCCGCGAGCGCGAGAGCGCGGCCGCCTCTGGCACATCGCGCGCCAAGGCCTTATCAAGCCGGTCAGGGGGCTGAGGCCCGATAATGACCTGCCATTCACTGAAAGGTGCCTGATCTGCCATGGCCATGCCTCCGGAACCGCCGCCGCATCCTGACGTGCGCTTTGTCAAGCGGCTGGTCGTGGTGCTGACAAGCGTGATGATTGTCGGCCTGATACTCATCCTCGGGCTGCTTGTCATCCGAATTGGCCTTGCCCCGGCCCCGCTTGGCCTGCCCGATCATATCGCCCTGCCCGAAGGTACGCAGCCAGAGGCCGTTACCCTGTCGCAGGGCTGGGTGATTGTGCTGGGCCGCGATGGCGAGCTTCTGTTCTTCGAGCGCAGTTCGGGCGCGTTGCGGCATCAACTCGATCTGCCGGCCGAGTAGCAATCTGGGGAATTGCCAGACCCCGACGCCAAGGCTACCATTCCCGCAACACAGGGAGGAGCCAGAATGCAACGCACAGTCACGCAGCAGATCGGCGATGCGCAGGTCAGCATCATCACAGATGGCACATTCGCCTTTACCCCGGACCTGTTTCCGGGGACCGAGGCCGCCCATATCGACGACCTGCTGGCGCAGGCCGGGGCCTCGGAGATCGCGACCAATTTCAACGCGGTGCTGATTCGCCATGGCGGGCGGGTGATCCTCGCCGATGCCGGGCCGCGCGACCTGTTCGGGCCAAGCTGCGGGTTTCTGCATGACGGGCTGGCCGAGCTTGGCGTGACGCCCGCCGAGGTCGACACCCTGCTCACGACCCATCTGCACCCCGACCATATTGCCGGGATGATCACGCCCGAGGGCGCGGCCGTGTTTCCCAATGCCACCCTGCATGTGCCCGAGGCCGACCGGGTGTTCTGGTCGGATGACAGCCAGTTTCAGGGCGATCTCGAAGGCATCCGCGACTGGGCGACACTGGCGCAGGCGGTGCTGGCCGCCTATGGCGACCGGCTGGCATCGCTTGACGATGGGCAAGAGGTCGCGCCGGGGCTGAGCGGGATTGCATTGCCGGGGCACACACCGGGCCATTCGGGCTGGCGGTTGGAGAGCGCGGGGGCGAGCCTCATCCATGTCGGCGATATTGTGCACGCGCCCGCGCTGCAGGTGGCGGACCCCGAGATCGGGATCAGTTTCGATATCGACATGGACACCGCACGCGCCGCACGCAAGCGGCTGATGGACCAGTTGGCGAGCGACGGCACTCCGTTCACCGGCGGGCATTTCCTGCGCCCGGCCTTCAATCGGCTGGAGCGCGCGGGCAGCGGCTACAGGCTTGTGCCGGAGGGGTGAGCTTGATCTCGCATATTTGCAGGCTCTATGCGGCCGTGCGCAAGGAGGATGCCGCCAAGCTCTTAATGGCGCATGTGCTGCGGCTGGCGCGGACGGAGCCGGTAAAACTGCAGCGCCCTTGAGGGACTTCAACCTCCCTAAGCCATTACCTTACACGCCACCCATTGCAACGTTGGGTGTTTCAGTCAAAAATTCGCCTCATTGCAGGAGTAGGGCTGGCGCGAGTTTCTGAACAGCGCAGGTTTACGTTTATGAACAGTTTCAGGATCAAGGCGGCCATGGGGCGATGGGCGGCGGAGCGCGCCGCGCTGCGCAGGCTCGCGCAGATCTATCTACAACTGCGCACCCCGCTTATCCGGCGCGGGCGGCCTGTCACGGCAGTGCTCTCCTTGGGTGAACACGGTCACGCCTATTCCGCTGCGCGCGCTGTAAAGGCGCTTGGCCACAGGGTGCTGCTGATCACGGACAGCCCGCAACTGCATGAAATGGTCTATGCCGATGCGCTCCTGTTGCGCGATCCCCTCACCGAGATCGAGACGATCCTCAATGAACTGGAGGGTTTCGACCTGGAAGCGGTCATGGTCTCGGTCGCGCAGCTTCTGCTGCCGGCACAGGACCGGATCGCAACCCGTTTCGGCCTGATCGCATGCGGCGCGCAGAGCGCCGAATTCAGCAATGACAAACTGGCCTGGCGCGATGCGCTCGCCGAAGCGGGTGTCCCCCAACCACTCTATTCGCAGGACCCGGCCGTGTTTGACGGAAAAGCCTGTATCCGCAAGGCGCGCAAGGGCAGCGGGAGCGAGGGGATCGTGCCGCTGGGCCCCGGTGATGACACGACCGCCTATGCTGGTCCGGGGTACTTTTTCGAGTCGATTATCGACGGTGATGAATACGACCTCGAAGGCGTGGTGGAAGACGGTGTCCCGCGTATCCTCGCACGGGTTTATGAGCGGTTTATCGAGCGCAACGGCACGTTCGTTCCGCATTACTATCTGTTCAATCCGCCGCTCGATCCTGCGCTTCAGGCAGCGCTGGACGCCTGCGCGACTGCAACCCTTGATGCGTGCAAGGTCGAGAACGGCGCGTTTCACATCGAGATGTTCATGAATGGCGACCGGGCCGAGCCGATCGACTTCGCCAACCGGATGGGTATATACGAGCGTTTCGTGAGCTTCGCCTCTGGTGTCGATTTCGCCCAGGAGCATGCCAATCGCTTTCTTCCGCGCAAACACACGCTGGCGGCCGGCACACCGCGCGCGCTGTTGCAGTATTATTGCTGGACGCAGGAAGAGTTTGACCGCGCCTGTGCGATCCGGGACGCCAATCCCCAGCGGATTTTCGATGCGAATATGACGCCGCACGATCGGTGCGGCGAGCAATGCTTTGGCATGATCGCGTTTTTCCATGACGACCACGCGGCCTTGCTTGAGATGACCGACGGTCTCGGGATCCGTGTGCCGCAGTGGCTTGATACCGATGGCGATGGCGCTGTGCCTGCGCAAGTGGCGAGTACAGCATAGGGCCGCAGCTTGCCGCGTGGTGCGCGGAATGTGGATGCAGGCAAACCCGTTATGGCGCCTACCAATTGATTTGGCGGGTTGTCCACGCGTCACCCCTTTCCCAAACGCCAGGATCGCTGCCGCCAACCCCTGAAAAAAATGCCTCAACCTTTCCGAAATGACAAACGCGGCCCGCAGGGCCGCGCTTATCCTTGTGTCGTCAGACCAATCCCGCAGCACCGCGCGTCAGGAAGGCTTGGACTCTTTCCCGCTGGTGAGGCTGCCCATGATCTGCTGCAACTCCATCGGGAAGGGGAACACGATGGTTGAGTTCTTTTCGGCGCCGATGGTGGTCAGCGTCGAGAGATAGCGCAATTGCATCGCCTCCGAACGCTTGCCGAGGATCTCGGCAGCCTCGAGCAGCTTGGCCGCAGCCTGCTGCTCGCCCTCGGCATTGATGACCTTGGCGCGGCGCTCGCGCTCGGCCTCGGCCTGTCGGGCAATGGCGCGGATCATCGATTCATTGATATCGACATGCTTGATCTCGACATTGGCCACCTTGATCCCCCAAGCATCGGTCTGCGCGTCGATGATTTCCTGAATGTCGTTGTTAAGCTTGTCACGCTCCGAGAGCATCTCGTCCAGTTCATGCTTGCCCAGCACCGAGCGCAGCGTGGTTTGTGCCAGCTCGCTTGTGGCCTGCATGAAGTTTTCAACCTGGATGGTGGCCTTTTCCGGGTCGACCACGCGAAAATAGATCACCGCGTTGACCCGCACCGAGACATTGTCCTGGCTGATCACGTCCTGACTGGGCACATCCAGCACGCGCACGCGCAGATCCACGCGAACCATCTGCTGGATGAAGGGGATGATGATGATCAGACCCGGCCCCTTGACCGAACTGAACCGGCCCAGCGTGAACACCACGCCGCGCTCGTATTCGCGCAGGATCCTGATGGCCGAACTGAGGAAGGCCAATAGCAGGGCAAGCAACACCACGTAAAACGCGGCGTCTGCAAAGATGCTGAAGATATCCATGTCTTCCTTCTCCTTTCAGAGCATTGTCAGCGCGCGCAGGCGAGCGCTGGGCGTTTGGCTGTGGCGCGCGTCAGCCGGGCTGTTCGCCCTCGGGCTGCGCGACCACCAGTGTCAGACCATCCATCGCGCGCACGGTCACCGACTGTCCGGGAGCAATGTCGGCACCCGGTTCAGCGCGGGCCTGCCAACGCTCGCCATGCACGAAAACATGGCCGCGCCCATCGCTCCAATCCTGCACCTGTGCCTTGAGGCCCACCATTTCTTCGGCCCCCGTCGCGACCCTGCGCCGATGTACAACGGCGGCCAGTCGCGCGACCAGAAGCGAAAAAGCCAGGCTGCCCACGGCGACAGCGGCGAGGGCGGGCCAGTGCACTTCCAGTCCCGGAACATCGCCATCAAAGAGCAGCACACCGCCCAATACGATGGCCGCAGTGCCACCAATGCCCAGAATGCCGAAAGATGGGGAAAAGGCCTCGGCCACGACCAGCGCGAGCCCCAGCCCGATCAGCGCTAGCCCCGCCCAGTTGAACGGCAGGATCGATAGCGCCATCATGCCAGTGAGGATGCTGATGCCGCCAATGGTGCCGGGAAACAGCGCGCCGGGGTTGAGGATTTCGAACACGATCCCGTAGAAGCCCACCACCATCAGCAACAGCGCGATATTGGGGTTGGTAATGACCGACAGGAATTGCGTGCGCCAGTCAGGCTCGACCTCGACCAGTTCCAGCCCTTCGGTCTCGAGCGTGATGTCTGTGCCGTCGACATCGACGGTCAGACCATGCGCAAGGCTCAGAACATCCTCGGTGCTGCGGGCGACAAAATCGATGACACCTTCGGCTTCGGCAGCACTGGCGGTCAGCGTGGCCGCATCGCGCACGGCGCTTTCGGCCCAATCGGCATTGCGCCCACGCAGCTCTGCAAGGCCGCGGATCCAGGCAACCGCGTCATTGATCGCCTTCGCTTCGCCCGCGCTTCCCGATGCCGGCATGGTGCGGCGCTCGGGTTCACTCTCGCCGTTGTCACCGTTGTCTCCATCCTCACCGTTTTCGCGCGCTGGTTCACGCTCGCGCGGCTGATCATCGCCGCCAAACGGGCTGCCGCCCATCGCGACCGGCGTCGCCGCCCCGATCGAGGTGGCGGGTGCCATGGCCGCGATATGTGCGGAATAGGTTATGAAAGTCCCGGCGCTCGCAGCCCGCGCGCCCGAGGGCGCGACATGCACCGCCACCGGGACGGGCGAGGCAAGAATGGCATTGACGATATCGCGCGTGGAGGTGACCAGCCCTCCCGGGGTATCCATCCGAATGATCACCAGCGCCGCGTTCTCGTCATCCGCGCGCTCGATCCCCCGGATCAGATAATCGGCCGTGGCGGGGCTGACCGCATCCTTGAGGGTCAGGACAATGGCCTGTCGTGCGCCCGGGCCTTCCTGCGCCAAATGCCCGGCAGCGAGCAGGACCATACCGGCGAAGAAGGTCAGGAGTGCAGCCATGAAGCGCAGAGCGCGGGGGAAGCTTTGTCGAGGCAGCATGTCAGTTACCCGTGCAAGACGCCAGTGGCGTAATACCGGCGTTTCCGATGGGCTTGGACTTGTTACCAAGGTGGCCTGAAATAACTGGCAAATCAAGTTTCATGAATTGGGAAGTAGGTGCTCTGTCTGAAAAGTATAGTAAACTCGAAGTGTCATGAGCTTGCTCCCACGCGTTTGCAGGCCTCTTGCGGGCTGCCGTTGTGGGTCGCCATCGTATCTGAGCAAGCGAATGCGCTTGCCTGGAAGAGAAAAATCCATTCCACGGCCTTGGGCTCGTCGCCCGCGACTGCGACCCTTTGGCTCAGCCTGCGGATCATTACTGAGAGGTAATCGATCCGGGCGATGCCAAGCCTCCACACGACCCCGAAAAGACCTGCTCCGCGATCACTCGGTCGTGTCCCCGAAGACCATCCCACCACGGGCAACCTGCCCGGCAGGGCTGTCAGGGTTGCGGGCATGGGGCGGAGTCAGCGCCACGAAATCCGGCCATAGCCGGCCCGCCCCCAAATCATTGCGCGCGCGCATCCCCTGCCACTCGGCATAGAGCGCGCCTGCCCTTGGCATGGTGCGTTGCGTATCAGACAACCGCGCCAGATGCGGATCCTCCTCGGGCGGCAGCCGGTCCAGCAATTCGGCATAGAGTTGGTCGCGTGCGCGCCCTGTCAACCATTGCGCTGCGCCTGCAATCACAGCGCGATGGGTGCGCGGGGCGAGGTATTCGATCAGCGGGTGATCATCGGTGTTGACAGAGGCATGCGCAAAGATGCCCGACGCCGCATTGCCCGCGTAGAATTTCAGCGCCCGGTCCGCCAGCACCGCATCGGCTGTATCCTCGCCTGTCATCGCGCGCCACTGTGCGGCCAATGTCGCAGGGTCGAGCGGTGCGGGGTCGTTGCGCCCGACAATCGCCAAGATCGAGCGTTCCGAATACAGATCACCGCGCCAGAATGTCACCTCGGGGAAAACCTGCGCCATGGTGTTGGCGATGATCTCGAATTCGCGGCGTGAGACCTGATAGAGCGGCATCCATTGCACATAGGCCCCGCCCTCGTTCAGGCGCGAAGCAGCCAGTCGGTAATGCTCGACCGTGTAGACATTGCCCACGCCCGCGCGCCAAGGTGTGAACAGATCGGCGATGATCATGTCATATGTTGCAGGCGACCGGGCGAGGCATTGCCGCCCGTCCTCTCGGTGGATGGTCACGCGCGGATCATCAAAGAGGCCGTTCACATAAGGCTGAAACCAGGTTTCGGCGAAATCCACGACATCAGGGAGGAGTTCGCAAACCGTCATCCGCTCGGGGTCGGCAAACAGTCCTGCGCCCGCGGAAATCCCGGTGCCGAGACCCAGAAAGAAGATCTCGCGCGGGTCGGGGTGGGTCAGAAGCGGGATCATGGTCTGGTTGCGCTCGGGCACCAGCGCGCCCGAGCCGCCCAAGGTGTAGAAATTGTTCACGCGGATGAATTTCGCCTCGCCGCGCGCGATGGTGGCGACATGGGCCGAGGGGCCTTCGCGGAAGGCAAGCAGCGTCTCGCCCCGGTTCAGTCGCGTCGAGTCGAGCCCCGGCTGGCCTGCCAGCAGCACCACCGCGCCCGCCAGCGCGGCGAAGCGCGTGATCCGCGCCGCCCAGCCATCCGAGGGCTGCCACAGCGCCAGCACAAGCAGGCCATAGATGGCGCCCATCAGCCACAGCCCCTTCCACATACCGACCCATGGAAGCAGCACAAAGCCCCCCGCCAGCGCGCCAAGGATCGCGCCTGTGGTGTTGACCGCGATGAGACGGCCCAGCACGCTACCTGCCGCGCCCCCGCCCTCCATCAGCCGCAGCAGATAAGGCAGCACCGCGCCGAGGATCGTGCCTGGGATCAACATGGTCAGCGCGGCGACCCGCCCGACTTCGAGCACGTAGCCTGCGAAATCGGCCCGTCCGCCGAGATATCCCAGCCTCCCGGTCAGATGGTGGAACAGATGCGGCGTGGCGGCGATAACGGCGGCGCTGGCCAGCAGCAGGCCGGTCAGCACCATCTCGGGGCGCAGGCTCAGCCGGTTGAGCGCATTGGCCAGCGCCGCCCCCAGCGACAGCGCGGCCAGAAACACGGTCAGCACCAGCGCGTAGGTATAGACCGAGTTCTGCAAGACCTGGGCGAAAGCGCGGGTCCAGATCACCTCGACCGCGAGGGTGGCAAAGCCCGAGGCGAAGGCGATGACCCAGAGCCGCGCGGGGATTGGCGCGCGGACAGGCCGCGCTTCGGTGGCCAATGGCAGCGCACGGCGCGCGATAAGGATGGCCGACAGCCCCACAAACAGATCGAACCCGACCGCCAGCAGATAGGCCCCCGAAAAGCCCAGCCACATGGGCAGAAAGAACCCTGCGGCCAGCGCGCCCATCGCCCCGCCTGCCGTGTTCAGCGCGTAAAGCGCCGAGCCCATCCGGCCGAGACTGTCGCGCGCGCGGATCACATGCTGCCCCATCAGGGGCAGCGTGCCGCCCATCAGGATGGCCGAGGGCAAGAGGATCGTCGCCGCGACGCCCGCCTTGAGCGCGGTTTCCAGCACCGGGGTGCCACCCACCAGCGCAAAGAGCGCCGGGTAGAGCGTGAAATAGGCATCCGCCACCAGAAAATGCCCCAGTGCGGTTGCCGCGACCCCGATCTCGACCAGACCGAAGGCGCGCAGGGGTCGGGCAAGCCGCGCGGCGATGCGACCAAAGAGCCAGCCTCCCAGTGCGATGCCGGTAAAGAAGATGGCGATGGTCAAGGCAGCGGCCTGCGCGGTGGAGCCGAACAACAGCCCCAACTCGCGCACCCAGAGCACCTGATAGATCAGCGCCGCCGCCCCCGAGAGGGTGAAGAGCGCGCCCAGAGCGGGGAGTTCATAGCGCTGGGGCTCAGTGGTCTGATCGATGGTGACTGTCATGGGCTCAGCGTTATCTTGTAACACTTATGGCAGCAAGCTGATCTCGCCACCGATCAACTCCTTGCGGAAATCGGTGATCAGAATATCAGCGACGATGTCCCAGCTCCCCGCCTGCGGCAGATGAATTGGGCCGGCAATCCATATCCCGTCCTCGGGCATCTCGGCACGGGCTTCGAGGCGCTCCAGCCCGACCTCGGGCATCGAGAAAAACAGCGTGACCTCAAGCGGCGTGAAGGGCTGGAAATCCCCGTCCAGCGGCACGATCTCGACCCTATTCTGCCCGGACCTGCCGGGGATCAGCGCGATATCGGCCATGGTTTCGCGCCCGTGCAGATGGACCTCGACGCGCGTCTCGGCGATCTCGGCCATGGCACGCGGGGGCGGGGTCAGGCGGAACCCTGCGGTCAGCGCCAGGATCAGCAGCATCAGCCCCAATTCCAGCCGCAGCGAGCGGTTGAACCGCATTCGCGCCAGCGCGCCATCGGTAGTCAGCATGGGCGTCAGGCGCAGCCTGTGATATCCGGCGAGTGCCAGGACGCAGAGAACCAGCCCCATCTTGGCAAGATAGATCCAGCCATAGGCGGTGCTGGTCAGCGCGCTGACAGACTCGATCTGCCGCCATGCCAAGGCTCCGCCCGAGACGACAAGCGCCGCAACCATCGGCAGAGCGACCCGCGAGAAACGCAGCATCAGCGCCTCGGCATCCGGGCGGCGCAGCGCTAATAGCAGCCCCGGCAATGCCCCCGCCCAGAAGATGAGGGCCATGGCATGGATAAAAACCAGCAGCGCCATCAGCGCCACCGGTTCAACCCGCGCCGCATGTCCGGCTGACGCGAAGGAGAGCGCGGCAAGTCCCCATGCCAGAAGCACGGGCCATTTGCGCTTGTTGAGCGCAAGCAGGTTCGCGCCGACGGCAAAGGCGGCAGCAAGCCCGACCGGGCTGCCCAGCGCCATGGCCCAGGCCGCGCCAGAGAGAAGCGCCGCAGGACCAGCACCGGTCATATCCATGGCCTGGGTCGCGATCAGGGCGATTGTCGCAGGGACGATTGCCCAAAGCGCAGCAGCCGTGACGCGCGGTGCGGCCGTTTGCGAGAGCACGGCCCAGACCATGCCCCCCACGCCCATCACCAACGTCACGGTCACGAGCCCGCGCGCTACCGCAGCGGACCACGGCACAGGCTCGGGCGCGGCCTCGGGCGCGCCGGTCTCGAAGCCGATGGAAAAGACATGCGTGCTGCCGACAGGATGGCCGTCATCCGACATCACCCGCCAGGACAGTGCGTGCGTCCCCTCTGCCAGCCCATCGGGCAGAGGCACGATCAGGCGAGCGCCTTCGGCGCGGCCCTCCAGCTCTCTGACGCTGCCATCGGGGCGGAAAAGCCGCGTTTGCAGTGCGCCGATGGGCTCGTTGAAGGTCAGCACGACCTCGGCGGGGGCAGCATGCAGGATCGCGCCCGCAGCAGGGTCTGCCTCGCGCAACTGCGCATGGGCCAGCGCCTGTATCGGCAAGATCAAGACTGCAAGAAAGATGACAAGCGCGCGTCGCATCGGGTAAACTCGAACAAGCCCCCCGGGTCGAGAAACCGTACCCGGCGGGAAGTGATACGCAATGAACGGGAACTGACCACTGCGCGACAAACGGCAGGCCAAGGGAAGGGACGCCTCCGCAAACCCTGGCCTGCCGCTATCTCTCAATCGCCGTGGCTGTGCCCATGGTCATGTGAATGATCATGCGAATGGCTGTGCGAGTGCCCGTGATCGGCAGCAGGCAGCACCATCACAGCCGGAGCCGGATAGGCGAGATCATGCGAGGACTGCCCCTCGGCCGGGATCTCAATCCAGCGCGCGGCACCATCGGCGCATTCCTGCACTACCGGAATATGGACCAACTCGCCCGCAGGCAGGGCTTCGGTGAAGCGGGCGCGGAAAGCGAATTCATCATAGAAGGCGTCGGGCAGATTGCCCTCCCAGATGATCTCGCGCACGCCTTCGGTGATCTCGGCGCCATGGCTGTGATAGGGCTCGGCCAGCGGGCCGGTGATCACGCTCAGATCCCAGCCCGCCTTGACCATGGGCTGCACGGCGTTGATGCCATCAGGAATGGCCACCCGCACCCGCAACGTGTCCTTCCCGCCCGCGCAGCCATGCGGGATTCGGACAACCATGCGCTCGCGCGCGTTCTGGGTGACTTCGCGTTGCTCGAATGTGGCATGAGCAAAGGCTGCAGGCGCAGCCAGAGTTGCGGCGAAAGCCGCAAGTATCGTGGATCGCATGAGGATTCTCTCTTGTATGAAGCTGTAAGGACCGACCGCAGGCGCGACCGGGTTTCAGGTGTCAGACAAGAGCAAAGGGCGGGCCACGGGCCGGGGGTGCGCGCTTGGTATGACGTTCGGCCAGCAAATGACCTGCCTCTGGCAGGTCGCGCATGACGATGCGAAAGCCAATTCCTGCCTGTGACCCAACCGTCGCCAATGCCATGCCATTTGCCAGCGTGCAGACTGGACAATCTGGCGGCTCCTCACCATCGGGGGCATTGTGCTCGTAAAGGCAGAGATCATGCAGCGATCCGCCCTGTTCAAGATAGGCGGTCAACAACGGGTCGGCAGGCGCGCCGGGCGCGTGTTGATGACCAAACCCCAGACCCGTCAGCGCAAGCGCAAGCAGCGCGGCGGTCAGACGGATCGATAGGGTTTTGAGCGAGATCATGTCTATTGCGTAATCTTGTAACGAATTCGGATCAAGCGCCAGTGAGCGCCCTAAACCTCATCTTCCGGATCGAGGATCGGGTCGAGCACTAGCAACAACCGCGTCTCGCCGGTGCCCTCGACAGGGGGCGAGCGGTGCTTGAGCAGAGAAGGCGGTGTCGTCGGCCAGCGCATTCCGCGCAGCAGGATGGGCTGGCCAGTGGGCACCGTGTGGATCACCTCTGGCTCCGCACCGCGCTCGGCGAGCCCGTATTGCGTCCCAGTGCCGCGATAGGTGCAAACGAGCCGGGCCGTGACATTGTCGACATGAAACTTGCGGCAGGCATTGCCGGTCACGACCTCCAGCCGCAGGCGCAGCCATGGCGCGCGTATGACATGCGCGAAGCTTTCGGCCAGGGTCGCGATACTCTCGACCAGGAGAAACCGCTCCGGCGCATCGGGTAGCCCCGCGCAGATGTCGTGCAACACGTCCGGGAGCGCGTCGGGTCGCAGGATCTGGCGGGTCTGTGGCAGGCGATCCGATGGCAGCGCTGTGAGCCATTCGGTCAGGGTGGCGCAATCGGATCGCGCCAAGATCACGGCGGCGCAATCAGGCGCGTGAATGGAATCCAACCCGTCAACACTCTCGGTGATGCACACGCCAGTGAGGGGCGCAGTCGGATAATCCTTCATCTTGTCACTCTTTTTGAGGCTCCGTGATGCGTGGCAGGGTCGCACGAAGCAGTGGGCATTACATGCGCGCGCGGGGTCATCAGAAAGGTTGCTCAAGCGTATGGACAATCATCCCCCGCGCTTGCGCGTCTGGCGTTCGGCGCAGCAGCGATAGGCTTTCCTCAAGCTCACTCTGCGGCATGTCACGCGCGATGATCACCACACGGCTGGTCGTATCGGTGCCGTCCCAGTCGGCAAGCGGCACTGGCGGCTCGAAGATATGCTGCACCCCGTGAAAGACGAAAGGATTGTCCGCGCCCTTGATATGGGCAATGCCTTTCAGTCGCAGGATATGCGCGCCGCGCAGGGCGACCAGCGTGTCGAGCCAGAAATCGAAGGTCTCGGGTTGGATCGGGTCGGTCAGCGAGATCGAGGCCGTGGCGATGCGGTCATCCGAGGCGTGGTGCGACGGCCCGGGCTCCACGGGCTTGCGCGCCTTGGGGAGGGTCAGGCCAGACACCCCCTCCAATGGGTCGTTGGCAGGCGCGGCCAGCCAGTCCAGCGCATGGTCCTGCGTCATGGCGCGGCGCAAGGCCCCGATCCCGAACAGCGCGCCCGATGGCACTGCCCCCTTCTCTGCGATGATCCGACGCGCGCCGGGGTTCAACCGGTCCAGGCGCGCCCCGAGTGCCCCTTTAGCCGCCGCATCGGCGATGTCGGTCTTGCTCACCACCAGGCGGTCGGCCATGGCGACCTGCGCCTGCGCCTCGCCATGCTGGTCCAACGTGGCGGCCCCCAGAACGCTGTCCACAACAGTCACGATCCCGTCGAGGGCATAATTCGGCGCCAGCACCGGATCGACCAGAAGCGTATGGTGGATGGGGCCGGGATCGGCCAGCCCGGTCGTCTCGATCACGACACGGTCGAAAGGCAGTTCAGCACGCGCGCGGCGCGCCAGCAGGGAGATGAGCGTCTTCGACAGATCCCCCCTTATCGTGCAACACAGACAGCCTGCGGGCATGAGCACGACATCTTCGGCGGCCTTTTCGATCAGGTCGTGGTCCAGCCCCGCCTCGCCGAATTCATTCACCACCACTGCGACGCGCCCAGCACCCGGGTCATGCAAGAGTTTGTTCAGAAGCGTGGTCTTGCCTGCACCGAGAAAACCAGTGAGCAAGGTGACGGGGATGGGATCGGACATGATCAGCGTTCCGGGTTGCAGGGGCTCGGTGAATATGTTTGTTATAGTATAACACTTTTCTAGACAAGGGTGCCAAGGCAGATGATCGAGTTTCACCCTCGCCGCACAGTCGAACAGGTCGAAGAAAGCACCGAGCTTGCACCGAAATTCGACGTGGACGGCCTGATCCCCTGCATCACGAATGATGCCGCCAGCGGTGAAGTCCTGATGCTGGGCTGGATGAGTGCAGAAGCTCTGCGCCTGACGCTCACGACCGGCGAGGCGCATTATTTCAGCCGCGCGCGACGGACACTGTGGCGCAAGGGCGCGACATCGGGCCTTGTGCAGCGCGTGATCGAGGCGCGCATCGACGATGATCAGGACGCAATCTGGCTGCGCGTCGAGGTGGCCGGAAATGGCGCCTGCTGCCATGTCGGCTACCGCTCCTGCTTCTATCGTGCTGTGCCAACGGGGGCAGAGGCAGGCGGCGCGCTGGTCTTTACCGAGACGACACGCGTCTTTGACCCGGTCGCGGTATATGGCGATGCAGAGAACCCGACCCAGCTATGAGTCTTGCTCTGGATATCCGCCAGAAAAGCGCTGATCTGTGGCATATGCAACGGGTCAAGCGGTTGGCGCGCCAGTATCTTATGCTTGGCCCGCATGTCTTGATCCGCGTCGCCGAACTGCCCTGTAGCGACGAAAACTGCCCCGAGCCAGTGACCCAGATTTCACTCCTGGGGCTGGACCTGACACGCCAGATGATTGTTGTTCATCGGCCTCTGGCGGAAGTGAGTGCGGCCGACATTGCTTATGCCGCGCAAGTCAGGTCTTGACTATCCCGATTGTTTTTGTCAACATTTCGTCAACGCCTAGCCATGACCCTGTCGCAGCCCGGCATCCACGTCTCATCTTCGGGGCTGTCCGTGATGCAAGTAATTCTTTCCTCACGCCAACAAGATCCGGTTCTACGCTGATGGCAGAGCGAAAACACTATACGGAATTCTCGAGCCCGCCGCCTGTCCCGCTGCATCATGCACGGCGCCTGACGGCTCAGGGCAATGTCGCGCAGATCGAACTTGACGGTCAGATCTACACGCTGCGGATCACGCGGGCAGGCAAACTGATCCTGACGAAGTGACAATGCCGAACAAGCCCGGAAGCCGAGCGAACCACAAGGCGGCGAAGCGTCTGCGCCATATCTGGTCAGCCATCTCCCCGCAGCCTCACATACAGGCCTCGAACAGGGCGCGCGTGTTCGCGCGGGTCATCCTGATCGGATTGCCGCCGCAGGATGGGTCCTGCAGCGCCATCTCGGTCAGCGCGTCAAGCCGTTCAGCCTCGACCCCCATCGCGCCTAGGCCGGGCGGGATCGAGAGCGCGGCGCGCAGGTCCATGATATGCGCGAGAAACCCGTCAAACCCGCCCGCGATGCCAAGATAGGCCGCCGCACGCGCGATCCGATCCTCGATTGCGGGCCGATTGAACGCCAGCACCATGGGCATGACAACCGCGTTGGTGGTGCCGTGATGGGTGTTGTAGACCGCCCCCACTGGATGGCTCAGGGCATGGATTGCGCCCAGACCTTTCTGGAACGCCACGGCGCCCATCGCGGCGGCTGACATCATCTGCGCGCGCGCCTCCAGATCGTCAGGGGCGGCATAGGCGCGCGGCAGGTTCTCGAGCACCAGCCGCATTCCCTCCAGCGCAATCCCCTGCGACATGGGGTGATAATGCGGGCTGCAATAGGCTTCCATACAATGGGCAAGGGCATCCATCCCGGTGCCAGCCGTGATGATGGCGGGCATGCCCGTTGTCAGTTCCGGATCGCAGAGAGTAACAGCGGGCATCAGCCTGGGGTGGAAGATGATCTTCTTGCGATTCGTGGCACGATCCGTCAGCACGCCCGCACGCCCGACCTCGGAGCCGGTGCCCGCCGTGGTCGGCACGGCGATGATCGGGGCAATCGTGTCTGGATTGGCGCGTGTCCACCAATCGCCGATATCCTCAAGGTCCCAGACGCTCACCGGCTGATCGACCATCAGCGCGATCATCTTGCCCAGATCCAGCGCCGAACCGCCCCCAAAGGCCACCACCCCGTCATGCCCGCCCGCGCGATAGGCTTGCAGGCCCGTTTGCATGTTGGTCTCGGTGGGGTTTGGGTCAACCTCGCTGAATATGGCGCGACCGAGACCGGCCGCGTCGAGAATGCCGAGAGCATGCGCCGTGATCGGAAGCGACGCCAAGCCCCGATCTGTCACCAGCAACGGCCGCGCCATGCCCACGGACCTGCAATGTCTGGCCAGTTCCGAAATCCGCCCCGCACCGAATTTGATCGTGGTCGGATAGCTCCAGTCTGCACTCAGTTCCATGGGTCATGCCTTTTTCACGTGTGAGGATGTGACGCGCTATGTCTTAGTGTTAACCGAGCACATGAAACGCTGCGAGCCCCTCTGTCACTGTTGATCGAACCACATCAGCCCCGGAGAACAGCCCGATGCCACGCTATCGCGCCTCCACCCCCTCATATTTTCTTGCTTGAAATACTCTCGGGGGAATTGGCCGCAGGACAAGGGGGGAATGCCCGCAACCCCGCTCGTAAGGGCGCTGATGCCGCCGATATCTTCGCATGCGAAGAGTCCTGTCTTTCCCAATCACGAGAGGTTGAGCGGAAGGAAGCGTGTCGTGTCGCAAACGGTCAGGAGACCTTGAGTTAAAGCGCTTGCAAAATATTTAAAGCGCTTTATAACCCTGTATTGGGAGGAAAACCGACGTCATGAGCAAGGCGCACTCGCTTTCCGATCTGGCGCGACATCTGGGCCTGTCCCCGGCAACCGTTTCGCGGGCCTTGGCGCAGCATGAGGCCATCGCCCTGAAGACTCGCAAACGTGTCGCCAAGGCGGCGCAGGACCTCGGCTATGTTCCCAACCGCGCCGCGCAGGCGCTTGCCTCGGGGCGATCTGGTTATGCAGGCTTTCTGCTGCCGCTGCGGGGTCGCGGGCTGGCGGATCCTTTTCTCGGCGAATTCGTCAGCGGTCTGACCGAAGGCTTCGCTGCAAAAGGTGTCGAACTGTTGCTCTCCGCAGTGCCCCGTGAGGGCTCCGAACTGCACCAATTGGAGAGCCTTGTAACATCGGGGCGCGTGGATGGCATCGTGCTCAGCCGGATCGAACAGGATGATCCCCGCGTGGCCCGACTGCAAGCGCGCGGATTCCCCTTCGTCGCGCATGGCAGAAACGGTGCGGATGACACCAGCTATAGCTGGCTGGATACGGACGGGCGCGCGGCCTTTGCCGAGGCGTTTGAGCTGCTCTACGACCTCGGCCATCGTCGTTTCGGCCTGCTGAGCATCGACGATCCACTGACATTCCGGATTCTGCGCGAGGACGGGTTGCGCAATGCGTTTGATGCCAAGGGCGACCCCGGCTTGTCGCTGTGCCATGTATCTTGCGCACGTTACGATCCTGAAGGACGCGCGCGCGCAATCTCGACACTGCTGGACGGTCCGGACCGACCCACCGCCGTGCTGGCCGTTGCTGACGGTCTCGCGATCGAACTCATGGCCGCGGCCCATGCGCGCGGTCTGTCAATACCTGAAGATCTGTCGGTCATCGGCTTCGACAATATCCCTGCAGCCGCGCATGTCACACCCGGCCTGACCACATTTGATGCCCGCATTGCAGATTGTGCTTCTGAACTGGCTGCAATGCTGCTGGCGCGGATTGCCGCGCCCGACCAGCCGCATGCTTCGCGGCTTCTTACGCCGCAACTGGTCTTGCGGCACTCGCACGGGCCCGCGCCGCAGGCGTAGCCTTCAAGACTATATAACGGGAGGAAGACCATATGAAATCCGGACTGAAACTTGCCTTTCTTGCGACTGCAAGCGCTTTAATATCGACATCTCTAGCGGCAGAAACCCTGTTCTGGTCCACCCAGGCGCGCCCCATCGAGGAAACTCAGGCGATGCGCGAACAGGTGCTCGCGGGCTTTGACGGCGCCGTGACATTCGAGCCATCGGATGAAGGCCCGTGGCAGACGCGGCTTGAGGCCGAATTGCAGGCCGGTTCGGGGCGCATCGGCGTGCTGGGGGCGCTGCATGGCAATTTCACACCCTTGGTTGAAGGGCTGGCGGACCTCTCGGCAGTGGATGTGAGCGCCGTGGCGCCCGGTTTCGTGGAACTGGGGCGGCTCGAGACTGATGAGCAGAAATACATCCCCTGGATGCAGGCGAGTTTCGTGATGGCCGCGCATCGCGACGCGCTGGAATATCTGCCCGAGGGCGCGGATCTGATGGCGCTGAGCTATGACGAGCTGATCGAATGGGCGGGCAACATGCACCGCGAAAGCGGCGAGCCACGTTTCGGCTTTCCTGCCGGGCCGCAGGGCCTGAAGCATCGCTTCTTCCAGGGTTACATGCTGCCCTCCTTCACGGGCTCGATGGTGACCGAGTTCCGGTCCGAGGCCGCAGAGCAGGCCTGGGAGGCGTTTCTGGAGCTTTGGACACATACCAACCCGGCATCGACCAATTTCAGCTTCATGCAGGAGCAGTTGATCTCGGGCGATGCTTGGGTGGTGTTCGACCATACGGCGCGTCTGGCCGATGCCTTCAATGAACGCCCCGATGATTTCGTGGCCTTCCCGGCCCCTTCGGGCCCGGCTGGCCGCGGATTCATGCCGGTGCTGGCAGGGGTTGCTGTGCCGACAACGGCACCGGACATGGATGCCTCCATGGCGTTGATAAACTACCTGCTGGAGCCGGAGACCCAGATCGCCACGCTGCGTGCGACCAATTTCTTCCCGGTGATCGATGTGGAACTGCCCGATGACATGCCGCCGTCGGTGCAGGCCGCAGGGGCTGCGATTGCGGCCATGTCCGGTGCCGATGATGCCCTGCCCGCGCTGTTGCCGGTCGGGCTGGGGGCGCTGGGTGGCCAATTCAACCAGATCTATGCCGATACGTTCGAGCGGATCGTTCTGGCGCGTCAGCCCATCCGCGCGGTTCTGGATGATCAGGCAGAGGCCCTGCGCCGTCTGATCGAAGAGGCGGAGGCGCCTTGCTGGGCGCCGGATGCGATGTCCGACGGTGCCTGCCCGGTGAACTGACGGCTTCTTCAAGGCAAGGCAGGGGGGCTGCCGCCCCCCTGACCCCCCGCGAGTATTTTCGGCAAGAAAATGAGGGCATGACCTGCTCTGCCCCGGAGAGGAGTCGCGATGGCACGCGCACTGCCCTATTTGCTGCTGCTGCCGGCGTCGCTGTTTCTGCTGGCCTTCTTCTTCTATCCCTTCGGACTGGTCGTGGTGGAGAGCCTGACCCGTGGCGGGGAGTGGACCACCGAGAATTTCAGCCGCATGACCGGGCATTGGAAATTCTCTCAGGCCTTCTGGAACACGGTCTGGCTGGCGGCGATCGTGGTGCCGGTGCAGTTGATCATGGCGCTGACCATGGCCTCGGTGGTGCAGAAGCTGAAGACCGGGCGCTCGGGGCTCTTGTATATCTTCGCCATCCCGCTGGGGATTTCCGATCTGGCTGCCGGGCTGATCTGGCTCGCGATCTTTGAACAATCGGGCTTTCTCAATTCCATTCTGCACGCGATGGGCGTGATCGACCGACCACAGCTTTTCCTGGGCTATCAGAGCCTGTGGGTGATCTTCCTGGCGGTCTGTCTGGCCGAGATCTGGCGCGCGACGGCGATCATGATGGTGATCATTGTCGCCGGAATGGGGTTGATCCCGAAAGAATACAACGAGGCGGCGGAGGTGTTTGGCGCCTCGCGCTGGCAGCGCTTCACCAAGGTTACGCTACCCCTGCTGCGACCCAGCCTGCAGACAGCGCTGATCCTGCGCATCCTAATGGCCTTCGAGGTCTTCGCCGTGGTGGTGGCGCTGGGCGGCACCACACTGCCGGTGCTGATGGGCGAGACCTTCCAGTGGCAGTTCCAGTTGCAGGACCGGGGCGTCGCGGCAGCCTATGCGATGGTGATCCTCGGGCTGTCAGTGGCGTTTTCGCTGGTGGTGCTGCGGCTATTGCATGTGCCGAAAGGAGCCCGGATATGAGTGACGTGACCATTGCCGCACCGCGTGAGGAGGATGTGCATCGCGCAGGCCGGTTCGTGTTCTGGGCCGGCATCGCGCTATTGGTGCTGTGGGTGCTGGTGCCTATCTGGTTTCTGTTCGTCAACGCGCTCTCTGCGCCATCCGAAGTGACCAGTTTCCCCAAGCGTTTCTGGCCAAGCTTCGATCTGGCCTCTCTGCAGTTCTTTTGGAATTTTCAGGGTGTCACCGCGGCGCTCTGGAATTCGGTCAAGGTGGCGGTCTTGACCATGGTGCTCTCCATCGGGATGGGAGCACCGGCTGGCTACGCGCTGACGCGGTTCGATTTTCCGGGCAAGGAGTTCTTCCGCATTCTGGTCATCATGACCCGCGCCTTCCCGTTACCGCTGTTGGCGCTGCCATTGGCGGTCATGTTCATCCGCACGGGGCTGGATGACACCGTTCTCGGCCTCGCACTGGTGCATACGATGCTGGCGCTGCCCTTCGCGGTGCTGATCACCTTCTCGCTCTTCTCGGGCATCCCGGTCGAGCTCGAGGAGGCGGCCTGGACCTTGGGGTGCAACCGGCTGCAGGCAGTGATCAAGGTGGTGTTGCCACTGGCCTTGCCAGGTATCATGGCAAGCGCAGTCTTCGCCTTTGTCATCTCGTGGAACGAGGTGTTTGCGGCGGCTGTCCTGACCATCGAGAACCGCACGCTGACGGCGTTTCTGCTGCAATCGCTCAATGTCTCGCCGCTGCCGCTGAAATTCGCGGGCGGGGTGGCGCTGGTCATGCCGGCGCTGATCTTCATCTTTGCCGTGCGAAAATATCTGTTCGCGATGTGGGGCATCGCAAACCGTTAGAAGGGAGGGGCCAATGGCCGAGATTGTCATCAAGGGTGTGGCCAAGAGCTTCGGGGCCTTCACAGCACTGCATTCGGTCGATCTGACAATTGCAGATCAGGAATTCATGGTTCTTCTGGGGGCCTCGGGCTGCGGCAAGACCACACTTCTGCGCATCATCGCCGGGCTGGAGACGCCGACGCATGGCGAGGTCTGGATCGGCGACCGGCGTGTGGATCACCTGCCTCCGCGCGAGCGCGGGATTGCCATGGTGTTCCAGAATTACGCTGTGTTCCCGCATCTGACGGTCTTCGAGAATATCGCCTTTGGCCTGCGCATGGCGAAGCTGCCGCAGGCCGAGGTCACGCGGCGGGTCACGCGCACTGCCGAATTGATGCATATCGAACAGTTGCTCAAGCGCTACTCGGGCGAGCTTTCAGGCGGGCAGCGCCAGCGGGTTGCCGTGGCCCGCGCGCTGGCGATGGAGCCGGACGTTATCCTGATGGACGAGCCGCTCTCGAACCTCGACGCGCTCTTGCGGCTGGAGATGCGGGCCGAGTTGAAGGGCGTGCTGGCCGAGAGCAAGACCACCACGATCTATGTCACCCATGATCAGGTCGAGGCGATGTCGCTCGCCGACCGTATCAGCGTGATGAACGGCGGGTATATCGTGCAGGCCGACCGGCCCACGCAGGTCTATCGCAACCCCGCCGCGCGGTTTGTGGGCAGTTTCATCGGCAACCCGCCGATGAACTTCCTGCCCGCCAAGCGCAGCGAGAACGGGCGCTGGCAGGTCGCCGGGCAGGATTTCGAGGGCCCGGAGACCGCCGCCGCCGAATTCGCCATCCGCCCCGAGGACATGCACCCGGCCGAGGCCGGGCTGGAGGCCGAGGTGCGCGTGGTCGAACCGCTGGGGCCCCATACGCTGATCACTGCGCAGGTCGCGGGCCAGCCCTTCCGCGCTGTGCTGGAAAGCGATCGTGCCATCACGCCGGGTGAGGTCATCACCCTAGCCCCGATCCCGGACCGCATCCGCTGGTTCGATCCTGAAACGCAAAAGGCCATCGCATGAGTGACGCGCTGCATTCCGCTGCCATCGAGATTCTGAAGATCAACGACCGGGGCAGTTATACTGTGCCCACCAAGGGGCTCTATCCGTTCCAGTGGAACTGGGATTCCTGCCTGACCGCGCTCGGCCAGCGCCATTTCGACCCGGGCCGCGCGCTGACCGAAATCGAGACACTGTTCGCGCATCAATGGCCCTGCGGCATGGTCCCGCATATCATCTTCCACGCGCTTGATGAGGGCTATTTCCCCGGTCCCGATATCTGGGATTGTCGCCGCCCCGTGCCCACCAGCGGAATCACGCAACCGCCTGTGGCCGGATTTGCACTGAAACGTCTGCTGGACAGCGCGCCGGACCTGCGCGCCAAGGCGCGGCCGTTGCTGGCGCAGATCACCGCCTGGCATCGCTGGTTTCACGCGACCCGCGATCCGCAAGGCACAGGGCTCGTGGCGATCATCCATCCGTGGGAATCGGGCCGCGACAATTCGGTGGATTGGGATGTGCCCTTCGAGCGCGTGCCGACCGAGGGCATCACCCCCTATACGCGGCGCGACACCCAACATGCCGATCCGGCGCACCGCCCGACCAAAGAGCAATATGACCGGTATATCTGGCTTGTGGAGCGTTTTCGGGACCTTGGCTGGCAGACCGAGAAGCTGCACGACGCCTCACCCTTTCAGGTGGTTGACCCCGGTTTCAATGCGATCCTGATCCGCTCTTGTCTGGACTTGGCCGATCTGGCGGATGCGCTTGGCGCGCCAGACCTGGCGCGGGAAAACCGCAACATGGCCGAAACGGGGCTGGCGGCGCTTTCCAGCCTGTGGTCGGAGGGCCATGGCCAGTATCTCTGCCTTGACCGTGTCACGGGGGCGCTGATCGACAGCCCGTCCTCGGGTGGGCTTCTGGCCGCTTTCGCGCCAATCCCCGCAGTGCATGCCGCGCGCATCGCCGCCACGATCGAGGCGCATGGCACAAAGTTCCGCGTGGCCAGCCATGCGCCGAATACCCGAGGTTTTGACGCCAAACGCTATTGGCGCGGTCCTGTCTGGCTGGTGGTGAATTACATGATCGCGGATGGTCTGGCGCGCGCGGGCGAAACCGGCGCGTCCAGCGCGATCACCCGATCCAGCCTCGACCTGATCCACAAGAATGGATTTGCCGAATATTATGACCCAATGACTGGCGAAGGCCTGGGAGGGACGCAATTCACCTGGACCGCCGCGATGGTGCTGGAATTCCTGACCTTGGAGGTAGTGGGAGGATAGGCGAAGCATTGACCGCCACCGTAGCGTAAGATCTGATCTGCAGGGATTACATTACCACGACGCGGCTCGGGAGCCAAACCCATGGCGGCCCGTCATCCCATTTCGAGCTATTTCGCATCATGAAACTGCTGAAATCCGTCATGTAAGGGCGGCTTTCCCTACCCTGCCAATCCTATCGTGACTGGGCTGCCAGACAAAAGATATCTGCACGAGCACCGAGAAGCTCCGGACATTTCGCGGGCTATGCCCAGCCTGACATCGCAGCGACTGCATTCGAGAGTCAGGCCCGCCGCAACTCCAGGGTCGCCTTGGCGCGCGTCGATCTGGACTGACGCGCTACATCACCTTGACTCGGCTCTGACGGTCGTCTCAAGCTTTGCAAATGCAAACAACCACGCGACAGCATCTGGAAATGCGCCCGGCACGACGCCTTGCCATGACCGGGACGTTACGTCAGGCCATCGATTTTCTCAAGATCGACAATCTCGCTCTCAGCCGTCGACTCAGGACCATGGCGCAGACGAACCCCGCGCTTGTCCTGAACACGTTACCGCCACCATCCCTCAATGATCCCGTGCCTGCCCAGCCTGCAACGGCGTCACCTGCTGGAACCGACCTGACGCAGACGCGTCTTGCGGCCCCTGATGCGAGCCTGCGTGCGCATGTGGCGACCGAGATCGGCCTTGCCTTTCGCAGCACCGAGGAAACCCGTATCGCCAGCATCATTGCGGAAGCGCTGGAGCCAACGGGCTGGTTGGGCGAGCCACTTGGTGTCTTGGCCGCGCGTGCAGAATGCTCCCTTACCGAAGCCGAGCGCATTCTGTCGCGGCTGCAACAGATCGAACCCGCCGGGATTTTCGCGCGCGATCTGTCCGAATGCCTCCGGCTTCAGGCGCACGAGCGCGGGATACTCAGCCCGGCCATGGATATGCTGCTGGCCCATCTCGACCTGATCGCACGTGGCAAGATCGACACTCTGGCAGAGCTTTGCGCCACAAGCACAACCGAGATCCTTGCGTTGATCAACAAGATCCGCAGCCTCGATCCGAAGCCCGGGCTTGTCTTTGCCCCCGACGACGCGCCGATCCGCCCGCCAGACGTGATCATCGAACGCTCCGGAGAGGATGGCTGGCGGATCGAACTGAACAAGTCTACCGCCCCGGAGATCACCCTGCGCACGGGTGCTGAAGGCATTGGCAGCGATGCCGCCTTCGAGGTCGCGCGCGATGAGGCGCGCTGGATTATGCGCGCGGTATCACGGCGCAATGCCACTGTGCTGAAAGTGGTCGGCGCAGTAATCGCGCTGCAATCGGAGTATCTGGAGAAGGGTGTCGCGGGGCTGCGACCATTGACCCGCGCACAGGCCGCGGACAAGGCGGGCTTGCATGAAACCACTGTCGGCCGAGTGGCCAATGCGATCCTGGTGCAGACGCCCAAGGGTACTGTGCCGCTCGCGCGGTTCTTCAGCGCTGCTCTGAAAGGCGCTGGAGATGCCGAGGAGGTGTCTGCAGAACGTGTCCGCCTGCGCCTGCGTGAACTGATCGAAGCCGAAAATCCTGAGGCGCCTCTCAACGACGCGGCGCTGGCAGGAAACCTCGGCACCGAGGGCATCCAGGTTGCCAGACGCACAATCGCCAAATATCGCGACGCCATGGGACTTGCATCGTCGCGCGCCCGCCGCGCCAGATACCGGACAACCCGACAGATGCAGCGCGCAGACAATGAGTGAAAATCCACGCTGCCGCGTGTAGCGCGCGCAATGCGGGAATATCTCGATGGTTTCAAATTACCGGCACCCTATCAACAAAGTATTGTTTTTGTGTGTTAATTTCTCTTAGACACGCGTGCTGAATTTTTGGCATGAATGCTGCATGAGATTGGTGCAGGTGTTACACGCACCTGCCGTTCAACCCGGTCGGCCAATATGGTCGGCAGGAGCAACAGGGAGACCTCGGAAATATGAAAGTCATACACCGAACTATTGTCGCTTCAGCCATCGCGCTCTGTATGGCCCCGGCCGTCCAGGCACAGGAGCTGGTTGTCGGCTTTACCCGCGATGCAGACACGCTGGACCCGGCCAATCACCGCAACCGCGAAACCGAAACCATCATCCGCAACATCTATGACGGCATCCTCACGCGCTCTTCGGATATGCAGATCCACCCTGAAATCGCGGAGAGCTACACGCAAGTCTCGCCGACCGTCTATGATTTCACCATCCGCTCGGGCATCACCTTCCATGACGGCTCCAGCCTGACCGTGGAAGATGTGAAATTCACGCTCGACCGCGTGATCCTCGAAGGCGGGATGGGCGATGGTCAGACCAGCCCGCGCGGCAGTCTGCTGGGGCCGGTCGAGTCGGTCGAGATTGTCGATGACAGCACCATTCGCATTACGCTGAGCGAGCCGTGGCCTCTGCTGCCCGCGATGCTGCCGCATCAGCAGATCGTCTCGCAAGCCCATGTCGAGGAAGTTGGCTCGGCCGGGATGGCCACGCAGGCGATGGGCGCAGGCCCCTTCCGCCTGGCGGATTGGCGGCGTGGCGACTCGGTCATTCTCGAGAGGTTTGACGACTATTACGGTGGCGCCACCGGCATTCCGGAAGCAGGACCGGCCTGTGTCGAGCGCGTGATCTTCCAGGTCATCCCGGAATCGGCCTCACGCGTGGCGGCACTTCTGTCGGGCGATGTTCATATCATCAACGAGTTGCCGCCGCATTCGATGAATCAGGTCGAGAACAGCCCCAATGCGCAGGTCATGACCGTCAATGGCACGCGCAGCTTCTTCCTTGCGATGAACAACGAAGGCGATATCTTCGATGATGTCCGCGTGCGTCAAGCCGTGGCCCATGCGATTGACCGCGATCTGATCATCGACCGCATCCTCGGCGGCACGGCGACCAAGATCGACGGCATCATGAGCCCCGATGCCTTTGGCAAGAATCCTGATCTGCCCGAGTATGAATTCAACCCGGAGCGGTCGCGCGAGCTTCTGGCCGAGGCGGGTTATCCTGACGGAATCTCGGTCACGCTCGACACCGAGGGTGCGCTGCGCGACACGGCCGAGGCGATTGCCTCGCTCCTGACCAACGCCGGGATCACGACACAGGTGCAAGTGGGCGAAGGCACGCTTCTGACCCAGAAATGGCGCACGCAGGGCGGCGAGAAGGAGGGCGACATGTATCTGACCTCCTGGGGCAACTCGACGCTGGATCCGTTCGACATCTTCGTGCCGACGCACAGGACCAATGATCGCGGCAATTCGGCGGGCTATTCCAACCCCGAACTCGATGCGCTTCTCGACGAGGCCGGGGCCGAGCTGGACCGCGAGCGCCGTGGGGAACTCTACCAGCAGGCGGAAGCCCTCGTGAATGCCGAAGTGCCCTATGTCTATCTCTGGGTTCCACAGGATATCTACGGCGTCTCGACCCGGCTGAGCAACTGGTCGCCCAGCCCGGACAGCCGCATCAACCTGCATCGGGCCTGCCTCGACTGACCCGATATCATCGCCGCGGGGCAAGAGATTGCCCTGCGGCGCGCATTGCCGCACTGTGCACCCTCGCTGTAGACCGGATTCTGTCAAAGACAGACGCGGTCGCGCGTAGCCGCTTGCTCTTGCCCCCCGGAGACCGGCATGACCTTTACCAGATTTCTCGAACGCCTCCTGCAATTGATCCCAGTGCTGCTGGGGGTGAGCGTGATCGTCTTCGTGATGATGGCTCTTACCCCGGGCGACCCCGTCCAGATCATGATTGGCGACCAGATCGTGACACCCGAGCAGGAAGCCCAGATGCGTCGCGATCTCGGCCTCGACAGGCCAGTGGTTGAGCGTTTCTTTGTCTTTCTCGGCAATGCCTTGCAATTCGATTTCGGTCAGAGCTTCTACCATCGCCGCCCGGTTTCCGAGGTGATCCTCGAACGCCTGCCTGCAACGATTGAACTCACTGTCGTCGCCATGCTGATCGCGCTGTTCACGGCGATCCCGCTGGGCGTTTTGGCAGCCGTGCGCAAGAACTCGATCTTCGACCGGATCGCGACAGTCGGCGGGCTTCTGGGCGTTTCGCTGCCGGGTTTCTGGTTCGGCATCCTGCTGTTGATGCTCTTTGCAGTGCATCTCAACCTCCTGCCGGTGGCCGGCCGGATCAATTACGGCATCAGCCAGGGCATCACCCCCTATACGCATTTCCTGCTGATCGACACGCTCCTCAATGGCCGGTTTGACGCCTTCCGCAACGCCTTGGCCCATATCATCCTGCCCGCCATCACCCTTGGCCTGCCGATGACGGCAATCCTGATGCGGGTGACGCGCACGGCCATGCTCGAAGTGCTGCGTGCCGATTATGTGACCTTCGCACAGGCCAAGGGGCTGAGCCGGCAGCGCATCCTGTGGCGCCATGCGCTCAAGAATGCGCTGATCCCGACCGTATCGGTTGCCGCCATCGAGACTGGCAGCCTGCTGGGCGGGAACATGATCATCGAGACGGTCTTCGGCTGGCCCGGTCTGGGGCGGCTCGTGGTCGAGAGCATCTTCGTGCGCAACTACCCGCTCGTGCAGGCCGCCGTGCTGCTCTACGCGGTCATCTATGTGATGCTGAATTTCTTCGCCGATATTCTCTACACAATCCTCAACCCACGGGTGAAGCTGTGAGCGTCATCGAACAATCCGCACCAGTCGCTGCAGAGTCCCTCTTCCGGCGCAACATGGCGGCCTTTGTCGAGAACCGCCTCGCTTTCGGGTCGGCGATCGTGGTGGTGCTCTTCGTGCTCATGGCAATCTTCGCGCCCTGGATCGCGCCGAATGACCCCTATGCGACCAACCTCTTCTTCCGGCTGCAACCCCCGGTATGGATGGAGGGCGGCGACCGGGCTTATCCGCTTGGCGCCGATGCGCTGGGTCGCTGTATCCTGTCTCGGATCATCTATGGCGCGCGGATCTCGATCTTCATCGGCGCGGCGGTAATCCTTGTTGCCACCACCATCGGCATCCTTGCCGGGCTCGCTGCGGGCTATCTGCGCGGCTGGGTTGATGTGGTGATCTCGCGGCTGGTCGATATCCTGCTGGGCTTTCCCTATCTTATCTTCGCCATCGGCCTGATGGCGATGATGGGGCCGGGACTGGGCAATATCATCCTTGCGCTGGCTTACAAGGAATGGGTCATCCCCTGCCGCGTTGTGCGTGGAGAAACGCTGGTCACGCGCGAACTCGAATATGTCGAGGCCGCGCGCGCGCTCGGTGCCTCGGGCAAGCATATCATGCTGCGCGAGATCCTGCCCAATATCCTCTCGCCGGTGATCGTGGTTGCCACGATCCGCATGGCGCATGTCATCATCCTCGAAGCCTCGCTCTCCTTCCTGGGCCTCGGCGTGCAACCGCCCACGGCCTCATGGGGGGCGATGGTGGCGGATGGCCGCGCCTTCATTCTCGAAAGCTGGTGGGTCTCGACCTTCCCCGGCCTCGCGATCCTGCTGCTGGTGCTGGCGATCAATGTGGCCAGCCAAGGCTTGCGCGACGCCTTTGACCCGAGGTTCACCGAATGAGCGACGATATTCTTCTCGAAGTGCGCGGGCTGCGCACGGTCTTCGACACCCGCGCAGGGCAGGTCTGCGCTGTCGATGGGGTGGATGTGACCGTCAATCGCGGTGAATGCCTTGGTATCGTGGGCGAATCCGGCTCGGGCAAATCGGTCACATTTGCCTCGGTCATGGGGCTGGTGCGGTCGCCGGGCCGGATCGAGGCGGGCGAGATCGTCTTTGACGGAACCGATCTGCGCAAGCTTTCTCCCCGGAAGATGCAGGCGTTGCGCGGGCGCGACATCGCGATGACGATGCAGGACGCGCTGACAGCGCTCAACCCGGCGCTCACTGTAGGCGAACAGCTTGCCGAGATGCTCGAGGCCCATGATGATGATCTGCCGCGCCGCCGCGGTGCGCGGCGCGCGGCCATTCAGGCCCGCTCGGTCGAGATGTTGACACTGGTCGGCATCCCCTCGGCTGGGGATCGGCTGCGCCAGTATCCGCATGAATTCTCGGGCGGAATGCGACAGCGGATCATGATCGCCATCGCGCTCGCATCCAAGCCGCGCCTGCTGATCGCGGATGAACCCACCACGGCGCTGGATGTCACGATTCAGGCGCAGGTTCTGGAACTCATCTCGAAGCTGCGCGCCGAGCTTGGCATGAGCGTGGTGCTGATCACCCATGATCTGGGCGTCGTGGCCGAGCATTGCGACCGCGTGATGGTCATGTATGCCGGTCAGGTGGTCGAGGAAGGCCCGACAGCACAGGTCATCCGCGACCCGCGCCATCCCTACACGCGCGGGCTTCTGGCCTCGATCCCCCGCCCGGCTTTGCGCGGCCAGCCGATCCGCCCTATCGATGGGCAGGTGCCCGATCTTGTCGATCTGCCACCGCAATGCCGCTTCCTTGATCGCTGCCCGGAGGCCGGCGAGGCGTGCCGCCATCTGATCGACATGCACCCGGCAGGCCCTGCGCGCCGCGCGCGCTGCATCCGCATCGCCGTTCCAGAGACAGAAAAGGCCTGAGCCATGACAGCCGATCCCTTGCTCAAGGTCACCAATCTGACCAAAGTCTATACTGGCAGACCCAGCCTTGTCGGCCGCATGCTGGGGCGTGCGCCGGTCAATGTCCGCGCCGTCTCGGATGTGTCGCTGAGCGTCAATCGCGGTGAAATCCTCGGTCTGATCGGTGAATCCGGTTGCGGGAAATCCACGCTTGGCCGCGCGATACTGCGGCTGCACGAGCCCACGGCCGGCAAGGTGGAGTTTGGTGGCACTGACATCACCGCCCTGCCCGCGCCCGATATGAAGGCGATGCGCAGGCGCATGCAGATCATCTTTCAGGATCCTTACGCATCGCTCAACCCGCGCCGCACTGTCGCCGAGATCGTGGGCCTGCCGCTGCAACTGCATGGGCTGGCCAAGACCCGAAGCGAGATGCGCGAGAAGGTCGCCCTGATGCTCGAGAAGGTCGGGCTCAAGGCAGGCCAGCTTGACCGTTATCCGCACCAGTTCTCGGGCGGCCAGCGCCAGCGCATCGGCATTGCTCGCGCCCTGATCTCGAATCCGGAATTCATCGTCTGCGATGAACCCGTCTCGGCGCTCGATGTCTCGATCCAGGCGCAGATCATCCAGTTGCTTCAGGACCTCAAGCGCGAATTCGCCCTGACCTATCTCTTCATCTCGCATGATATTTCAGTCATTGGCTATCTGAGCGACCGTGTGGCGGTCATGTATCTGGGCGAGATCGTCGAGATGGGGCCGGTGGAGTCGATCCTTGCGCGACCGCGCCATCCCTACACACAGAGCCTGATGTCGGCGGTCCCGGAAGTCGAGGCCAGCGACAAGTCGCAGCGCGTACAATTGAGCGGGGATCTGCCCTCGCCGCTCAGCCCACCATCCGGGTGCAAGTTCCACACGCGCTGCCCGCTCGCGATCGATATCTGCCGCCAGCGCCAGCCCGAAACCGAGAGGGTCGGCACTGGCCATACGGCGGCCTGTCACCGTCTGAAAGAAAACCTCTCCCTGCTGGAGGGCGCGCGCGCATGAGGTTGGCGCGGGCATCCCTCCTGCATGTGCCAGTCCTGTCCGGCGACGCCCATACGCGCGGGCGGCTGCAAGCCGAGGGCGCCGATGAGGCGCTGCTCGCAAAGGTCCGGAACGCGACGATTGCGCGGGTCGAGGCACTGCGCAGCGAGGGCAAGCTCACCCCGGATCGGCGCGCCTATCTCGCCGCGCAATATCACTTCCACCGCGCGCATGATCCCGACGGGATGGCCGAGTTGAAAGGGATTGCCGGAGGGTTCGGGCTGCCGGAGGACGCGCTTTTCGAGCATCTGCATCTTGGCACCTTGCGCGACCTTGCCAGCGGGGCGATGCTGACCGGTGATGGGTGCAGCGCTTTTGCGGTTGGCGACAGTCCCGATGGCCCCTTTGTCGCCAAGAACCGCGACTTCAGCGGCACGCATCTGGGCGTTCAGCGGCTCTTCTGGCATCAGGGCCCGGATATCCACACAGGCGGGATGCTCTGCCTGGGCAGCCTTGGCAGCCCTGGCGCCTATTCGAGCGGCATGAATGCCGCTGGCCTTGCACTGGTCGATACCCAGATCGGCGCGCGCCACCATGCAGTTGGCTGGCTGCGCTATCTGGCCATGACGCGGATCATCGCAAGCTGCAAGACAGTGGCCGAAGCGCTCGACTGGCTGCGCGTGCGTCCGCATGCAGGGGGTGGTGCGCTCATCCTCGCGGATGCCACGGGTGCCACAGCTGCTGTTGAGCTGGGCGCGCAGGGGCCTGTGATCCGAACGGGCGCGCGAAGCTGGAACACCAACCATTTCCGCGCACCCGAACTTGCGCAAGAGACACTTCTGCAGGGCAGCACTGTCATCGACAGCAATTCCGCCCTGCGCCTTGATGCCCTGACGACGCGCCTCTCTGGTCCGCCGCCTGATCTTGCAGAAGCTGCCGCAATTCTCTCGCTACACCCCGATGACCCCGGCTCCGCGCCGATCTGCCAGCACCCGAGCACGGCAGATGACACCAGCACCCTGTCCTCGGTCATCTACGCGATTGCGCAAATGCGCGTGTATTTCCATGATTCAAACCCTTGCACGGGCAACTGGCATCGGTTTGACTTGTCGCAATGACCGGGCGGCAGGATGGCGGAGCGCAGATGGCCGATTATGGCGGCGAGCTTGTTGGCAAAGACCCCAAGATTGAGACCCTGCGCCAGCTTGCCCGCCGTGTCGCCCGCTCTGCTGCGCGCACGGTCCTGATCTACGGCGAGACCGGCACCGGCAAGGGGCTGCTCGCGCGCATGATCCACCAGAATTCGCGCCGTGCCGACAAGCCGTTTCTGGATATCAACTGCGCGGCTATACCTGCCGGGTTGATGGAATCCGAATTCTTCGGCCATGAGAAAGGCGCCTTCACCGGCGCGAGCGAACGCAAGATCGGGCTGGTGGAGGCCGCCAATCATGGCAGCGTCTTTCTTGACGAGATCCGCGAGATGGATCCGCATCTGCAGGCCAAGCTTCTGAGCTTGCTCGACACGCATCAGTTCCGGCGCGTGGGGGCCGTCAAGGCAACGCATGTCGATCTGCGCTTCATCGCCGCGACCAACAAGGTTCTGCTCTCCGAGGTCATGAGCGGGAATTTCCGCGAAGACCTCTATTACAGGCTTCAGGTGGTCGCCCTCAACATCCCGGCCCTGCGCGAGCGCGGCGATGACGTCCTGGTGCTTGCCGAACACTTCATACAGCGTTTCAACATGGCTTTCGGCCGGGAAATTCGTGGGCTTGCGCCGGAAACCGCCGAGATCATGCGTAAATATCCCTGGCCGGGCAATGTGCGCGAGCTGGAGAACCTGCTTGAGCGGATCTTCATCCTCGAGGATGACGACATGGTGCTGCCGCGCCATCTGCCCGACCGGATTCTGCGCACTGTGCGCTCGGGTGCAAAAGTGATCCCGCCGGCAGGCGAGACCCCTGTCGCGGATCAGGGGTTTCACGCCGCGACGGCCGATTTCCAGCGCGAATTGGTGCAGCGCGCGCTCTCGCAGAGCGGCGGCAACCAGCAGGAGGCAGCAGGCCTGTTGAAGCTGACACGCCACGCTCTGCGCCACCAGATGCAAAAACTCGGGCTCTGAACCACCTTGTGCTTCAAGGCCTTGCGTGCAACACCCGCGAATGCGGGATTTTTGCGCGTAACGCATTGGGAAATAGTGAATACGATTCCAGTATTTTCAGCAATTACAGTAGCATATGAGAGAACACTCTCTGGCACAAAAGCTGCATGTGTTTAGGCAGGAATTAGCAACGAGGCAGACATGTCATCCATGAAGGTCATCAGCCCGAACGGGCATCTGGGCTTCGCGCCCCTCAAGAACGGCAGTTTCCAGATCGGTGTTGCTGCCGGGCCGGATATCATTGCCGCAGATTCGGGCAGCGATGACATTGGCCCCGGCCCTCTGGGCGCGGATACCTGCGCCAGTCCCCGCGCCTGGCAGGAGCACGATCTGGAATTGATGCTGCTCGCTGCGCGCGAGAACAATGTACCGATGATCATCGGCTCCGCCGGCGATACCGGCAGCAACAGCCGCGTGGACATGTATGTGCAGATCATTCGTGATCTGGCGAGCAAGCACAAGCTCGCGCCCTTCCGCCTGGGCTGGTTCTATTCCGAGGTGGACCCCGAGCGCGTGCGCGCGAGCATCCGCAACGGCGCACCCGTCACCGGGCTGGATGCCCGTGCCGAGCTGACCGAGGAAGAACTTGACGCAACCGACCGCATCGTCGCGATGGCGGGCGTGCATCCTTACCTCAAGCTGCTGGAAGAGGGCTGCGATGTGATCATCGGCGGACGCTCTTCCGACAGTGCCGTTTTCGCAGCCCCTGCCCTGCATCGCGGTTACCCCGAAGCGCAGGCCTATTATCTGGGCAAGGTGCTGGAATGCGCGAGCTTCTGCGCCGAACCTTATGGCGCGAAGGAAACCGTCTTGGGTGAAGTCACCCCCGACTGGGTTGATGTGACCGCCATGGCGCCCGAACAACGCTGCACCATTGCCTCGGTCGCAGGGCATGCGATGTATGAACGTTCCAACCCGTTCCACGAATTCGTTGCGGGTGGCATGCTCGACATGACCGATTGTCATTACGACCAGATCGCCGAAAAGACCACGCGCGTAACGGGCATGAAATTCGTCCCTGCGCAGGAGATCCGGGTCAAGCTCGAGGGCTCGGGCAAGATCGGCGAGCGGTTCGTGGGCATGGCCGGGATTCGTGATCCCTATACCATCGCAAATGTCGATGCGGTCATCGAATGGGCGCGCCAGCAAACCCGCGAACGCTTTGGCGAGCACGGCTGGGAACTGCATTACAATGTCTTTGGCCGCAATGGTGTCATGGGAGATATGGAGCCGCTCAAGGACAAGCCCGGCCATGAGTTGTGTGTTGTGGTGCAGGGCGTGGCCCCCACTGTCGAGATGGCCGAAGAGGTCGCGATGACCGGAACGCGGCAGCTCTTTTATGCGCGCCTACCTGATGTGAAAGGAACTGCCGGTGGCGTGTCCTTCATCCTTGACGAAGTGATGCAGGCGAGCCCCGCCTATCGCTGGACGCTGAATCACACCATGGCTGTGCGTGACCCGCTCGAGCTGTTCCCGACCCATAGCGAAATCGTCACCACAGGAGCTGCGGCATGAACACGCCCACAACACTTGCGAGCCTTGCCAAGACCATCCGCAGCAAGAATGCCGGGACCGACAAGATCACCTTCGACATCATCTTCCGCGAACGCGAAACCTATGATCTGGTGCGGCGTTCGGGCGCGCTGACGCGTGAAACCGTGTGCAAGGTGCTCAATATCGATGCTGCGCGCCTGACCGATTTCGTCGAATATGATCCCGGTCTCGCGATCAAGTTCACCATTCTGCGGCCGCGTCCCTCGGGCAGTGCCGGCGATGGAGATATCTTCGGCGCCCAGCAATATGCGCCTTTCCTCGATCTCGAGGTCGATCTCTCAGCGGCCTGACCCTTGGCCGCTGTCGAGCTCGCCCTTATCTCCCGGTCGTTCAGGGTCTGCGGCATGCAGCCGGTCATCGGCGCGATCGCAATGTGCGAGTTCGCGGTCTCGCTGATGTCCATCCACCCTACCCAAGTGTTGGAGCCTCCGGCCAAACCAGCGCGCGTGTGGATACCCCTCAGTTTTCAGTTGCAAAACGATCTGGTGCCGGTGCGAGCGACAGGATGATCTTGGCTGCAGAGACAACGCCTGCATCCAGATCGGAGAAGGCCTTCGGGCCGTCATCCAGCGGGCGCGTGCTGACCCAGCCAAGTTTGCCCAGATGCCCTTTGTCGAGTGCGTCGAGTGCGGCGGCAAAATCCGCAGGCGTATAGCAGTAGCTGCCAGTGATGGTGATTTCCTGCAGCGTGATGCGGCGGATATCATAGCCCTCATGCCCGGGCAGAAGCCCGACATGCACGATCACTCCGCCGGGCCGGACCAGCCGCGAGGCGGCCTGCCGCGTCGCCACGGCACCGACAGCGTCGATGATCAGATCATAGGCGCTCTCACCCGGATCGTGACTGAGCGGGTCAAACCCCGTGATCCCCGGTTCAGTCTCCAGCAGCGCGCGGCGTCCGGGGTGAGGCTCGGCGACGTCGATGATCTCTGCCCCCATATGCCGCGCGACCAGCGCCGCGCCCAGCCCGATAGCCCCGCCGCCCTGCACCAGCACCCGCGGGCGCGGCGCGCCCAGCCGCTCCAGCCCGATGCGCATGGCATGCCATGACACCGCCACTGGTTCGCTCAGCGCGGCATCGCGCAGCCGCATGCCATCGGGCACGGGTAGCAGGTTGCGCTCGGGGATGGTGACATATTCGGCGAAAGCCCCGGGGCGCGGGGGCATCGAGATGATCGCGCGCGTAGGTGAAAGATGCGGTCGCCCTGCGCGCGCTACCGGGCAGTCCGGGTCCACCACCAGCGGGTTGATCGCCACGCGCTCGCCCTCGCGCGGGCCGGAGGCAATGAAACCGGCTGCCTCATGACCCAGCACAAGGGGTGCGGGGCGGCGGTCGTCATGGCCATGATAGGCGTGCATGTCGGACCCGCAAATGCCGACATCCGAGACGCGCACCAGAACCTCGCCCTCTACGGGCACTGGCACGGGCTGCTCGCGCAGCACCATCTGATTCGGACCGGTATAGACAAGCGCGCGCATCATCCCCCCTATTTCGCCGTGAAGCCGCCATCGACATGCAATGTCTGGCCAGTGACATATGCAGAGGCATCCGAACACAGGAAGATCGTCGCCCCATGGAGATCCTCCAACTCCCCGTTGCGCCCGATGGCCGTGCGCGCGGCGTTGGCGGCGGCCAGTTCGGCATCGGCGAAAACGGGCGCGGTCAGCGGTGTCGGGAAGAAACCCGGCGCGATGGCGTTGCAGGTGATGCCTTGCCCCGAGAATTCCTGCGCCATCGCGCGGGTCAGTTGTACGATGCCGCCCTTGGCCGCACCATAGGGCGCGGAATTGGGGAAGGCGCGGCTCGATTGCAGTGAGGCAAGGTTCAAAACCCGCCCCCAGCCGCGTGCCGCCATGCCGGGTGCCAGATGCTGCAGCAGAAGGAATGGCGCGCGCAGATGCAGCGCCATATGCAGATCAAAGGCCTCGGGCGTCACGTCCAGATAGGGCTGGCGCAGGTTCACGCCTGCGGCATTGACGAGGATATCCACCTCTCCAGCCGCGTTGGCCAAGGTCCGCAAGGCCTCCGGGTCGGTCAGATCGGTCGCGTGCAATCTGGCGTCGAGCCCCTCACTGGCCAACGCGGTGCGCGCCTCTTGCAGGCGCGCCATGTCGCGCGCGGCCAGATGCAGGCGCGCACCCTGCAGCCCCAAGGCACGCGCCATGGCCAGCCCGATGCCCGAATTGCCGCCCGTCACAAGCGCGCGGCGACCGGTCAGATCGAAGAGAGCATCAAGCCTTGGCACGCCGCACCTCTTCGTCATCTGTCGCCTCGGCAGCCTCAATCAGCGCATCGACGATAAGCTCGCAGTCCTGCGCGCTCAGCTCCAGCGGCAGGCGGATGTCGCAAAGGGTCGACTGAATCGCGCAGGCGCGGGGCACCTCGGTAGCCTGGGCGCCGGGCCATTGACCGGGGTTCGAACTATAGCCCTCCGGCGAGGTGCTGCCGAACCATTTGACCCAGACGCCGCGCGCGCGGGCCTCAGCAATGAATGAAGCCATTGCAGTTTTGTCTCGCGCGGGCAGACGAAATTGCAGCGAAGACTGCGCATAGGCTTCGGCCTGTGGCCTGTGTGGCAGCACGAAACCGGGGGCAGCCTGCAAGCGTCGCGCGATCCGGTCATGGCTAGTGTTCCAATCGGCAACGCGCTTGGGCAGAAGCGGGAGTTGCGGCAGTGCCAGCGCGGCCACAAGCGCCGACATGCGCAGCGAAAAATTGCCGCAGCGGTCAAACCAGTCGGCCATGACCTGCTCGGGCGGGCAGGTGCCATTCTGCCGGTAGAGCCGATAGCTGCCCGCATGCAGGATCGCCTGTGCAGCGACATCATCATCATCGGTGATCAGTATGCCGCCTTCGCCGGTATTCACATGCTTGCCCGACTGAAAACTGAAGCACCCGGCAAGGCCGAAATTCCCCGCCTGCCGTCCCGCCCAGGCGGCGCCCAGCGTATGGGCGCAATCCTCTATCAGGGTGATCCCTTCGTCTTGGCACAGCGCCGCCAGTGCATCGAGGTCGCAAAGATGCCCGCGCATATGCGACAAAAGCAGCACCCGCGCGCCCGAGGCGCGGGCCTTGGCGCGCAGGTCATCGAAATCGATGACCAGATCCTCGGTGATCTCGACCAGCACCGGGCGCGCGCCCACATGCTGTAACGCACCGGGAACGGGACCAAGCGTGAAAGCGTTGAACAGCACCTTGTCGCCCGGCACCACACCCGCGGTCTTGAGCGCCAGAAACAGCGCCGATCCGCAGGAGTTGAGCGCGACGGCGTAGCGCCGGCCCATCATCCGCGCAAAGTCGCGTTCCAGTGCGGCGACAAGCCCACCATCCCCCCCTGCTTCCGAGTAGCGATGCAGACGGCCGGTCTCCATCAGCGCCATGGCCATGGCAAGGGCCTTGGGAGGAATATCGGGCGGGCGGCCCAGATCGGGCGGGGCGCGCATGGCTCAGACGGACTCGACGGGCGCGCCGAGGTCGAAATTATGGCCGGGATAGTATTTCGCCAGCCGCACGTCAGCCGTGCGAGCATGCGCTTCCATCCCCTCAAGCCGCGAGATGCGGGCCGTGCGGATGGCAAGCTCCTTGCTGGCTTCGTGATCGGCCTGCTGCCATGTCAGCGGCTTGAGGAATTTATGCACCGACAGCCCCGCCGAATAGCGCGCGGCGTATTTGGTGGGCAGGATGTGGTTCGGCCCGGAGCATTTGTCGCCATAGGCCACTGTTGTTTCCTCGCCCACAAAGAGCGAGCCGTAGTTGGTCAGATTGGCCATCCACCAGTCGAGATCGGCGCAGTGGACTTCCAGATGCTCGGAGGCGTATTCGTCAGAGACCTGCACCAGCTCCTCGCGCGTATCGCAGAGCACCACCTCACCATAATCGCGCCATGCGGCATCTGCGGCTTCGCGGGCGGGTTCGGGCAGGGTCGCGATCAGTTCGGGCACGCGGGCCATGACCTTTTCGGCCAGCGCGCGGTCATCAGTGAACAGCCAGGCGGGGGATTCATGCCCGTGCTCGGCCTGTCCGACGAGATCGACCGCCACGATTTCGGCGTCGGCAGTCTTGTCGGCGAGAATCCCGATCTCGGAGGGGCCTGCGAAAACGTCGATGCCGACCTTGCCAAACAGCGTGCGCTTGGCTTCGGCCACGAATTTGTTGCCGGGTCCGACGATCACATCCGCCGGTTTGTCGGTGAAGAGACCATAGGCCATGGTCGCAATCGCCTGCACACCGCCAAGCGTCATGATGATATCGGCGCCCGCCGCGCGCATGGCATAAAGCACATAAGGGTGCATCGCGCCGCCGCGGAAGGGTGTCGAACACGCGATCACCGTGCCCACGCCTGCGGCCTTGGCGGTGGCTACCGACATCACGGCCGAGGCGATGTGGGCGTAGCGGCCTGTGGGCACATAGCAGCCCGCGACATTGCAGGGCACCCATTTCTGCCCGGTCACCAGCCCCGAGGGCATGGTCATCTGGAAATCGCGCACCGAGTCGCGCTGTGCCAGTGCAAAGGTGCGGACCTGTTCGACAGCGAAGGCGATGTCTTCCTTGACCTGCGCGGGCACTTCGCTTTCGCGTGCCTCCATGTCTTCGGGCGTCACGAGGATCGGCCCCTGCCACTTGTCGAGCTTATGCGCATAGTCTCTGACAGCCGCCTCGCCCTCGGTCTCGATCCGGGCCAGCATTTCGGAAACGACCTGCTGGGCATGCGCGGATTCGGTCTCGGGTGTTTTCGAGGCTTTCTTCAGATAGGTGATCGCCATCTTGATCTCTTCATGCTGAAAGTTGCGCCCTGCCGCCGAAATGACGGCAGGGCAAGGGTTACTTACTCGTTATTGGCAAAAGCCCGCAGCTCGGGATCATCCATGACCATCTGCATGAATCTGGGGTCGATGTAATCCGCTGCATCCGGTGTGGACTCGGTCGTCCCCACCGAAGTCATGAAGTCGCCGATGGCGGTCAGCCACTGGTCCACATCGCTATGGCCATCCGAGCGATCCATGATCGCGAGTTGCTCTTCAAGCGAGAAGGTCGGGCGCAGGTCGAATTCGGCATTCACCGCTGCGTCCGAAATCTCGATCCCGCCATCTGAATAGAAATCGACCAGATGACGGCGCGCTTCCTCGGGGTTTTCGCGCGCCCAGACCACACCGCGCAGGAAGGCTGCCAGCACGCGGGCGACCAGTTCGGGGCTCTCTTCGGCAAAACCGGGACGTACCACCAGTGCACCGGGCACGATGGCGCCCGCATCCGCGCCCGAACACAGGTAGTCACTATTGGCGCGCTCTTGCAGCGTGTAGGTGTTGGGGGCCCAGACGCCAGCCAGATTGGCCTCACCCGCGATGATGCCGGTGATGACCTGTGCTTGTCCGAGATTGACGAAACTCACCGAATCGAGCGGCACGCCCATCATCTCGAGGCATTGCTGGGTGGCGAAATCGACTGTGGAGTTGGTGGTGAGCAGGATACGCTCGCCCTCGATGCTGGACGGATCGGCGCGGAAGCCTTCGATGGCGTCATTGCTGGCCATCAGCGCGTTGCCGGCGCTCTCGTCATTGGTGATGCCAACGGTCACGAGACCGAAGCGGGCCGCGCCCAGAACAGCCGGGACCGAGCCCGTGCCGCCCACATCCCAGTCATTGGCCTGCGCGGCCGCGATTTGCGGCGCGCCTGCCGGGAAGGTGGTGAAGCTCGGGTCGAGGCCCACTTCCGCCCACCAACCGAATTCGGTCGCAAGATAGAAGGGCAGCGCCCAGTAGAGCGCGGGCTGATAGCTGAGATTGATCGGCGTCAGATCCTGCGCCTGTGCGGGTGCCATCGTCGTGAAGCTGGCCGCTGTGGCAAGCGCTATGGCCTTGAAGGTGAGTTTCATGTGGGGTCCTCCTTGTTGTGATTGGTCGTCTCTCAGGCGTGCTGCGCCGCCTTTTCCTCGCGCAGGCTGCGCCAGATATGGGTGCGAAGATGGACGAAGCTCTCGAGATCCATCACATCCTCGATCTTCTCATGGCTGTCCCAGTCCTCGGCATTGCGGATCGAGGCGACATCCAGCACTTCCTTGATGCGTCCGGGCGCGCGGGTCATGATCGCGACACGGTCGGCCAGATAGACGGCTTCCTCCACCGCATGGGTAATGAAGAGCACGGTGCGCGGGTTCTTGCGCGCCAGCCGCACGAGTTCTTCCTGCATCACGACGCGGGTCTGCGCGTCGAGCGCGCCGAAGGGCTCGTCCATCAAGAGCACATCGGGATCGAGCACATAGGCCCGCGCAATCGCGACGCGTTGCTGCATCCCGCCCGAAAGCTGGTGCGGGAAGTGCTTGGCGTATTGCGTCAGGTTCATCAGGTTCAGGATTGCCTCGATGCGACTGGAACGTTCGGACCCGCTGACATTGAGGTTGCGCAATCCCAGGTCGATATTGTCGTAGACGGTTTTCCACGGGAACAGCGCGAATTGCTGGAACACCACGGCGCGGTCCGGGCCGGGGCGTTTGATCGGCGTGCCATCGACCGAGACCACTCCATCAGTCGCATTTTCGAAGCCCGCGACCATGCGCAGGCAGGTGGTCTTGCCGCAGCCCGAGGGGCCGACGATGGCGACGAACTCCTTGTCGCGGATCTCCAAATCGATGTCCTTCAGCGCGACGAAGCCCGAGTCGCGTGGCCCAAAGGTCTTGCCGACATTCTTAAACTGGATCACACCCATGTTTGTTCCTCCCCCTCTGCCTCAGTGGTCCAGCCCGCGGCGCTTTTGGATGTAGCGCTCGAGCCCGCGCAGCGCGCTGTCGAGTGCGAGCCCGACCAGCCCGATGGCGACCATGCCGGCCATGACCGTATGCGTCTGAATATTCGCCTGCCCCTGCACCATCATGTAGCCCACGCCCGCCGAGGCCACGATCAGCTCGGCCCCTACCAATGACTGCCAACCAAGGCCCGCCGAAACCCGTAGGCCCGAGATGATCGAGGGCACCGAGGAGGGCAGCAACACTTCCATGATGACCCGCCGCGAGGGCGTGCCGAGCATGTTCGCCGCCTCGATCAGGCGCGGATCGACGAATTTGGCGCCGCGATAGGCGTTGATCACGCAGGGCGGAAAGGCACCCGCGAAGATGATCATGATCGGCCCGCCGATGCCGGTGCCGAACCACAGCGCGGCGAAGGGCACCCATGCGATCGGCGCAACAAAGCGTAGCGCGTCAAAGAGCGGCGAGACGATCTCGTCCAGAAGCTGATACCAGCCCATCAGCAACCCAAGCGGAATGCCGATAGCGGCAGCAAGCAGGAACCCATAGGCAAAACGCTGGAAACTTGCTGCAAGATGGCCCGGCAAGGTGGCGCCAGCAAAACGGCGATCGAGCAGCGTCATGAAACGCTCATAAACCTCAACTGGCGAGGGCAGGAAGATCTCCGAGACTAGCCCGCTCATCGACATGCCTTGCCAGAAGCCCAGGAAGCAGGCGAGGCCGAGGAAGCCGAGCAGGATGGATTGGGTGAAGCTGATCTGACGGTTCATCGTATCACCCTTTCGCAGCCAGTGCGGCGGTATTCCAGCGCAGCGCGCGCGCCTCGGCCATGCCGAGCACGCGCGTCGTGCCCCAACCAAGGATCGCTACTGCGATCATGCCGACGAGGATCATGCCGGGATAAAGGTCCTGTTGCGCGACGTTCAGCACCCGACCAATGCCATAGAACGCCCCCACCAGTTCAGCCGCGACCAGCGTTGTCCAGGAGGCCTGCAGCGACAGCCGCAGCCCCGTGAAGATCATCGGGCTGGCGCCGGGAATGAGCACTTCGCTCACGAAGCGGATTTTCGGCATGCCGAGCATGTAGGCGGCCTCCAGCACCGGGCGGTCGATATTGCGGACGCCCGCAAATGTGTTGATGACCGAGGGCACGAAGGCCGAAAACCAGATCACCATGATCTTCGCGGCATCGCCCAGGCCGAGCCAGAGGATGGCCAGGGGGATCCAGGCCAGCGGTGGAATCGGGCGGATGATCAGGAAGATCGGGTTGATGAAGGCTTCGGCCTTGCGGCTCCAGCCCATCAACAGGCCCAGTGGCACGCCGGTCGCGATGGCAAACAGAAAGCCCATGACCACGAGACGCAGCGAATTATAGACGTGCATCGTGAGGTCGCCGCCGCCATAGCCGCGCCCGGAGACGTGAACCAGCGCGGACCAAGTTTCTGCCGGTGAGGGGAACCGACCCGGGGGGATGATGCCGAACATCGCCGTTGCGGCATACCAGAGCGCACAGACGATCAGAATCGTAGCCAACCCTATCGAGACTCTGCGTTGCACGCGCCCTCTCCTCCCAGTGAGACCGTCAAATGTAAACGCTTTCATATTCTCGCATCGTCTGTCAAGAAAAGATTTATGTCCGTTGAAATTTTCCAATATTTGTGTAATTAATCGTCAGAATTGAAATGAAAATTTTCATGAAAGGATTCGAGTGCCGCGCCATCGCAAGCCCACCCTGAATGACATTGCCCGCGAATCCGGCAGTTCGATTGCGACGGTTTCGCGCGCCATGTCGCAGCCCGAATTGCTGCAACCGCAGACGCTGGAACGCATCCGCGAGGTTGCAGCGCGGCTTGGCTACGTCCCGAATCGGCGCGCGCGGGCGCTGGCTTCGGGGAACTCGGAGACAATCGGCGTCGTTGTCCCGACGCTCAATTCACCGATCTTTTCGTCGACCTTGCAGGAGATGCAGCGAAGCTTTGCCGCGAACGGATTTCAGCTTCTGATCGCCTCGCATGAGTATGATCCGGCCAGCGAAACCGCCGCAATTGCACAGCTCATTTCGCATGGCGTGGACGGGCTTGTCGTCGTCGGCGCGCAAAGGCCGCAATCTTCCTGGGCGCTGCTGGAGGCCGCGCAGGTGCCGCTCATCCAGATCTGGGAGGGGCGCCCGGAGCATGATCGGATCACCGTTGACAATTATCAGGCAGGATATCTGGTCGCGCGCTATCTGATTGATATCGGGCATCGCAAATTCGGTGTCATCTGCGGCCATCTGCTGAACAATGACCGCCAGTCCGCGCGCGTCGAGGGTATCCGCGCGGCCCTTGCGAAAGAGGATCTGAGACTTGCGCGCACTCAGATCAGCGAACAGCCGCTGACGATCAGCGCAGGCCGGGCCGGATGCATGACCCTTCTCGAAATGCTGCCGCGCCCGACAGCGATCATCGGTACGGCCGATCTTCTGGCCATCGGCGCGATGTTCGAGGCGCAGGGGCGCGGGATCGTCGTACCGGATGCGCTGTCGATAGCCGGTATCGACAATGTCGATGTCGCGGCACACCTGTCGCCCTCGCTGACCACGGTTGATATTCCGGCGGCCAATATCGGAGCCGAAGCTGCCGCCCTGATGCTGCGCCGCGTTCGGCAGGGCGATACGAAACCCGGCACCAGCATTTCGCTTCCGGTGACACTGGTTGTCCGACACTCGACCGCGCGCCCACCGGACTAAATGCTCGGACCCGGCATCTGGTGGATCATATTGACGGTGAACCTGTCTGGCCCGGAAGTCCAGAATTTGCAGACATACTCATAAAGCGCCAGGCCAGTGAGCGCCTTGTCAGGTAAACTGCAACGGATTCTCCGAATATGTTTAATTTTTCTAATGGGTAATGGCGGAGACGATGTCCGTATAACTGGCTTCCGGCGGCTTCCGTAAAGAGCCGCAAGACATTGTTTTTATGATATTATTTTCCCTTCCCTTTTCCTGCGCTTTCCGGCATATTCCGGCTTAATTCACGTTAATGTGGGGGATATGGCGGGGGAAGCTTTGCCGGGGGATAGGCTGGAGGGAAAGCAATGGCGACACGGGGCATTCGGAAACCACAAAAGGCGCTAACCGCCCGCTTTGTGGACACTGTAACCGAACCGGGCAAGTATTTTGACGGGCAAGGCTTGTTCCTGCGCGTGCAACCGAACGGGGCGAGGCAATGGGTGCAGCGCATCACCATTCGCGGCAAGCGCTGTGAACTCGGGCTGGGAAGCCCGCCTGCAATCCCGCTGGCAACCGCCCGCAAGCTGGCTCTGGAAAACCGGGGCAAGGCGATGATGGGCGGCGACCCGATACAGGAACGGCACGACGCCCGCGCGGGGCTGACCTTTGAAGCAGCGGTTGAACGCTATCTGGCCGCGAAGCTGGATGAATTCAGGAACGAAAAGCACAAGGCGCAATGGCGCTCGACACTCGACACATACGCTCGCCCGGCGCTGGGGCCGAAGCTGGTGGCGGAAATCACCCTTCAAGATGTGCTGCGCGTGCTGGAACCCATCTGGCAAAGCAAAACCGAAACCGCTTCCCGCCTTCGCGGGCGCATCGAAGCCGTGCTGTCATGGGCAACCGTGGCGGGGCATCGCGCGGGCGACAATCCCGCCCGGTGGAAGGGCAATCTTTCCGAAGTGCTGCCCAAGCCCTCTAAGGTGGCGAAGAAAAAAAACTATCCAGCGGTTGCGCTTCCGGACGCGCCGCGATGGTGGGCAGAACTGGCCCAACGCGAAGGTATGGGCGCACGGGCGTTGGAGTTCCTGACGCTGACCGCTGCGCGGTCGGGCGAAGTGCGCGGCATGACCTGGGAAGAAATCGACTTTGGGAGGTGGGACGAAACTTCCGCTGCGACACTTGCGACAACTGCGACATGGACCATCCCCGCTTCACGGATGAAGGCGGAGCGGGCGCATCGTGTGCCACTGACCGAGGAAGCGGTGGCAATCCTGCAAAGCCTGCCCCGCACGAATAGTCCCTATGTGTTCAACGCCCCGCTAGGCGGGCAGCTTTCCGACATGACCGTTTCCGCTGTAATGCGGCGAATGCAGGAAGCCGAAGTGAAGGCCGGCCGCGCGGGTTTTCTCGACCAAGTGAATAAACGCCCAGCCGTGCCGCACGGGCTGCGCTCGACCTTCCGGCAATGGGCGGCAGAACAGGGCTTCCCGCGCGACATTGCCGAACTGGCGCTGGCGCATCGCGTGGGGGATGAAACCGAAAGGGCTTATCAGAGAAGCGACATGCTGGAACGGCGGCGCGACATGATGGCCGCATGGGCCGCTTTCCTTCGCGGTGAAGCCGGAACCGGAGCTAAGGTGGTGAAGCTGGGGGCAGCGGGATGACGAAAAGGGACGGCGCAACTGCTGACTTCGATGAGGTAGTGTCGACCCTTGAACGGCAGGCGCGGCTCTTGCTGTCACGCTGGGCCGCAATAGGAAACAATCAAATCCGCATCACAGGAGGAGGGCGGATTAAGGACGATGAATTGCGCGAGCGTTTCACCCGCTTGCGCGAAGCGGCCGAAGGGCTGGCCAGTCGGATCGCCGACGTGCTTGGGGACGCTCCCTCTGTGAGAGGCCCCATAAACGAGGCAGGCGCCGCGCTAACGTTCAAGGCGTTCTGGAAACTGCCCGAACCCGTAGTCGAGGCGCAGCTTGAAAGTGCCTGGACGGCGTTGCTGGAGGCCGCCGCGAACATCGAAGTGATCCTGACGAACGAAGCGGAGCCGCTGGGCGATTTCCTGCAGCAGCTTACACCCGAGGAACTCGTTGCATTGTCCGAATCCGAGGCCGAGGAAGGCCGCGACTCCGCCCCACTGCGCCGCCTCGCAAGCATCGTTGAACTGCACGATGACGTTGCGCGCGCGGCTTCCGAGGCAAGGGAGCTTCTCTCAGGCCGCTTTCATCGGCTGGGTGGGCGGGGTAGGCCAGAGCTGATCCGGGGGCGCCGTCTGGCGGCGCGTCTGCTCGGCGCTGCTGAGGGGCTAGGGCTTCGACCGTCGCGGAACCGCATGCCAACGAAGCGCAAGACCGGGCGCAGCGCAGCGGACGCGATACTCGCCGCCCTTCTGCGATGTGCGGATACGGAAGACCCGGTGGCGAAGGAGATCCTTCAAGAATGCCCAAAGGAATATTTGGCGGTTGAGAAGCGGCTTATTCCTGCATGCAAGGAAGGGCCGGACGGCGATCCGCTGCTGATCCGCGAATATGAAGACGGCAAGCACAGAGTGGCATACTGGGCCTGAGCCCAGTGGCGTGCATCTACAAATTGTCCTCTCTGAATTATGTCGGACGATTTTTGCCACCGGCCCCCCGATATTCCGACCAGTGCCGCGCGAATCCCGTTGCGGCGACTTGGACCGGAAAGGAACCGACAATGGCTGAACGTATCCTGCGACGCCCGGACGTGGAGGCGCGCACAGGGCTCTCCCGCTCAACGATTTACGACTGGATGAAGCGGGGCGAATTCCCGCAACCCGTTGCGCTTGGCGCGCGACTGGTGGGCTGGCGCGAAAGCGACATTGAAGCCTGGATGGCTGCTCGCGAAATGAAGGGGGCGGCGTGATGGCTGACGCATTCAACCCCGCCCCGCTTGTGACAAAGGCGCTCGACCTAGTGCAGATACGGCGCGCGAAGCTGGCCGCAAAAGGCTATCAGGGCTCGGGCGCGAAGGCGGGCATGAAGGCATGTTTGAGTTCATGGAAACGCAATATATTTCGGCCAGCTGGTAAGGGGGCAGACATGTCAGACGTCATCGCAAGCCCGAGCACCCGGCGCAAGGCGCTGGAAAAGGGGGTCGATCTGAGCACGCGCGCGCGTGAGTTGGGCCGCACGACGCTGGGGCCGGAAGACCTGAGCGCAACCACCGCGCCGGTGGCCGGCGCGGGCGATACGCGCTACTGGGATGTGGATCACAGCGCTTACGGGCCAGTGCACGAAGAGCCGATGAGCCGTTTCGCGCAGGTGGCGGCGGGCAATCTGGGCGCGGCCAATGCGCTTATCCCGCAGGTCACGCATCACGACCGCGCCGATGTCTCGGCCCTTG
>SLJW01000127.1 GCA_007134865.1 Paracoccaceae bacterium | reverse complement strand
GCCGAATGGCTGGCCGAAGCCGCGGAGTATGAGGCAAAGTTCAAGGCTGCCGAATAAGCTGACAGACCCGGGTGGCGGCCCAGCGGGGCCGCCCATGGTACTTAAAGTGGCTCCGGGAACTCAGTCGCATATCCGAGCGCCCTAAAATCCTCTGCATAGAGTCGTTTCACGATCTCGGCGCGCTCTGACGTATAGAACTGCGCCAGCTTGCTGCTTGATTTCGTTTCTTTTGTGCGGTCGGATGGATAGAGTTCCTTCAGTGCATCCGACGGAAGGGTCAGACCACGACTTTCCAGCAAACTGCGCAACTCCTGTCGATAGGTCTCGAACCGGATCACTGTGTCGTATTGCTCAAGCGGGAGCATCATGAGCTTTGTCTGCAGATCCCAATGCGCATCACGCTTGAGGCCACCGTCTTCGAGCCAGCGCAAGAACTGCCCGAACCCTTCGGGGGTCAGCTCGAAATGCCCGTGCTTTCGCTGGTAGCGCTCGGTTCGGAACTTGTCGAGAAAGGCAGAAAGCACGCGGGAATAGGGGTTGCGGATGATGATGAAGAGGTGCATTTCGTCAAGGCGCTGCCACTCTTCCCGGTCAAGATCGAAATAGCGCCGTGCATTCCATTTAGCGTGATTGCGTGTCTCTACTGACTTGATTTGCAATTCGCGTAGCAAGATCACGGTCGATGTGTTAGCGTTCTTCTTGATACGGTTATACGCAAGACCGAGTTCCGGGAAGACGACAATCCGACTGATTGCGCGCAGGTTCACTGAGCCATATCGCGCCTTGAGTTGCCGAACGGTCGCGGGGCCGTTCCAAACCATTCTCAAGATACGGCCCAGTTTCCTGAGAGCCGAAAAAGCCTTGTTCATCCTGCCCCTCTTGGTCAACCAAAGCACCTTGCGTTCGCGGTGCTCAGCCGACACCCAAGGCCCTGAACAACCGCTTCCGAATCCGGCTGCGATAAACTTGGGAAAGCCCCGGCACAAGGCCTGTCAGGACGCGCCAGTGCATATCTCCCCCGAACCCGTCCACAACGACCAACCGCCGTTCCGGCTGGCCTGAGATGACGATATTTTCGATAGACAGGTCGGATGCCATCATCCCGGCACGTTCGATCTGACCCAAGAGGTGGTCGAGCATGGCGACAACTTCCGTTTCCCGTAATCCGTAGTCACGCCAGCTCGAGAGTGCCGGTGCCACTGCTGTGCCATGAAGACAAATTTTTTCGACGACCTGTCCTGGTCCGTGTGAGGTATCGACAAAGCCGAAATGCCGGGGCAGGAACTCCGGCAATTTCTCATTCCGCGCGAGCAATGCCAAGTATTCTTCAAGTTCAACGAACGTCCCGCGCAGCGCCTTGTAGCGTCGACGCGAGGGGCGCAGCACGTGCTTCTTTAGCGTGCGCGCCCGCTTTTCAGGCGAAATCACCTTGATCAGGCGACCTGGGTGGTGAGGATGATCATAGATGAGACGGGATCGACCTGCGGCCAGCGGAGAGTATTTCCCCAGATCTATTTGCTCTGCTCGCTCAGTGGTGGATGGGATCGTTTCAGACGACATACCAGCCTATGGTGCCTGCGTTTTGACCAAGGCATCCACAGCCTTCAAATCCTCAAGCAACCCCGCCATCTGCGAGAGCGGCACCATATTCGGACCATCCGAGGGCGCGTTGTCCGGGTCTTCATGCGTCTCAATGAACAGCCCCGCACAGCCCACAGCCAGCGCGGCGCGGGCAAGGGGCGGGACGAATTCGCGCTGCCCGCCCGAACTGGTGCCCTGCCCGCCGGGTTGCTGCACCGAATGCGTGGCATCGAAGATCACGGGATAGCCCGTTTGCGCCATGATCGGCAGCGCGCGAAAATCCGAGACCAGCGTGTTGTAGCCAAAAGAGGTTCCGCGCTCGCAGAGCATGATCTGCCGGTTGCCGGTCGAGGCCACTTTCTCGGCGACATGCACCATGTCCCAGGGCGCGAGGAACTGACCCTTTTTGATGTTGATCACCCGCCCCGTCGCCCCGGCAGCAAGCAGCAGGTCGGTCTGACGGCAGAGAAAGGCAGGTATCTGCAGCACATCGCAGACCTCTCCTGCAGGGGCGCAGTGACTGGGCTCATGCACATCGGTCAGCACCGGGCAGCCGAATTCATCGCGCAGGGCGGCCAGCACTTCGAGCCCCTTCTCCATCCCCAACCCCCGCTTGCCTGACAGGCTGGAGCGGTTGGCCTTGTCGTAGCTGGCCTTGAAGATAAAGGGGATGCCGAGAAGCGCGCAGGTCTCGGCCAGCGACCCGGCGATCTGGCGCGCATGGTCGAGCGATTCCATCTGGCAGGGGCCTGAAATGAGCGCGAAAGGCCGGTCATTCCCGATTTCGAAGCCCGCAAGCGCGACGCTCATGCCATCCCCTCCTGCGCGAGAACGGCCTCGATACGGGGCACATCCGCGGGGTTGTTCAGCTCCCAGAACTCGCGGCCCCTTGCCTCGACCTCGACACAGGTGACCGGGATGCCATGGTAGAGAAAGCGCAACTGCTCCAGGCCCTCCAGTTCTTCCAACGCGCAAGGCCCTGCCGCGATGTAGCGCGCAAGAGCGTCGGGCGTGTATGCATAGACGCCGACATGGTGAAAGGCCGGAACGGTTTCGCCCGTCCGATAGCTGCGACCGGTATAGGGCAACACTTCCTTGGAGAAATAGAGCGCGTGGCCTCGGGCATCCATCACGGCTGTCGTCCCACCCACCAGCCCGTTGCGGCGGTCCTCGACAAAACGGGCATGGGTCTCGGGCGTCAAGCGCAAGATGGGTGTTGCCATCTCGGCACCCGCTCGCATCGCGTCCACCAGCGCCTCGACAAACCAAGCTGGTGTCAGTGGGGCATCACCTTGCAGGTTCACGACCACTTCGGGTGCAATCCCGAGCTGCGCGATAGCATCGGCGCAGCGCTCAGTGCCATTGGCGCAATCCTCGGCGGTCATCACGACGTCGGCGCCAAACCCTTCTGCCGCCTTGCGGATGCGGTCATCATCGGTTGCGACAAAGACAGCATCGACCCCCGGCACTTCCTGCGCTGCGCGCCAGCTCCGCTCGATCAGGCTGCGACATTCGCCTGTGGCACCTGTCAGCCCCACCAACGGCTTGCCCGGGTAGCGGCTGGAGGCATAGCGCGCGGGAATGATGATCACGGTCTGCATCAGATCACCCCGGCACGCAGGCAGTCATGCAAGCGAATCATACCGAGAACATGCCGCGCATCGTCAATCACGCAGAGCGCATTGATCTTGTTGCCATTCATCATTGCAACAGCCTCGGATACCAGCGCATCCGGGCCGATGGTCTTGGGGCTTCTCGTCGCGACATCGCCTGCGACCTTGCTCATCAGCCCCTCCATATTACGCCGAAGATCCCCATCGGTGATGACCCCTGCAAGGCGCCCGTCATTGACCATGATCGCAACACCATAACCGGTGCCGGTCATCCGCATCAGAACTTCGTCCATCGGCGCAAGCTCGGTCACAAGTGGCAGCGCATCACCCTGATACATCAACTCGCCCACGCGCAGGAACTGCGCGCCCAGTTTGCCGCCGGGATGGAACAGGTGAAAGCGGGCCGGGTCAAAGCCCTTGGCGCGCATCACGGCAACCGCAAGCGCATCACCCAATCCGAGCGTCAGCGTGGTCGAGGTTGTTGGTGCCATACCGATGGCACAGACCTCGGGCGCATCTGGCAAGATCAGCGCCACATCGGATTTCTGCGCGAGCGTGCTTTCGGGGTTGCCCGTGATCGAGATCAGCGCCACGCCAAAACGACGCGTGTAGGAGATCAGGTCGCTGAGCTCGCTAGTCTCGCCCGACTTCGACAGAAGGAGGCACACGTCATCGGGTGTGATCATGCCCAGATCACCATGGCTTGCCTCGGCGGCATGCACGAAGTGCGCAGGCGTCCCGGTTGAAGCAAAGGTGGCCGCAATCTTGCGCCCAACATGGCCGGACTTGCCGATTCCCGCCACGATCAACCGGCCACGCGTAGCGAGGATCATGTCGACCGCCTGCACGAAGCGCGCATCAAGCCCCTCGGCCAGACGCGAGAGTGCGGTCGCTTCGGCGCGTAGTACGTCTCGGCCATCTTCAAGCGCAGACTCCGTCGTCATGGCAGAGGCGGGCAGGGTCATGGAAAGCGCCTTTCTAGGCTGGTAATCGTGCAGGGTGGCTACAGTAGGACAGACGCGAAAGTCAACTGGCGCTGCGGGCAAGCCCCATGCGCTGATAGACCCAGCCCATCACCGCAGGGGTCAAATACATCGGGATCTGATAGAGTCCTATGAACAGGAACAATTCGCTCGCCATGCCAATCGGCAGCACACCGAGGAAAAGCGCGACATTGCGATTGCCCGCAGCCTGGCTGAGCGCCGCGGCCTCGGTCAGGGCTAGGTGGCGGCGGAGGGCGAAGAGCAACGCCGCCTGCATGCCGAAGCCAAGCCCCAGCACCAGCGCGAGCACGCCCCAGCCCTCCAGCCCCGAGACGAGCGCCGGACCCACCGCTCCCATCAGCGCAATCACAATCGCCGCGAGCAGAAGAGTCGCGCAGCCATCGATCGCCCGCAGGCTCTGCGCATCGCCCCCGACGATCCCGCGCGCGCGCAGCCAAAGCCCCAGAACCCCGGCGAGCGCAATCAGCACGAGCAGACGGGCGACGATGGCCAGCACCTCTAGCGGTGCACCAAGTCCGGGCATGAGCAGAAAGACAGGCAGCACCGTCACCGGCAGCAGCGCCGTGCCGAGGACGAGCTGGCGCAGCGCAACAGCGCCCGAAGCACCCGACAGGATGGCGAGATTCGGGCTGCCCGTGATCGGCGCCGCTGCCAGCACCAGCACGACGCCCACCAGCAAAGCCCCCTCCAGCCCGAGCCCGCGTGCACCCAGCACGACCACAACCGGCACCACAAGCTGCAGCGCCAGCACCATGACCACGCCTTGCCGCCAGCCGTGTAACCCTGCACGCACACCCTCGGGCCCCAACCGCAAGACGGCCAGAAACAAGAGCGTGGCAACGATCGGGGCGACCGCCCATTGCAGCGCCACAGCCATCTGCGGAGCGACCAGCCCGGTCAGAATGCCCAGCGCCAGTCCCCAAAGCAGGACATGCCGCGCGCGCTGAGCCAGATAATCAAGGATGGCAAAGAGCATCGGGCCTCTCTTTCCTGGGTCATCATCGACTCTGCCGCGGCGGCAAACAGTTTCACGATGGGCGAATCTGCGTGCAGGGTATATATCAGCAGCGATCAGATCACAGACCTATGGGAGCCACACATGGACGACCAGACCCGCATCGAGCTTGAAGCCGCCGCCTTTCGCACGCTTCTGGAGCATCTGAACCGGCGGACAGATGTGCAGAATATCGACATGATGAACCTTACGGGATTCTGCCGGAACTGCCTGTCGCGCTGGTATCAGGAGGCCGCCAATGCGCGCGGCATCGAAATGGACAAGGACGCGGCACGCGAGATCATCTATGGCATGCCCTATGACGAGTGGAAAGCAAAGCATCAGACCGAGGCCAGCGCCGACAAGCAGGCCGCCTTCGAAAAAGCCTTTGCCGAGAATGTCGGGCCGAAAGCCTGAGGTATGAAGCCCGCTGATCAACTCGCGCAGTTCGTGCAGCAGGGGTTG
>SLJW01000218.1 GCA_007134865.1 Paracoccaceae bacterium | reverse complement strand
TCGCGGGCGCTGCCCATGCCTGCGGCCTGGGCGGGCCAGAGCCGCTGCGATAAGGACTTGTCATGAAGCCGTTTCTGATTCTGCAATTGCGCCCCGAACAGGAAGCCGCGGACGAGGAATTCGCAGCCCTGCTGCGCCGTTCGGGCCTGGGGCCCGATGCGGTCCGGCGCATTCGGCTGGATCAGGAAGACCTGCCCGAGGACATCGACCTGAACAGCTTTTCGGGCGTGATCGTGGGCGGCGGCCCCGGCTGCGTAAGCGATCCGCCCGAGACCAGACCGCCGCTGGAGGCCCATATCGAGGCGCAGATCCTCGGCCTGATGCCGCAGGTCATCGCAACGGGCACGCCCTTTCTGGGCTGCTGCTACGGGATCGGCATTCTGGGCGCGCATCTGGGCGCGCCGGTCTCGAAAGCGTATCATAGCGAGCCCATCGGCCCGATCACCTGCACCCGACGCCCCGAGAGCGCGGGCGACCCGCTGCTCGATGGCCTGCCCGAGCAATTCACCGCCCTTGTCGGGCACAAGGAGGCGCTCGATGCGCTGCCCCGCGGCGCCACGCATCTGCTCGAAGGCACGCGCTGCCCGATCCAGATGTTGCGTTTTGGTGACCGTGTCTATGCCACGCAATTCCATCCCGAGGCCGATGGCGCGAGCTTTGCGCTGCGTATCCGGGTCTATTGCGACAAGGGTTATTTCCACCCCGACGAGGCCGAGAGTCTCACCGCGCGCTGCGCTGATGTGCGGACCGAAACCTCGGGCCGGATCCTTGCCAATTTCGCGCGCCATTTCGCGCAAAGATGACACGCAACAGGCTCATTTTCTTGCCAAAAATACTCAATCCATCGGTGCGCCACAGCGCTCGGCCAGAAGTGCGACTCCGTCGCCCGCCACTCAGTTCCAGCAGGAGACCAGCACTGTCAGATCCGGCGCGATGCGGGTGAGCGTGGCGTCAGGCACCACGACATCCTCGCGCAGCGTCCCGCCAGAGACCTGTGCCCCGCGCAGGAAATCGAGGATCACCTGCGCATCGACGGCGTAATTCACATCCGCGGGCCATTGCCGTGCGCTATCCTGCGGCTGCCCGGTCAAAAGGCCGATCACGGCGCCATTGGGGCCGAAGACAGGACCGCCCAGATCACCCGGCATCACTTCGGCGCTGAGCCGCAATATCCCGCTCTCGCCCTGCATGCCCTGCGTATCCTCGACCCTGCCATTGGTCAGGATCGGGCGCGACAGGACATCCTCGAAGGAAAAGCCCGAAATCCGGATCTCGGCCCCGAGCGGCGGCTCGCCGTCATTGAACTGGGCAAAGGCCAGTGGCACCAGCGGGGTCTCGGGTTGCAGGACCGCCAGCCCCAGCGCTTCGTCACGCGCCACGACACGGGCGTTATAGGCCTCGTCGATCGTGACTCGGCCACACTTGGCCACTGCCGCCGCCGAGGTCAGCACCGTGCCCGTCGCATCGACAAAGAAGCCCGAGCGCGAGAAATCCGGGCGCCGGATGCTCAGCCCCGCAAGCAGATCGCCCCGCCGCACCGTGCTGGCCTGCCCCGCGCTTTCGGGCAGCGTGCCGGGCAGGGTGGCAAAACTCGCCTCCATCATCGGCAGGACGCGGGCCATCTGCTCGTCGCGTTCGGGTGTCCAGATCAGGGTCCAGCCCTTGATCTCGCCATTGCGAAACTGCGCCACTGTATGCGAGCGCAACGTGTCGCTCTGCCCGGTCAGCACGAAGGAATTCTGCCGCCGCTCGCGCGCGCCTTCCAAGGGCACAATCTCGAGTGTCTGCATGATCTCGTAAAGGCCGAACAGCGTCGCTTGCGTGCCCTCCTGGCTGATCAGCAGCACCCGCACGCCGCTGTCGTCGCGCTCGGAATAATGCGCAAAAGGCGTCTCATGGCGGTCGAAGGCGACCATCGCCATCGGCAGGTCGATGCTGATGCCCGCAACCTCGTCGCGGACTGTCTCCATGCCGAGCGCCGCAAGCTCAGCCTCATATTCGGCCAGCAATTCGGCGCGCTGGCGGGTGGTCAGAACGCCTGTCGTCTCATATCCGCGATCTTCTTGCCATGCGGCCATGGAGCGGCGCGTGCCGGGACCGAAGGCGGCATCAATCGCCAGGGTGTAATAGCCGAACCATTGTAACGCGGTCTGCAACTCGGCGCGCCCGTCACGGTCCAGCAGACGCTCGGAGGCCTGCGCTTCGCGCAGGGTTTCTTCCGGCTCTGGTTCCGGCTCGGGTTCCGGCTCAGGCTCCGGTTCTGCCAAGGCCAGCGCCTCTTCGTCCAAAGGCTCCGGGTCAGGCTCGGCGGCCAGGTCTGGGTCGGGCATCTCTTCTTGCGCCGGCGCGCCCAGAACCGGATAGACCTGTTCCAGATAGTCCGACCCGGTGCTGACAAAGGCATCCGCCGGAATTGCTCCTTCGGCGCGCAACTGGCGCCGGACGGTAAAGGCATCAATCTCGTTTTCGTAAGGGCCGATGCTCAGCGCATACCAGTTACTTGGCAGGCGAAACCCGCTGACACTGCCCAGCCGCGCCTCGATCTGCGCGGCACGCTCCAGTGCCATGTCAAGCTCGCGATGCGCCTCGACCTGAACCCAGCGCTGCTCCTGTGCCGAGGCAGACTGACCGGCGAGGCTCGCTGCCACTGAAACCGACGCCGCAAGCAACGCTGCAAGGCCGAACATGGATGTCATTGTAAGAAGCCCTCTCCTGAAAACCTACGACCTTGCACGCGCGTCCGGGGCGACAGGTTTGCCCGTTGACCCTTGGCAGAGGCTTGCCTATTGAGGCGCAGCATTATGAAAAACAGCGCGTATGACAAGAGGCGGCGATGCCCCGGACCCCTGAAAATCGATCACAAAAGCCCCAGTGCTTTCAAGATATTCTGCTGAGCTTGCAGGATTATTGGGGTGCGCAGGGCTGCGCTGTGCTGCAACCTTATGACATGGAGGTGGGCGCCGGCACCTTCCACCCGGCCACGACCTTGCGCGCGCTTGGCACCCGGCCCTGGGCCGCCGCCTATGTCCAGCCCTCGCGCCGCCCCACGGATGGGCGCTATGGCGAGAACCCCAACCGGCTGCAACATTACTACCAATATCAGGTGATCATCAAACCCTCGCCGCCCGACCTGCAAGAGCTATACCTCGGCTCGCTGCGCGCCATCGGCATTGATGACAGCCTGCACGACATCCGCTTTGTCGAGGATGACTGGGAGAGCCCAACGCTGGGCGCCTGGGGCCTCGGCTGGGAGGTCTGGTGCGACGGGATGGAAGTCAGCCAATTCACGTATTTTCAACAGGTTGGCGGGCATGATTGCCACCCCGTCTCGGGCGAGCTGACCTATGGGCTGGAGCGGCTGGCGATGTATGTGCTGGGTGTCTCGCATGTCATGGACATGCCTTTCAACGCGCCTGACGCGCGCATTCCGCTGAGCTATGGCGACGTCTTCCGTCAGACCGAGCAGGAATATTCGCGGCATAATTTCGACGGCGCTGATACCGAAAAACTGTTCGAGGATTTCCGCAAGGCCGAGGCCGAATGCGCGCGCCTCTTGGCGATGGACCCGGAAGACGCCGGTTTCGGCGGGCGGCGCAATATCATGGTCCACCCCGCCTATGACCAATGCATCAAGGCGAGCCACATCTTCAACCTGCTCGATGCGCGCGGCGTGATTTCGGTGACTGAACGGCAGGCCTATATCGGGCGCGTGCGCGCGCTGGCCAAGCTTTGTGCCGATGCCTTCGTGCAGACCGAGGCGGGCGGGGCGGCGGCCTGATGGGGCGGTTTCTCGTCATTCTGCTGCTGGGTTCGACCGTCTTCGCCGGGGTCGGCGTGTGGTATCTGCAGGTCTATGCCCTCTATGACGAGTTGCCCGCGCAGGAGAGCGTTATGCTGACCCCGCTGGGGGCGGCGAGCGCGCAACCCTTCCCGGTGCGCAATTTCGAAGGCATCGACTCCGACAGCTCGCCCATCCGCTTCCGCGCCTGTTTCGACATTGATGCCGACCCCGCCCAACTCACGCCCTACACCGATGCCACGCCGCTCAACGCGCCGGGCTGGTTCTCCTGCTTTGACGCGGGCGAATTGACCGGAGCACTTGCCGAGGGGCGCGCGCAGGCGGTCATGGGGGTGAGCAACATCCGCTATGGCATTGACCGCGTTGTGATTCTCATGGACGGGCGCGGCTTCGCCTGGCAACAGATCAACCCCTGCGGCACGGCCCATTTCGATGGCGACCCGGTCCCCCCTGGCTGCCCGCCACCCCCCGAACGCTGAGGCTTTCATGGCTGACCTTCTGATCGAGCTTTTCTCCGAGGAAATTCCCGCGCGCATGCAGGCCGGGGCCTGCGATGCGTTCAAGCGGCTGATGACCGATGGTCTGGTCGAGGCCGGGCTGACCTATGCCGAGGTGCAGGCCTTCGCGACGCCCCGGCGGTTGGCGCTGGCGGTGCAGGGACTGACCGAGCATTCGCCCACCACAAGCGAAGAGCGGCGCGGCCCGAAGGTTGGCGCGCCCGAGAAGGCAGTGGAGGGGTTTCTGCGCTCGACCGGGCTCGCGCTGGAGGATCTGGAGATCCGCGACGACAAGAAAGGTCAGGTCTATATGGCCGTGATCACGCGCGAAGGGCGGCCTGCGGCGCAGATCGTGGCCGAAGTGCTAGAGCATGTGATCCGCCATTTCCCATGGCCCAAGTCGATGCGCTGGGGCTCAGGCAGCTTGCGCTGGGTGCGGCCCTTGCATGGGATCCTGTGCATCCTGTCGACTGAGGCGGGTGCAGAAGTGGTGCCGCTGGAGGTGGACGGGATCGTTGCGGGGGACGTGACTCGCGGGCATCGTTTCATGGCGCCGGAGCCGTTTTCTGTTGTGAGTTTCGAGGACTATCAGGCGAAGCTGAAGCGCGCCAAGGTCATTCTCGACCCTGCCGAGCGGGCGGACCACATCTGGAACGAGGCAAGCCAGATGGCATTCGCCGCCGGGCTGGAGCTGGTCGAGGACAAGGGCCTCTTGGCCGAGGTGGCGGGGCTGGTCGAGTGGCCCGTGGTGCTGATGGGCCGCATCGATGAGGGGTTTTTGGGCCTGCCGCCGGAAGTGTTGCAGACCTCGATGAAGGAGCATCAGAAGTTCTTCTCGCTGCGCGACCCGCAACAAGGGCAAATTGTTGGATTTGTGACAGTCGCCAATCGTGAGACAGTCGATCACGGGGCCACGATCCTGGCCGGAAACCAGAAGGTTCTGGCTGCAAGACTCTCGGATGCAAGGTTTTTCTGGGAGAATGATTTACGGGTGGTCAAATCCGTCGGTCTGGAAGGCATGGGCGCTGGCCTTGCAAATGTGACATTCCACAACAAGCTCGGATCGCAGGCCGACCGGGTGGGGCGCATCGCCGCACTGGCGCGGGAGATCGCGCCGTTGGTGGGCGCAAAGCCCGATCTGGCGGCGGAGGCTGCGCGGGTATCGAAGGCCGATCTGCGCTCGGAAATGGTCGGCGAGTTCCCGGAATTGCAGGGGCTGATGGGTAGCTACTACGCGCGCGAGGCCGGGTTTCCGGAAGCGGTGGCGAGGGCCTGTGTGGAGCATTACCAGCCGCTGGGGCCGTCGGATACGGTGCCCTCCGCCCCGGTGTCCGTGGCGGTGGCCCTTGCCGACAAGATCGACACGCTGACCGGGTTCTGGGCGATTGA
>SLJW01000197.1 GCA_007134865.1 Paracoccaceae bacterium | reverse complement strand
GACGCGGCAACGTCGCGCGGCGAGGGCGTGGCAGTTGTGGATGGCAAGATCGTCGAGAATCTGCATATTGTGACCGCAAAACAGGTTCTGGCGAAGGCCGAGGCCATCGCCACAATGGCGGAGTAATGATATGCGAACACTGATCCTCATCCTTGGTGTAGCGCTTTGGGCCGGCGCGCATCTGTTCAAGCGGCTGGCACCCGAGCGGCGCGCTTCCATGGGCGAGGCCGCCAAGGGGCCAGTGGCGATAGCGCTCGTGGCCTCGATCGTGCTGATGACCATCGGCTACCGCATGGCCGACCCGATCTGGCTCTGGGTCTCGCCGCCCTGGATGGTGCATTTGAACAACCTGCTGGTGTTCATCGGCTTTTACCTTTTCGCCGTCTCGGGCATGAAGACAAACCTGCATCAGCGCATCCGCCACCCGCAGCTTTCGGGCTTCAAGGCCTGGGCGGTGGCGCATTTGCTGGTCGTGGGCACAGTGCAGGGGGTGATCCTGTTCGGCGGGCTGCTGGCCTGGGCGGTGGTCTCGGTGATCCTGATCAACCGTGCCGAGCGCCAATGGACGCGCCCGCCGGAAGCTGCCGGCTGGAAAGAGGGTGTGGCGCTGGTCGGCGCACTCTTTGCGACGCTGGTCGTGGGTCAGATTCATGGCTGGCTCGGTCCATGGCCATTCGCGGGGGGATGATGAAAGCCTATCGATTGCTGACCGGTCCGGACGACGCATCCTTTTGTCACAAAGTCACCGAGGCACTGGCCAATGGCTGGGAGCTGCATGGCAGCCCGGTCTATAGTTTCCACCCCAACAAGCTCGAGATGTATTGCGCGCAGGCGGTGGTGAAGGAGGTCACTGCGGCCTATTCCCCCGAATTGAAGCTCGGGAGCCTTTAGGCGCAGCGGGTGGCACTATTGCGAGCCGGGCGCGCGGGCGCGGCCGGAGAGTGAGTATTTTTGGCAAGAAAATGAGGCAGGGATGAGCAAGACCAATCCGGGGCGCTTTTTCGAGGATTATCGGGTCGGGCAGGTGATCGCGCATGCCGTGCCCCGGACCATTTCCGGCGGAGAACGGGCGTTTTACCATGCGCTCTATCCGGCGCGCGGGGCGCTCTATTCCTCGGATGCGTTTGCGCGCGCCTGTGGTCTGCCAGCCAGCCCGGTCGATGATCTGATCGCGTTTCATGTCGTCTTCGGCAAGACCGTGCCCGATGTCAGCCTGAACGCCGTGGCCAATCTGGGCTATGCCGAGGGCCGGTTTCATACGCCGGTCTATCCCGGCGACACGCTGGTGAGCCGCTCCGAGGTGATCGGGCTGAAAGAGAACTCGAATGGCAAGACCGGTGTGGTCTGGGTGCGTACCAGCGGCGAAAACCAGCGCGGCGAAGTGGTGCTGGACTATGTGCGCTGGGTGATGGTGCGCAAGCGCGACACTGCGGCCCCTGCCCCGGAGCCTGTGGTGCCGGAGCTTGCCCCCGTGGTGGACGCGGCGGATCTGGTGGTGCCGGAGGGGCTGGATTTCACCAGTTATGATTTCACCCTGGCCGGTGAGCCGCATCGCTGGGGTGATTACTCTGTGGGTGAGGTGATCGACCATGTCGATGGGGTGACGGTCGAGGAGGCCGAGCACATGCTGGCGACGCGGCTCTGGCAGAACACCTCGAAAGTGCATTTCGATCGCACCCAGCGCCCGGACGGCAAGCTGCTGATCTATGGCGGGCATGTGATCTCGATGGCGCGGGCGCTGTCCTTCAACGGGCTTGCCAATGCGCAGATGATCGCGGCAATCAACGCGGGCAGCCATGCGAACCCCTGTTTCGCGGGCGACACGATTCGCGCCTGGTCCGAGGTTCTGGACCGTGCCGAAACAGGGGCGCCGGGCGTGGGGGCATTGCGCTTGCGGTTGGTGGCGACCAAGGGCGCGGCGGAAGTGCTGAAGGTGGATGGAAAATACCACCCTGATGTGCTGCTCGATCTGGATTACTGGGTGCTGATGCCGCTTTGATTTCCGCTCGTGATGGTCGTTTCGCGTGCTAGACTGCGGAAATTGTCACAAAGGGGGATATCATGCGCGCATTTTTTCTTGCAGCGGTGCTGACGCTTTCGAGCGCTACGCCTGTCATCGGGCAAGGCACACTCAGTTGCGGCGCGGCACCGGATAGCTGGCCCTTGTTCGAGCAGTTGAAAACGTATTTCAAGAAAGGCGAATACATGACCTTTCTGGAATCCTCGGGGCCGATGCTGGAGCACGAGGTCGAGAATTATGAGGCCTATTTCGGGGTCATGGACGAGTTGTTTCCCGAGGGATTCCATCGCTGTCAGACTGTTCTGGTGCGCGACGAACAACCTGCCTTTCGACAGGAGATCACCATGTATTTCCGCGACGACATGCGCGGGCCAATTACTTTGCTGCTGACCGGAGTCATGATACGCGGTTCGATGCAGCTCGTGTATTTCAATTACAACTCGACCGTGACCGCTGTTCTGGACGAGTTGAGATGAGCCACGCATCGGGTTGAGTCGGGCAACTTGAAGCCGGGTGATCACGCCCGGTTTGGAACGTGATCACGAAATTTGCTGCCGTGATCACAAACTCCATTCAGTTGCTAAGCCAGCCCATGGTTTTTCGTTTTTTTGCGCGATCAGGGCACCTGCAGGCGTGACATTGCTGCGAAAACCAGTATGTCAAGGCATACGGAGCAAGGCTGCGTGAGCGCAGCCGCACCAGAACGAAGGGAGCCGTCCATGGCCGATGTGAACAGGGGCAATCGCCCGCTATCCCCCCATCTGCAAGTCTATCGCCTGCCAATGGCCGCGATTACCTCGATCCTGAACCGGATCACGGGTGTGGGCATGACGCTGGCGGCCGTGCTGATTGTGTGGTGGTTTGCGGCGGGCGCGTTCAGTGCGGAATATTTCAATTTCGTTGATGGGTTGCTGACCTCGATCCTCGGCCATCTGATCCTGATCGGCTCGCTGGCGGCTCTCTGGTATCACATGCTCAACTCCATCCGCCATCTGGTCTGGGATACGGGCCGCTTCATGGATGTCGAGACGGTTGAAAAATCGAGCTATGGCGTCTTTGCCGGCACGGTTGTGCTGACGCTTCTGACTATCATCATTGTCTGAGGAGGCCGAACCCATGGGATTCAAGACCGATTACGCCCGCGTTCACGGCCATGGCGCAGCTGGAGAGGGGCTGCATCACTGGTGGAGCCAGCGCATCACCTCGATCGCGCTTATTCCGCTGACCTTTTTGTTCATCTTCCCATTCGGGCGCGCGCTGGGGGGCGGGCATGAGGCGTTCGTTGCCACCTATTCCAACCTCTGGCATGCGCTGGTGGCAGTGCTCTTCATCATTGCGGCATTCAGTCACCTGCAACAAGGCTTGCAGGTCGTGATCGAGGACTACGTTTCTGGGAAGGCCGCGCGCACGGCGGCGCTGTTGGTCAATACCCTGCTGTGCTGGGCCCTTGGTGTGGCCGGGGTCCTCTCGGTTGCCACTGTCCTGTTCAGCGCCTGAAGGAAGAGAAATGTCTGCATATACAATCGAAGAACACAGCTATGATGTGGTGGTCGTGGGCGCTGGCGGCGCGGGTTTGCGCGCGACGCTGGGCATGGCCGAACAGGGGCTGAAAACGGCCTGCGTGACCAAGGTTTTCCCGACACGCTCGCATACTGTTGCGGCGCAGGGCGGGATTGCCGCTTCGCTGTCGAATATGGGCCCCGATCATTGGCAGTGGCATATGTATGACACGGTCAAGGGCTCGGACTGGCTGGGCGATACGGATGCGATGGAGTATCTGGCCCGCGAGGCGCCCAAGGCGGTTTATGAGCTTGAACATTACGGCGTGCCCTTTTCGCGCACCGAGGATGGCAAGATCTATCAGCGGCCCTTTGGTGGCCATACGACCGAGTTTGGCGAGGGGCCACCGGTGCAGCGCACTTGCGCCGCAGCGGACCGGACCGGCCACGCGATGTTGCACACGCTCTATGGGCAGAGCCTGAAGCAGAAGGCCGAGTTCTATATCGAGTATTTCGCGACTGACCTGATCATGTCCGAGGATGGTGTGTGTCAGGGCGTGCTGGCCTGGAAGCTCGATGACGGCTCGCTGCATCTCTTCAGTGCCAAGATGGTGGTGCTGGCGACGGGCGGCTATGGCCGCGCATATTTCTCGGCCACCTCGGCGCACACCTGCACCGGCGATGGCAATGGCATGATCGCGCGCGCAGGCTTGCCGCTGCAGGATATGGAATTCGTGCAGTTCCACCCGACTGGCATCTATGGCGCAGGGTGCCTCATCACGGAAGGCGCGCGCGGTGAGGGCGGGTATCTGACCAATTCCGAGGGCGAGCGCTTCATGGAGCGCTATGCGCCGACCTACAAGGATCTGGCCTCGCGCGATGTGGTGTCGCGCTGCATGACCATGGAAATCCGCGAGGGGCGTGGTGTGGGCCCGAACAAGGACCACATCCACCTGAACCTCAGCCACCTGCCGCCCGAGACATTGGCGCTGCGCCTGCCGGGGATTTCCGAGAGCGCGCGGGTCTTTGCTGGCGTCGATGTCACCAAGGAGCCGATCCCGGTGCTGCCGACCGTGCATTACAACATGGGCGGGATTCCGACCAATTACTGGGGCGAGGTGCTGAACGCCGATGCCGAGAACCCGACGCGCGTGGCGCCCGGTCTGATGGCTGTGGGCGAGGCCGCCTGTGCCAGCGTTCATGGCGCGAACCGTCTGGGCTCGAACTCGCTCATTGACCTTGTGGTGTTTGGCCGCGCGGCGGCCATCCGCGCCGGTCAGGTGGTGGACCCGCAGGCCCCCAATCCGACGCTGAACAAGGCCAGCGTGGACAAGGCCATAGAGCGCTTTGACCGCTTCCGCCATATGGATGGCGGCGTGCCGACAGCAGAGTTACGGGCGGATATGCAGAAGACGATGCAGGAAGATGCCGCTGTCTTCCGAACCGACAAGACACTGGCCGAGGGCTGCAAGAAGATGGCCGAGGTTGCAGGCCGCATGAGCGATCTGAAAGTGACCGACCGCTCGCTGATCTGGAACTCGGATCTGATGGAGACGCTGGAGCTCGACAACCTGATGCCCTGTGCGCTCACGACCATCGTCTCGGCCGAGGCGCGCAAGGAAAGCCGCGGCGCACATGCGCAAGAGGATCACCCCGAGCGCGACGACAAGAACTGGCGCAAGCATACGCTGGCCTGGGTCGATGGCGCGAAAGTGTCGCTCGATTATCGGCCGGTGGTGACCGAGCCGCTGACGAAGCTGGAAGAAGGCGGGATCGACCTGAAGAAGATCGCGCCGAAGGCGCGGGTCTATTGATCCGGCTGGCTTCTGTTGCGGCGCTTCTGGCGCTGGTAGCCTGCGCCGATGTGCAGGACCAGATCGCGCGCGATGCCGCGCGTGCCACGGTCCGGCCAGTGCTGGCCGAGCGCTTCCCCGGTGTGCCACTGGAGCCCGCCAGTGATTGCGTGATCGACAATGCCAGCGCTGGCGAGATCACGCGGCTGGCGATTGCCGCGGGACAGCAAACAGTCAGCTCCGAGACTGAGGCGCTGGTGACAGAGATTGCCACGCGGCCGGAAACGATTAGATGTCTAGCGACAGACGGGCTTGCCCCGTTTCTGATATGAGGTAGCAAGATGGTTCAGTTTTCCCTTCCCAAGAACAGCCAGATGCGCACCG
>SLJW01000267.1 GCA_007134865.1 Paracoccaceae bacterium | reverse complement strand
TCGGGCGGCGAGCGGCAGACCGTCGCGATTGCCCGCGCCGTCTATTTCGGCGCCAAGGTGCTGATCCTGGACGAGCCGACCTCGGCGCTGGGCGTCCGGCAAACCGCCAATGTGCTCTCCACCATCGACAAGGTGCGCAAGGCGGGCATCGCCGTGGTGTTCATCACCCATAACGTGCGCCACGCGCTGGCCGTGGGCGACCGGTTCACGGTGCTGAACCGGGGCAAGACCCTGGGCACCGCCCAGCGTGGCCAGATCACCCCCGAGGAGTTGCAGGACATGATGGCCGGCGGGCAGGAGATGGTGGCATTGGAAAGTTCACTGGGGGGGACCGTCTGACATGCGCGATTTCGGGTATTTCGACACGGGAAGCGGCACGCTGGAAGAGCTTTCGGCGCTCTGCGCGCAGACTTGCACGCGCGGCGATGTACCGCTGGCCGCCGAGGTGCAGAAGAATGTGCCGGTCTATGCAATGGATGACCTGCGACCAGCCTTGACCGACCCCGAGGGGCGGCGCGAGATGATGGCGGAATGGGCGCGTGTTCTGGGGCAGGGCGCGGGCGTGCTGGTGCTGAAACGCGCCCATGCCGACACCGCGCCCATCGACCGTGCGAGCGCCGCCTATGAGCGCATCATCGTGCGCGAAAAGGCCGCGGGCGGCGGCGGGGCGGATCATTTCGCCGCAGCAGGCGCCAATGACCGCATCTGGAACAGCTTGCAGAAGCTCTGCCTCGAGGACCCCGAAGGTTTCGCGCTGTATTTCGGCAATCCGGTGATTGACGCGGTGTGCGAGGCCTGGCTTGGCCCGTTCTACCAAATGACCGCGCAGGTCAATCTGGTCCGCCCGGGGGGCAAGGCCCAAAGCGCGCACCGCGATTATCATCTGGGCTTTCAGAGCGCTGATGTCGCGGCGCGCTTCCCGGCGCATGTCCATGCGCTCTCGCCAGTGATGACGCTGCAGGGGGCGGTGGCACATTGCGACATGCCGGTGGAAAGCGGGCCGACGCAGTTGCTGCCGTTTTCCCAGCATGTGCCGGGAGGCTACATGGCTTATCGTCGCCCCGAGGTTGCGGCGTTTTTCAAGGAGAATGCGGTGCAACTGCCCCTGCACAAGGGTGATGCGCTGTTCTTCAACCCGGCGCTCTATCATGCAGCAGGCGAGAATGTGTCACGCGATATAAACCGGATGGCGAACCTCTTGCAGGTGTCTTCGGCCTTTGGTCGCGCGATGGAGGCGGTGGATCGCGCCGCCATTTGCCGCGCGCTGTTCCCGGCGCTGACCCAGCTTAGGGCGTCAGGGCGGCTGGATGCGACCGGGCTGGCCGCTGCCATCGCGGCGGCGGCAGAGGGGTATTCCTTTCCCACCAACCTCGACAGCGATCCGCCGGTGGACGGGCTGGCCCCCGAAACGCAGGCGGCGCTGCTGGCGCGGGCATTGGACGAAGGCTGGACGCCGGACGATTTCGGCGCCGCGTTGCGCGCGCATGAAGAACGGCGGAGCCCCTGATGGCCAGTCTCCTGCGTCGACCGCGCGGGCACAGCGGGCGCGTCCATGCCGTCACTCCCGACGATGCTGGCTGGCACTATGTCGGCTTCGACCTCTGGCGGCTGGTGCCGGGTATGGCGGCAGAGGGGCGGCTGGAGGGGCGCGAAGCGATCCTGGTTCTGGTAGAGGGGCGAGCCGAACTGAGCGCAGGCGGTACCGATTTCGGCGAGATGGGCGCGCGGCTTTCGGTCTTCGAGCGCACGCCGCCCGCGTGCCTCTATGTCCCGCCCGGCACGGACTGGCAGGCACGCGTCACCACCGACTGCACGCTGGCGGTGTGTTCCGCGCCCAGCCCCGGCGGGCGCCCGGTCCAGGTGCTGGGTCCCGAGGGCATCACGCTGGAGCCGCGTGGGGAAGGCACCAACCTGCGCCATATCAACAACATCGCCATGGAAGGGCGCGATGTGGCCGACAGCCTGCTGGTAACCGAGGTGTTCACCCCGGCGGGACACTGGTCCTCCTACCCGCCGCACCGTCATGACGAAGACGACTTCCCGCGGATCACCTATCTGGAAGAAACCTATTACCACCGCCTGAACCCCTCTGACGGATTCGGCATCCAGCGCGTGTTCACCGAGGACCTGAGCCTGGACGAGACCATGGCGCCCGGCGATCACGACGTGGTGCTGGTGCCGCGCGGGCATCACCCCTGCGCCGCGCCGCATGGAGTGGAGATGTATTACCTCAACGTCATGGCAGGCCCCCGCCGGGCCTGGCGCTTTGCGACCCATCCCGCGTTCGCCCATCTAAGCAGATGAATCGACTTGCTTCGCGCGAGGGGCTCGGTGTCCCCAAGCGGATGACGCGCTCGTCTGACCACCGCGATGCGCTCGCTTGAGATCAGCCCAAGGGGTTCCAGAGTTTCAAGACGGCGCTGTCTTCAACGCATTCGGGCGCGGGCTCCAGCGTGACGCGTAGGCTGACTGGCAGATGGTCGATAACTCGGGATTCTGCGCGCCCACGGAGATCGCCCCGGACCGAAGTCAGCCCTAGCACATTGCATCGGCAACCTTTCTTCGGCCTCCATGCCGACATACTCGGCGGGCCGCACATAAACGAGGTGACTGCCTTTTGCGCCCGGATGTCGATTGGCCAGCGGATGCGCGGCCAGTCGGGTATCGTCAGCGGGCTCCAAGCGCGTGCTTTTCGTCACCCGGCGATAGATCAGAACTTTCCACAAAGAGTGATTTGCGCTCTGAACTGAAAGCCTGCCAGAAAACCCGTTTTGCGTTCAAGGAGTTGATCAAGAGATCCAGCATTTGTCTGCGGTTTGCCGGAGAGGCAGCGCGGCTGGTAAGTTGACCTGTCAGCCGTCATGTTCGGGAAAGAACCGAAGCCAAGCAAGGGAGCTTTGATCATGGCGAAACATGTGGTGGTAACGGGACGCGTTCAGGGGGTGTCCTTCCGGGCCTGGACGCGCCAGCAGGCCGAGGCGCGCGGCGTTTCGGGCTGGGTGCGCAACCGCGTGGACGGGTCGGTGGAGGCAATCCTCGCAGGACCTGACGCAGCGGTAGAGGCACTCATTACCGCTCTGCACGAGGGACCGGCTGCCGCGAGGGTGGAGGCGGTGCAAGTGACAGAGGCAAAGGCGCCATCGGAAATCGGGTTCCAGATCGTGAACTGAATAGCGATCAATCGGGATATCGTCCCCGAATACCACCCCACGCGTGCTTTCGGTGGCAGGTCCTCGCGCGCCGCGATTATCCATCCCAAGGACCCCGGATTGTCGGTAATGGATGCCGCCGACTTCGCCAAGCACTGTTGGCAGGCCGATGGTCTGCCCGCGCCGCCCGGAGGCGGCGGGTTGCGACACATCAATATCCTGCGCGGTCAATCGTAACTCGATGCCTATTGATTGTTTGCGGTTCGGAAATGGTGCTGCGCTGGCTCCCGGTTCTGGGTGATCTCGGAATCGAGGACCGTCGCAATGCCGGGCAGGCAGCGTGAACTCGCGCATAGCGTCGCGAAAGGGCCGCCTTGCGATCAAAGGCATTCCGGTCCTGAAGTGCCCCTCCGGCATCGGTCAACAGTCGATCGGTCTTCTGTCGCTTATGAACTTCAGGTCCCGGCGAGTCGAATGGGGAGCGTGTTTGCCGCGTCGGTCGCGCGTGCCACATTTGCGCCGGGCGCCTTGCTTACATTTCACGCGGACAGCAAGGGGGGCCATCTTGCGAGTGTATTGGCAACCATCGTCAGGGCGCACCGCAAACGGACAATCCCAAGAAGCAAGTCGTAACAAACCGTCACACAGCTGTTACACAGACCCATTAGGTGGTGAGCGCATCGCAACAGCCCATTCGGGCCCAACCTTACAGGATTGTCTCATGCGCAAACCACTCGCACTCTCCCTGACAGCGTCGGCACTGGCCCTCTCGGCCGGTATTGCACAGGCTGATTCGGTCGATCCAAACCTGCCGGTCTATGAAGCCGCGTCGGGCGTGTCTGGCAACCTGACCTCGATCGGGTCGGACACGCTCAACAACCTGATGACGCTCTGGTCGGAAGGCTTCCGCAGCTTCTACCCGAACGTCAACGTGCAGATTCAGGGCGCTGGCTCGGGCACCGCTCCGCCTGCTCTGATCGAAGGCACCGCCCAGTTCGGCCCGATGTCGCGCGCGATGCGTGGTTCGGAAATCGAAGAATTCGAGGCCCGTTTCGGCTATGAGCCGCTGCCGATGCGCGGCGCGATTGACGGGATCGGTGTATTCGTGCACCGCGACAACCCCGTCACCTGCATCTCGCTGCAGGACGTGGATGCGATCTTCTCGGCCACCCGCAATGGCGGCGCTGACGAGGCGATCACCACCTGGGGCCAGGTCGGTGCAGAAGGCGAGTGGGCAGACCGTCCGATTGCCACATATGGCCGCAACTCGGCTTCGGGCACCTTCGGCTTCTTCCGCGAAGTGGCCCTGTTCGGCGGCGATTTCAGCCCCGAAGTGCGCGAACAGCCCGGTTCCTCGACCGTGATTCAGGGTGTTGCGGCTGACCTGGGCGGCATCGGCTACTCGGGTGTGGGCTACGGCACGGCTGACGTGCGCGCGCTGGAAATCCGCGGCGAAGACGGCACCTGCTACAGCACTGACGACGCTCCGTCGGGTCTTTATCCGATTGCACGCTTCCTGTTCGTCTACATGAACGTGGACCCGAACGCTGAACTGGAGCCGCTGCGTGCTGAATTCGTGCGCTATGTCTACAGCCAGCAGGGCCAGCAGGACGTGATCCGCGCGGGCTTCTTCCCTGTCACCGCGACGATCGCTAACATGGACCTTGAGGCTTTCGGCCTGAACTAAGGCCGGACCGGCACTTCGGGCGGGGCGGCTTTTGCCGCCCCGTCTTCATCAGATTTTTCATCATGGACAGGACCAGATGAGCGACTCAGCCGCCAACTCCGACACAAAGGCCCGCGCAGTATCTGCCCGCCAGCGCCGCATGACCACGCGCGCCAGCGTCAAGATCGGCGAGAAGCTGGCAGGCGGCATCATCACGGTCGGCGGGCTTATGGTCATTGTAGCGGTGCTTGGCATCATGGTGTTCCTGTTCCGCGTGGTCGTGCCGCTGATGACCTCGGGCGAATTGCAGGGCAATGTCCGCTATCAACTGGATACCGGGCAGGATGTGACCTGGATTGTGGGCGATGAATTCCAGACTGTGGGTCTGGCGCTGGCCGCCGAGGGGCGCGTGATCGCCTTTCACATTCCCACCGGGCAAGAAATCCGGCGAGTTCAATGGGATTTCGGGGATGCGACCGTCACCTCGGTCGCAGGGTCGCTGAACCGCGACCGGATCGCGTTGGGTTTTGATGACGGGGCCGTGCGTTTCGCGACGCTGGGAGTTGAGAATACCTCGACCTCGCGGCGCAATATGCCCTCAGGGCTGACCGCGCTGGATGACCGTGACCGTGTGCTTGACGGACGTATCTTTACCGAAGTTGGCACAGGCGATTTCCGCACACTGGAGCCGATTATCGAATTGGGTGAATCGGAACAGGTTTCCGATGAAGCGATCATCGCGATTGACTACCGCATCGGCGGAACAAGCGACCGCCCGGTGATTGCTTTCGCAACGGTGGACGCGAACAATCAGGTCCGGGTCAGCCGGTCGCGCGTGCAGGTCAACATGATGACCGGCGAAGAGACTGTCACCACTTCGACCACCGAATTGCCGCCGCTGGGGCTGGAGCCTGGGGTTGCGACGACCGGCGTGCTGGTATCGGGCAATGCAGACCGGGTGCT
>SLJW01000212.1 GCA_007134865.1 Paracoccaceae bacterium | reverse complement strand
CGCCCATGACAGCCCGACCGTGCCTTGGCACGGACAGCGCCCGCAAGCGGGGCGGGGGCGGGCGGGTGGACTCCGCTTGCGGGCGCTTTGGGCTCAGCAGGAGGGCCTCCGCGTGATCCGTACGACCCTTTCTGCCCTGCTCTCGCACTGGCTGCGCAACAAGTTGCAACTGGCGATGCTGCTTGCGGGCCTCGCGCTCGCGACAGCGCTCTGGTCCGGCGTGCAGGCGCTCAATGCAGAGGCGCGCAGCGCCTATGCGACTGCCGAAGCACTGCTCTCCGAAGGCGAAACAGCGCGGCTCGAACATCGCTCCGGCCAGATCCCCCTGTCCGATTTCCTGACCCTGCGTCAGGCAGGCTGGCTTGTGTCTCCCATTCTCGAAGGGCGCACAACGCTTGGCGAGGCGCGGGTCACCTTGATCGGTATCGAGCCCCTGACCGCCCCTCCCGGCGCAGGCCCCGCTCTTGCTGCCGAGGATCTATCGCGCTTCTTCACCGGGCGCGGCTTCGCCCACCCGCAGACCCTGCGCGAGATCGGGCCGTACATACACGATCTGCAATCTTCGGAGGCCGTGCCTGTCGGCACGGTTCTGGTCGATATCGGCACAGCGCAGCGCCTGCTTGAGACCGATCAGCTTTCCGCCCTGACTCTCGGCCAAACGCAGCCCGAAGGGCTGCGCCCGCTCGAAACACTCACGCCCGATCTGCGCCTCATCCCGCCCGGTGAGGGGGCAGAGCTGGCAGGGCTGACCGATTCCTTTCACCTTAACCTCACGGCCTTCGGTCTGCTGGCCTTCGCGGTCGGGCTTTTCATCGTGCATTCGGCTGTCGGTCTCGCGTTCGAGCAGCGTCGGGCAATGTTTCGCACCCTGCGCGCGCTCGGCCTGCCCCTGCGCCACCTGACCGCCTGCCTCGCTGCCGAGCTTCTGGTCTTCGCCCTCCTCGCCGGGACAGTCGGTCTTGTGCTCGGCTATGCGCTGGCAGCGCTTCTGATGCCCGACGTCGCGCTCACGCTGCGCGGTCTCTACGGCGCGCCTGTCCCCGGCGCGCTCGCCTTCAACCCCCTGTGGGCGCTGGCAGGGCTCGCAATGGCACTGGCAGGCACAGCGCTGGCCGGGGCGCAAGCGCTCTGGCGGCTCTGGCGTCTTCCGCTTCTCGCCCCGGCGCAACCCCGCGCCTGGGCCCATGCCTCGGCGCGTGGGCTGCGCCTGCAGACCGGGCTTGCCGCGGCACTGGCTCTTCTGGCGCTGATGCTGGCGCTGCGCGGCACTGGTCTGGTTGCCGGTTTCACGCTGCTTGCGGCGGTGCTGCTCGCGGCAGCGCTGACAGTGCCGTTGGTGCTGACAGTGCTGTTGCGCCTGGCCGAGCGCGCAGCGCGAGGCCCCCTGACAGAATGGTTCTGGGCCGACAGCCGCCAGAACCTCCCGCGCCTCTCGCTTGCACTCATGGCGCTGATGCTGGCGCTCGCCGCCAATATCGGCGTCGGCACCATGGTCGCGAGTTTCCGCGCCACTTTCATTGACTGGCTCGACCTGCGGCTGGTAGCCGAGGTCAATGTCATGCCCCGCAGCGCTGAAGAGGCCAGCGCCCTCCATGCCTTCCTCACACCCCGCACCGAGGCCATCTTGCCGATGCAACGCGTGGACGCTCAACTCGCAGGCCAGCCCGCGCAGATCTATGCGATGAAGGACCACGCCACTTTTCGCGACAACTGGCCCCTGATCGACCCTGTGCCGCAGGTCTGGGACCGGCTCGCGGCGGGCGCGGGCGTGCTGGTCAATGAACAGCTCTATCGCCGCGCGGGTCTGCGCGCGGGCGACTTGCTCGATATCCCTCAAGCCGGGCCGCTTCCGATACTCGGTGCCTACCCGGATTACGGCAACCCGCTGGCGCAAGCCGTTCTGACCTTGCCGCTTTTCAACGAGGTCTGGCCCGAGACGCCCATCCGCCAATTTGCCGTTCGAACGGACGACGCCCCCGCACTCATCGCCGCGCTACAAGACGATTTCGGTCTGAGTCCGGCCCAGATCACTGACCAGGCGCAGGCGAAAGAGATATCGCTCGCCATATTCGAGCGGACATTCCTGATAACCCGCGCGCTCAATGTGCTGACCCTGTCAGTCGCGGCGCTGGCCCTCTTCGCGGCTCTGGTGACTCTGGCCGGAATGCGGCTTGCGCAACTGGCCCCTCTATGGGCGCTTGGGCTGACCCCGCGCCAACTCGCCGGGCTGGAGCTGACCCGTGCGCTGGTGCTGGGCGCGCTGACCATGCTGCTAGCACTGCCGGTGGGGCTGATGCTGGCGCAGGTGTTGCTGGCGGTGATAAATGTGCAAGCCTTTGGCTGGCGGTTGCCGATGCAGATCTTTCCGGGCGACTGGGCGCGGCTGGGTCTCTGGGCGGCACTCGCCATTCTGGCCGCCGCAAGCCTGCCTGCACTCAGGCTCTGGCGCCACGGACCCGCGCAGCTTCTGCGCGTCTTTGCGGCTGAACGCTGAAGGAGGAGCCATGCCGGACCGTCGCAAGTGGGTGACTATTTTCCAAGCGGGCGGGCGCTTCGCGCCCGCCTGCCTCGCTGCGCTGCTCTGTGTCCTCTCTCTGTCAATGCCGGTGCAACTCTCGGCTCAGGGCTTCGCCGGACTCGGCACCGATGCCGAAGGCTTTGCCATTCCCGAACGTGGCCGCGCGCTCAGCTTCCCGGAGGATCACGGCCCGCACCCCGAATACCGTATCGAATGGTGGTATCTGACCGCCACACTCACAGGCGAGGACGGCCAGGATTACGGCGTTCAATGGACCCTCTTCCGTTCCGCTCTGGCCCCGCGCGAAGACGAGGGCTGGGACAGCCCGCAGGTCTGGATGGGCCATGCCGGGCTGACCACGGCGACGGAGCATTTCGCCGCCGAGCGCTTTGCGCGCGGCGGCATCGGGCAGGCAGGGGTTACGACCAGCCCGTTCCGCGCCCATATCGACGACTGGCACATGACCAGCCGCGCCCGGTCGGGCGAGGATGAACTCGACCGGCTCGACGTTCACGCACGCGGGGCTGATTTTCACTATACGCTGGAGTTTGTCGCCGAGGGCCCCCTCGTGTTTCAGGGCGATCATGGCTATTCGGCAAAATCACCCGAGGGGCAGGCCAGCTACTACTACTCGCAACCTTTCTACACTGTCACTGGCACACTGCATCTGCCCGACGGCCCGGTCGAGGTGAGCGGCAAGGGCTGGCTCGATCGGGAATGGTCCAGCCAGCCACTCAGCGACGATCAGCAAGGCTGGGACTGGGTATCGCTCAGCTTTGATGATGGCCATCGGATGATGGGCTTTCAGCTTCGCGGGCGCGAGACCTTTACAGCGGGCACATGGATCACGCCAGAGGGCACCTCCACCCCCTTGCCCGATGGTGCGGTGCAATTCACGCCCTTGGCTGAGACCCGCATCAACGGGCGCGTCGTGCCAACCTCCTGGCAGATTGACTGGCCCGAAGGTGGCGTCTCGATCACGACCGAACCACTCAATCCAAAGGCCTGGATGGATCTCTCGATGAGCTACTGGGAAGGCCCGCTGCGCTTCAGCGGCAGCCATAGCGGGCGGGGTTATCTCGAGATGACCGGCTATTGACCTGCGCCTTGGGGTCACAGTCAGGGGAGACAGGCTTGCCATGTCCGGACCAAGCCCTCATAAGCAGGAACCAGCATCGCAAGGGAGTTCAGGAATGATCGGTCGCCTTAACCACGTCGCCATTGCCGTGCCCGACCTCGAGGCTGCGGCGGCACAGTATCGCAACACGCTGGGTGCCGATGTCGGCGCGCCACAGGACGAGCCCGATCATGGTGTCACCGTCGTCTTCATCACGCTGCCCAACACCAAGATCGAACTGCTCTACCCGCTGGGCGAGGCAAGCCCGATAAAGGGCTTTCTGGAGAAGAACCCCGCTGGCGGGATTCACCATATCTGCTACGAAGTCGATGATATTCTGGCCGCCCGCGACCGTCTCAAGTCCGAGGGCGCGCGCGTGCTTGGCGATGGGGAACCGAAGATCGGCGCGCATGGAAAACCGGTGCTTTTCCTGCACCCCAAGGATTTCAACGGCTGCCTCGTCGAACTGGAGCAAGTCTGATGTCGGTCATGTCGGCCATCGCGCTTTACGGAATCATCTGGTTCATGACCATGTTCATCGTGCTGCCCTTTCGCCCCAAAACCCAGGGTGATGTCGGCGAGATCGTGCCCGGAACCCCTGCTTCTGCACCATCGGATGTGCAGATGTGGCGCAAGATCAAGCTGGTCACCTTCATCGCGACCCCGACATTTTTCCTCGTCGCGGGGATCATCCTCTCCGAGGTGATCACCTATGACATGATCGAGAGCATCACGCGGGGACGCTGACCGGGCGGCTCAACAGGTGGTGAAGATGCGTGAAAGCCGCTGCACCAAGCACCGGCATGAGCAGGTTCACCAGCGGTATCGACAGGCCAATGGCCAGCATCACACCGCATAGACCATAACTGCGCCGATGTTGCCTGCGCACGGCCTTCACCTCGCCAGGGGGCAGCCGGCGGGACGCGATCATATCGCCATATTCACGTGCGAGCAGCCAGCCATTGAGCGCGTAGAAAAAGACCATTCCCCAGAAGAAACCGCTCAGCCCGAAGATGATCATCGCGACGATATTGGCGGGCAGCAGCAGGCCGATGTAATTGAAGGTCAGGCGAAAGGTCTCGTATCCAGAGGGGCGCTCGGGCCGAGGCAAATGCGGGTAGTATATCTCCTCAACCATATCGGCGACATCGTGAAGATATAGCCCGGTAAAGACCGATGCCACCGGCACCATCAGAAACATCGACAGAAAAATCATAAAAAATAGTGATTTGCCCGTGAAGAACGTACCCAGCCCTGTGATCTCGGACCCGTCGAACAGCACCAATCCCTCTTCGGTCAGCGCGCCGATCAGCGAAAGAAACAGCGCATAGAAGGCAAAAAGGAGTATCAGCGATACACCGGCACCCAACAGGGCCAGCGTGCGATAATGGGCGGATCTGAACTGTTGCGCCGCCAGCAGCCAGGCAACTCGGATCACGGCTAGGCCCAAGTAGTAAGCGCCGCGATATCGGGGCGCGGACGCTCCGGCGGGATGGCGCGGGCCGTGCCCAGATGGATAAAGCCCGCGATACGTTCCTGCGCTGCAAGGCCAAGAGCCGCGCCGATCTGCGCATCATAAGCCGCCCAACCAGTCAGCCAGTTGGCCCCCCAGCCGCTCGCCAGCGCGGCATTGACCAGAGAAACGCAGACTGCGCCCGCGGATAGGGTCTGCTCGATCTCGGGGATCTTTTCCGAAGGCTTGAGGCTGGCCACCACCGTGACGATCAGATGCGCCTCGGCAAAGGCCATGACGGATTTCGTCAGCTTGTCGGGCTCCATCTCGATCTCGGCTCCTCGCGTCGCGACCAAGGCCCCGACGCGCTGACAGGCGTCACGGTCCAGAACGACGAAACGCCACGGCTCGAGCTTGCCGTGGTCAGGCACCCGCGCAGCCGCTGTCAACAGGAGAGTGATCTCATCCTGGTCGGGCACTGGCGGTGCCAGCAGTTTGGCCGGGCGCGAGCGGCGGTTGAGCAGGAACTCCATCACGGGCGGTTGTGCGTGCATCGAAAACGCCTTCTTACTGAATTCAGCGAACAGGCTAATCCTTCTGTCCGGCCTCGGAAAGGGGTAACTGTTCAAAGCATGGACCTGCGCGACCTCGCCCGACCGGGTGCAATCTTCCAGTTGCATGTAACGCCGCGCGCGCGCCGGCCGGG
>SLJW01000069.1 GCA_007134865.1 Paracoccaceae bacterium | reverse complement strand
TATGCGGCACAGGCGGACGGCGCAAGGTGCCGCGATGCTGTCGCCGCAAGATCAGCACTTGCACACTCCGAGGCTGGCACATCAATTCTGAATATCGGCTTCATCTTGCCAGAAATACGCACTGATCCGATCAGCACCGAAGAATTTCGGGGCGATGCGCGGCAGTATGCCTCGCCCGGCAGGTCCAGCGCCGTGATCTGAACCGCCCCAAAGGGGCAAGCGCCCGCGAGCGGGTCATGGGTGCGTGGGCGGGGACCCCGAGCGGGCGCTTTCTGCCGCGCTCAATGACGTAGCCGATTGAACGTGATCAACCGCCCCATGTCGAGCGGGTGCCATGCGCCCACGCAAATGCTCCACACGCTCACGAATCTCCTGCCGGACCGGCCCGTCACGCTTGGTGTCTTGCAGCGTCGTGACCCAGGCCGCCGGCGGCACGCGCCCAGCGGAGCGGCGCTTCCAAGACAGCCCGCGCAGCACCTGCTGCGCGGGTTCGGGCAAGACCTCGGGAGCCTCAATTCCATTCAGCGCCCCCCAGATCCTCGTCCAACACCGCCCCACGGACCACGGGTTATAGCCCCCACCGCCGAGCACGATCAGCCGCGGTGCGATCTGTTTCAGCGCCAGAGCCACATCGACATGCGCATTGTTTGACAGCGCCAGACGCGACAGCGGATCTTCCTCGATCGCATCAGACCCGCATTGCAGCACCACAGCCTGCGGGTCGAATTGCTCGAGCGCTGGCAGGATCAGCCGCTCACGAATATGCGCCATCTCGCTGTCATTGAACCCGCGCGGCACCGGCAGGTTGAACGCCCGACCGCCCCCGGTCTCCTCCAGCGCTCCGGTGAAGGGCCAGCGCTTCTCTTCATGGACCGAGATCAGCAACATGTCATCGGCGGCGCCCAGCGCCGCCTCTACCCCGTCGCAATGATGCGCGTCGATATCGACATAGGCGATCCGGCTCAGCCCCAGACGCCGCAACGCGAGCAGACACAGCACCGGGTCATTGAGATAACAGAACCCGTTGGCATAATCCGCCATCGCGTGATGCGTCCCGCCTCCGGGCACGTGCACCACCCCCCCATCGCGCACCAGTTCCGCCGCCAGCATCACCCCGCCTGCGCCGGTTGCCGGACGTCTGAACATTTCAGGAAACACCGGATTGGCGGTTGTGCCCAGCCCGTGACGAGTGCGGGTCGCATCATCTACCGCTTGCTGTGCTTCGGCCTGATGCAGCGCGTCGATATAGCGCGCAGTATGAAAACTCTCGAGCGCCGCGGGTTTCGCCCGTGGACTGGCCCGATACTGACCCTCACCCATCCAACCCAGGGCGCGGGTCAGATCCATCACGGTCGAGACGCGAGGGATGTGCAACGGATGCCACGCCCCGTAACTGGAGCCACGATAGATTTCCGACCCTATGAAAACAGGTGTCATTCCGCGAAAGTCGCCATCTCAGCGCAGATGCGAACGGATCGGGCGAGTGATGGCGCGCGCCGTCGGACGGGTCCCGGACCCCCAGAAGCCGATCAAGTCGCCCTCGGGGTCGAGCAATGCCTTGTTGAAATTCCACGACGGCACATGCCCATGCTGCTCGGCCAGCCAGCGATAGAACGGATGCGCATCCGCTCCCCTTACCGGAGTGATCTGCGTGATCGGAAAGGTCAGCCCGGTTTGCACGCGGCAGAAATCGGCCACCTCCTCGTTGCTTGACAGCTCTTGCCGGAAATCATCCGACGGTACCGCCAGCACGACCAGCCCCCGCGGACCGTAAGTCTCATAGAGCGCCTGCATGTCCCCATATTGCCGTGTGAAACCGCACAGCGAGGCCGTGTTGACCACCAACACGGGTTGCCCCCGCCACTCGGAGAGATCGATCCGGCTGCCATCGAGCGCCGTGAAAGTGAACGCCCTTGCGGGCAAAGCCATGGTCAGGCAAAACAGACAAGTCAGCAACAGGCGCATCGCGTACTCCTTTCAATCACCAAGAGTAGCGGAGACCGCGAATGGAGCAAGTCAGCTCACCTTGATTTAAGAATCGACCTCTTTACTTGACGCTCGAGTTGTGCAGAGCTTTTGACATGATCAAATTCGCATTGCGTTGTTCTGAAGGCCATGTCTTTGAGAGCTGGTTCCAGTCGGGAACCGCTTTCGAGGGCTTGCAATCGCGCGGGCTTCTGACCTGTCCTGTCTGCGGTGACAGCGCGATCGAGAAGGCGTTGATGACGCCTGTCGTTGCAAAACCCACGCAGCCAGCGTCCGAAAACAAGCGCGAGAAATCTCCGGAATTACCCGAGGAGCTACAACGCCTGCGCGCCGAGATTGAGGCCAACTCTGATTATGTCGGTGAACGCTTCACGTCCGAAGCCCGCGCCATGTATCTGGGCGAGGTTCCGGATCGGCCGATCCACGGCGAGGCGCGACCGGAAGACGCCAAAGCGCTGATTGCTGAAGGTGTGCCGGTCCTGCCGCTGCCCTTCATCCCGACACGCAAGACAAATTGATCTGTCACCCGGCCGTTTTTCGGTTTAGCTGCTTGGTGTGGTCTTTGGCCATGCTATCTCAGTGAGAGCCGTGGAATGCTCGACCGTCACCTCCGCCCCTTTATCGAACCGCCACTGAACCGCATGGGCGGGGTCATCGCGCGGACGGGCATCTCGGCCAATCTGGTCACGCTGATCGGGCTCGCACTGGGGCTGGCTGCGGCGGCGGCCGTGGTGGCGGAAGCTTTCGCGGTCGCGATGCTGCTCATCCTTGCCTCGCGACTGGCCGACGGGCTGGATGGCGCTGTGGCGCGGGTGCGGGGGGTGAGCGATTTCGGTGGCTATCTCGACATAACCTGCGATTACGTCTTCTATGCAGCGATCCCGCTTGCCTTTGTTATCCTAGACCCGACGGCTCACGGCGTGGCGGGCGCGTTCCTGCTGTTGAGCTTTTACGTCAATGCAGGCTCGTTTCTGGGCTTTTCCGTGCTCGCCGAAAAGCGTCGGATGCAGAGCGATGCGCATGGGGTCAAGACGCTCTATTTCACGGGCGGGCTGCTGGAGGGGACCGAGACGATCCTGTTCTTCCTACTCCTGTGCCTGTTTCCGGACTGGTTTGCGCCGCTGGCCTGGGGTTTTGGTGTGCTTTGCCTGATCACCGCTGTGTCGCGGATCCTGCTGGCGGCGAAGGTGTTTCGGGACTAGCTTGGTCAGGCAGGGCCTCGGAGAGACGGCTGATGGTCTGCATGTCATGGCTTGGCAGGATCACCAGCCCCGGCAATCGCACGCGGAGCTTTCGCACCTTGGCATAAGAATCGCGCATTGCCTCGAAATCCTCGCCCACGCCGGGCATTTGGTCTTCCATGAGCATGCCGAGTTCGAAAGCAAGATCAGCGATCAGCAGGATCGGCGGCAGGCCAGCGCTGCGCAGCAGCATCGAGACCGACCCCTCCGTATGACCCGGTGTCGGCAACAGCACGATGGAGCCGTCACCCATCACATCGAAACAATGATCGAACGGGGCCAGATCAGGGTCGTCGCAGGGCTGCATGTCGAACAGTGTCCATCGCGCGCCGGGGCGGTCGACATGCTGGCGCAGATACCATTTGCGCTCGGACTTGGACTGGATCAGCGCCTGCCATTCGCGACGCGGCGCGAAAAGCTCGGCATGGAGCAGGTGATCGATGCAGCCTGTGTGGTCGAAATGCAGGTGCGAGAAGACCACCTTGCGCACATCACGAACATCATGGCCCATGCGCGCCAATTCATCGCTGACATTGTCCTTGGGCGTGGTCTGCCAGCGGAACAGCCGCTTTAGGAAAAACACGCCCAGCGCACTGCGCAGATAGGCGCGAGGGTCGCGGGCAATTGTCGGGTCCAGCCCCGTGTCGAACAACACCAGCCCATCTCGATGATCAATGACGAAGAAATGCACGGGCACGCCGTCGACCCAGCGCCGCGACAACAGCACCCAGAGCAGAACCGGTAGCCGGGAGCCATAACGGTGCTCGGGATGCATGCTGCCTATCCCGGTAGTGCCCACGCGGAGACTGCGGATAGGCTGCGACGTTTTCGTGGCGCCCATGGGCAAATCCTCCACGCTGGTCCAAGGCACCCGTTGCAAAGTGCCTCCCGACAGCTTGCCACCAAAGACGATTGAACGCGCACAGGAGCGTGGGAATACGCTACAAGACCGCGTCCATCAGCAGGATTGCGCAGCGCCAAGACCGCTGCGGCCCGAAGAAACCAGCATGCTCAGGTCGCGCAATTCCGACAGAAGGGCGTCGCAGGCAAAAGGTCGAGCCGCTCTTCGCTGATTTGCGCACCGCATTTGGTGCAGAAGCCATACTCCCCCTCGGTGATCCGGGCGAGTGCCGCGTCGAGCATGCGGATTTCCTGTTGTGCCGCTAGGCCCAGCGCCTCCAGCGGCTCGTCCTGTTCGCTCTCGGTCGCGCTGTCCTCCCAGTCTGGGTTGGCCTCGTGGTGCAGTTCCTGATCGACATAGGTCATGCGGGCAAGAAGCTCGCGCTTGCGGTCACGGATCTGCTCGGCGCGGTCGGCAATTGCTACAGTCATTTTCGTCCTCCATCGGTTAAGCCCAGACTGCACCGCCGGAAAACCCGCGTCATTGATCCGTGTCAAATGCCTCTTTTCGCCCCTCGCGGCAGGGGCTATGAGGGGGCCATGCTCAAGACCCGCATCATCCCCTGTCTGGACGTTGCCGATGGCCGTGTGGTCAAGGGCGTGAATTTCGTCGATCTGCGCGATGCGGGCGATCCGGTCGAGGCCGCGAAGGCCTATGACGCTGCCGGTGCCGATGAACTGTGCTTTCTGGACATTCACGCGACCCATGAAAACCGTGGCACCATGTTCGATCTGGTCACGCGCACAGCGGAAAACTGCTTCATGCCGCTGACCGTCGGGGGCGGGGTACGCACGGTCGAGGATGTTCGGGCGCTGCTGCTGGCAGGCGCAGACAAGGTGTCGTTCAACTCTGCCGCTGTAGCGGACCCGGACGTCGTAGCTCGCGCGGCGGACCGGTTCGGCAGCCAGTGCATTGTCGTCGCGATTGACGCCAAGACCGTGGGGCCGGGGGAGTGGCAGATCTTCACCCATGGCGGGCGCAGGCCGACCGGGGTGGATGCGGTCGAATTCGCCCGAACGGTGGCCACGAAGGGAGCTGGCGAGATACTCCTGACCTCGATGGATCGGGACGGGACAAAGGCGGGGTTCAATCTGCCGCTCACGCGCACGATTGTCGATGCGGTGGGCATTCCCGTCATTGCCTCGGGCGGGGTGGGCACGCTGGATCACCTCGTCGAAGGGGTGACAGTTGCAGGCGCCTCGGCGGTGCTGGCAGCCTCGATCTTTCATTTCGGCGAATTCACCATCGGCGAGGCGAAAGCCCATATGGCCGCCGCCGGTATTCCAGTGAGGCTGGCATGAGCGCGCTGCAACGCTTGGCAGACACCATTGCTGCGCGGGTTGGTGCCGACCCGGAGACAAGCTGGACCGCGAAGCTACTGGCCAAGGGCCCCGAGAAATGTGCCGAGAAATTCGGTGAAGAGGCTGTCGAGGCGGTGATCGAAGCCGTGAAGGGTGATCCCGAGCAGCTGACCTCCGAGGCCGCTGATGTGCTCTATCATCTGCTGGTCATGTGCGCGGCGCGGGGTGTGACGCTCGCGGAAATCGAGATCGAGCTCGCGCGTCGCGAGGGTGTCTCGGGCCTGGATGAAAAAGCCTCGCGCACCTGATCGGGCTTGTAGCCCCCCTGCCGCTCCGATACACGACACATGTTAAGTAACTACGGGGCCGCGCGATGAATGAATGGCTGCTCTCGATTGCGGGCACGCCTGAGGGCGCGCGGCTGGCGACCATCCTCGCGCTGACAGCGGCCCTTGCCCATGCAATTTTCGGTGCCTTGCAGAAGGGGTTGCACGACCCGTGGCTGACCCGCGGCGCGATCGATTTCTGGTTGGTCATCATCGCAGGCCCCGTCGCGCTGTTCTATTTCGGCCCGCCTGCGCCCTTCATGTGGCCCGTGCTGGTTGGGGTGGTGGTGATCCATTTCCTCTACAAGCTGGCCATGGCGCTGGCCTATGAGCGGGCGGCCTTCACTGTAGTTTATCCGGTTGTGCGTGGCACCGGGCCGCTGATCACGATCTTTGCGGCTATGATTATCTTTGGCGAACGCTACACCGCGTTGCAATGGCTGGGTGTGGCCTGCCTATCGGGCGGTATTCTGCTGCTGGCGCTGCGCAACCTGTCGGAAGAACAGATCGACCTGCGCGCACTCAAGATCGGGTTGGTCTGGGCGCTTGTGGGCGGGGTCACGGTCGCGCTCTACACCACCTATGACGCGTGGGCGATCCGGCTCTCGGGCGATCCGCTGGGCTTTGTCGCGTGGTTCTTTTTCCTGTCCTCCATCGATTTCGCCATCCTCGCCGCGCTGCGCTATCGGCGCATGGCCTATCCCCCCGACCTGCGCCCATTGATGCTGCGCGGTTTTGCCGGTGCCCTGATCGGCTATGTTAGTTTTGGCTCGGTTATGGTTGCCACGCTGATCGGCAAAGTCGGGGAGGCTGCGATCCTGCGCGAAACCTCGACCGTGTTTGCCGCGCTGATAGGCTGGTTCATCCTCAAGGAGCGGGTCGGGCCGCGTAAACTCGCGCTGATGGTGATGATTGCGCTGGGGGCCATGATCGTGGAGTTCGGGCGATGATGCAGGTTTTCGGTGCTCCAGGGCTCAGCCGCACCGATTGAAGCTGGGTCACAGGCGCGACGAGAGAATGCCTGTATTGATTCCGCCCATGCGCAGCTCGCCATAGAGGCGCTGATACTCCATCTTTGGGCAGAGGTTCTCGACGACTTGGACCTCCCGCGCCCGCGCCATCTCGGCTGCCTGGGCATTCTGCACCCCGATCTGCATCCAGACCGTGCGCAGCTTCGGCAGATGCGCCAGTGCCTCCTCGACAATCGGTGGCACGGTTTCGGACCGGCGGAAGATATCGACCATATCCACATCATCCGGGCATTCCGCGAGGTTGGGACGTACAGTCTCGCCAAAGAGCGTGATACCGGCATGCACCGGGTTTACCGGGATCACCCGATAGCCCTTCAGTTGCAGATAGCGCGCCACATAATAGCTGGGTCGCACCGGGTTGGGCGATACCCCGACCACCGCGATCACGCGGGTCTCGTCGAGGATCTTGCGCAGCGTTGCATCGTTGGGGCGTGTCATGGCGGCGATGGTGGCGCGCTGGCGCCCGGGGTGCAAGACGAAAAAAAGCCCGGCCATCAGGCCGGGCACAGGTGCGGAACGAGGGACAGTAACAATACAGACGCGGATGTTCCGGTCCGGCGTCACAACAGTAAAGGTGGGGGCGCAATGCGCGATTTCCAGTAACACTCGCGCAACTGTGAGAGGAGCGACCAAAATGTGGTTGTGTTCAAGTACGTTGCCCGAGGTTTGGGCGGCGCCTACAGCCCAAGGTTATTCGCCTCCAAGGCTGAAACTGCCTGCATCCTTCCGCCCCACCCGAAATGCAACACCCCTTCGCTTCGTGACTCGGAGGCAAGAGCGGCGTCTGCCTTGTAGCGAGGATCATTCTTGTCCACGCTCCGGGTCGTCTCGAGTGGGCACACGTGGCAGCCAGGCGGCGTAGTCACCGCTCTGGCTGCGCTTGTAGAGCGCGTCCAGTGCTGCCAGCGGGGTCTCGGACCAGTCGATGCGCAGGGTTAGCGGTGGCGCGTGATCGGCGACCACGAGAAGTGCTGCGGATTGCAAGCCGCGCTGGTCACCACCCGCCGCCTCGGCAGCGCGCAAAGCGGACAGAAGCCGCTCCGGCAGCGGGCCGGGCGCGCTCAGAAACCCCTCACGTAGCGCATCCAGCACTTCGGGCCCTGCCAACAGGTTGCCAGAGACAACCAAACCCGGCGCAAGCGCGGCACCTTTCCAGTCGGTGTTCTTGTCGCCGGTATGGCATGCCGTAGCCCCGCTGCGGTCCAGCACAGCCAGTTGCCGCCAGTCACGCCCCCGATCGGCCCGAGTAATCTGATTTACCACCTGCGCAGCCCCACGCCCCTCGCGCATCGACGCAAGGGCATCTTCACCCCAGAGAGTTGAGGGCGCGGCACCCTGTGACGCCGTCAGACCTGCACGCGAATCACCGCGCAGGACCCAGCCACCAACACAGAGTGACCCGGTCGCAGCAGCGCCTCCGAAGGCGCCGCTGCTCATATCTTGCGCAAGAATCGAAAATGTCATGCGTTTCTTTCCCAGTTCGCTGCCAATTTATCATGAAAATTTTGACCGATGCAAATTATCATGATAAATTTCTATCAAAGATATGCAGCAACAGGGAGTGCCGGAAATGGCCTTTGTATCACTAACCCGTCGCGGCTTGGGGGTTTTGACTGCCGCGCTTCTCGCCTCAACAGCGCTGGTCGCACCTGCGCAGGCGCAGACACCACCCGGTGTGCTGGTCGTAGGCCAGATCGCCGAGCCACAGGCGCTCGATCCGCATGCGGTCACGGCTACCAACGACTTCCGCATCCTGATGAATGTCTATGACGGGCTGGTGCGCTACCGCCCCGGCACGCTGGAGGTGGAACCCGCGCTCGCCGAAAGCTGGGACATCAGTGATGACGGGCTGGTCTATACCTTCAACCTGCGCGAAGGTGTGAGTTTCCACGACGGGACGGCGTTCGACGCTGAAACAGTTGTCTGGAACTTCGAGCGGATGCTCGATGAAGACCACCCGTATCATTTCACTGGTCCCTTCCCACTGTCCTTTTTCTTCGCCGCCATTGAAGATGTCGAAGCGCTGGATGCGAGCACCGTGCAATTCACACTCAACGAACCGTTTGCGCCCTTCCTGTCGAACCTGGCCTATCCCACCGGTTTGATGGTCTCGCCGGCCGCAGTGATGGAGCATGGCGACGACTTTGGCCGCAACCCGACAGGCACGGGGCCGTTCCAGTTCGCCGAATGGCGCTCGAACGAACGCGTGGTGGTGACGCGGAACGAAGATTACTGGGATGGCACCCCTGATCTCGAGGCTGTAATCTTCCGCCCGATAACGGACGCCAATACCCGCGTGGCCGAGATGCTGTCGGGCGGGATCGATGTCATGGTCGAGGTGCCGCCGGTGGCGCTGGGGCAATTTGAGGGCCCGGGCTTTAGCGTAGTCGACCAGATCGGCCCGCATGTCTGGTTCCTGATCCTGAACGCCAAGGAAGGCCCCTTTGCAGACAAGCGCGTGCGCCAGGCGGCGAATTATGCCATCAACAAGGAAGCGATCGTCAATGACGTACTCGAGGGCACGGCAGGCGTATCGTCTGGGCCTGTCGCACCGGCCTTTGACTGGGCTTATGCGGGGTTGGACCCCTATCCCTATGACCCTGACCGCGCGCGGGAATTGCTGGCCGAAGCTGGGATGGAGGCGCCCGAGATCACCTTTTTCGTGACCGAAGGTGGCTCGGGGATGCTGGACCCGATCCCGATGGGCACCGCCATGCAGGCTGATCTGGCTGCCGTGGGCTTTGATGTGACCATCGAGACCTATGAGTGGAACACCTTCCTTGGCCGCGTGAACCCCGGTCTCGAAGGGCAGGCCGACATGGCGCAGATGTCCTGGATGACGAATGACCCGGACACGCTGCCGTTCCTGACGCTGCGCACCGAGGCTTGGCCAGAGCAAGGCGGCTTCAACTCGGGCTACTACTCGAACCCGGAAGTGGACGCGTTGCTCGAAGCTGCGCGGGTCGCAACCGACCCAGAGGAGCGCGCGCGTCTCTATAAGGAGATGCAGGAGATTGTTCAGGAGGATGCGCCGTGGGTCTTCGTGGCAAACTGGGTGCAGAATGCTGTTCATTCGGACCGGGTGGAGAATTTCACACTGGAACCCTCTTTCGCACTGTTGCTTCGAAATGTGGCGAAGAACTGAGGCCTTGATAGGGCGCGCGCCGAAGCGCGCCCCTTTTTTTGAGTATTTCTGACAAGATGAAGCGGCAGAAGGAACAGGGGTTTGGGCGGCTATATCCTGAAGCGCTTGCTCTCGGCTATCCCGGTGTTGCTGGGGATCACGATTATTGTCTTTCTGATCATGGCGATGATCCCTGGCGACCCGGCGACGGCCATACTCGGGAGCTACGCAACGCCCGAGAATGTGGCGCGGTTGAATCGGTTCCTCGGCCTTGATGAGCCGCTCTGGCGGCAATATTTTATCTGGTTGGGCAATATGCTCCAGGGCGATTTCGGGCGGTCTTTCGCGCTGAATCGGCCCGTGCTGGATGAAATACTCGACCGTTTCTCGGCCACGCTGATCCTTGCAGGCACCGCCTTTGTGCTCTGCGCGGTGCTGGGCATCATCGCGGGCACCATCTCGGCCGCGCGGCAATATGGCTTTGCCGACAAGGCAATCACCTTTGTGGTGATTCTAGGCATATCGGTGCCGTCATTTTTCCTTGGCATGATGATGATCCTGCTCTTCGCGGTGCAACTGCGCTGGTTCCCGGCTTCGGGGATGTATTCGATCTGGGGCGGGGGCGATCTGCCCGACCTGATCCGGCATCTGACCATGCCGGCCATCGCGCTTTCGGTGGTGGCGACAGGTGTCGTGGCGCGACTGTCGCGCGGTGCGATGCTTGAAGTGCTGCGGCAGGATTTCATCCGCACCGCGCGCGCCAAGGGTGTGCATGAGCGGCGCGTGATCTGGGGCCATGCGCTGCGCGCGGCGATGGTCAGCATCATTCCGGTGCTCGGGATTCAGGCGGGGTTCGTGCTCTCCGGGGCAGTCTATATCGAGATGGTGTTCCAGTGGCCCGGTGTAGGGCGGATGCTGGTGGATGCGATCCTGAAACGCGACATTCTGCTGGTGCAGGGCGGCGTGGTGTTCATCGCGGCCTGCTATGTGGGCTTCAACATCGTGGTAGATGTGGCGCAGGCCTGGCTTGATCCGAGGATCAAGACATGAGCCTGTTCCTGCGACTTCTGTTCCGCAATCGGCTGGCGGGATTCGGTGCCGTGGTGCTCGGGGTGATCGTGGTGCTGGCGCTGCTCACGCCGATCCTGCCGCTGCATCCGCCGAATGAGACGAGCACGGCCAACCGCTATCTGCGCCCGCTCTCGGATGGTCATCTTCTGGGCACCGACCATCTTGGGCGTGACCTGCTGTCGCGGCTCTTGTGGGGCACGCGGCTGTCGCTGGCGGTAGGCTTTGCAGCCGCGCTGATCGCGGGACTGGCGGGTGCGGCGATTGGGGTGATCGCGGGCTATTTCGGCGGACGCACGGATAACGTGACCATGCGCGGCATCGATATGCTGATGGCTTTCCCCTATATCCTGCTGGCGCTGGCGATTGTCGCAGTGCTGGGTCCGGGGCTCCTGAACGCGCTAATCGCGGTGGCAGTGGTGAATATCCCGTTCTTCGCGCGGAACATACGCGGCATCACAGTCGGCATCGCGCATCGGGAATTCATTGACGCCGCACGTCTGGCCGGGATGGGGCACACACGCATCCTGCTGACCGAGGTGGTGCCCAATGTCGTGCCGGTGGTGGTAATTGCCATGTCCACGACCATCGGCTGGATGATTCTTGAAACAGCGGGGCTGTCCTTTCTGGGGCTTGGCAGTCAACCGCCGCAGGCCGATCTCGGCTCTATGCTGGGTGAGGCGCGCTCGGCCCTGATCACGGCACCGCATACATCCATTGTGCCGGGGGTGATGATCCTGCTGATCGTGATGTCGGTGAACCTCCTGGGTGACGGTATCCGCGATGCGCTGGACCCGCGCCTTCGCTCGGGCGCGCTGGCGCGGCCCATGGCGGCGACGCGGGTTGACCGCCGCGAGGTGCCTGCGCCGCAGGATGAGGGGCTCTTGCGGATCGATGCGCTGGAGACGCAGTTTCAGGTCGGCAAGCGCACCTACAAGGCCGTCAACAAGGTCTCGCTCGACCTCAAGCCCGGCGAATGCCTCGGGCTGATTGGCGAGTCCGGCTCGGGCAAATCGGTCACGGCGCTGTCGGTGATGGGACTGGTGGCCTCACCGCCCGGAGTGATCACCGGGGGCGCGGTACGACTGGAGGGGCAGGACCTGATCGGCGCGCCCTATGAGTTGTTGCGCTCGCTGCGGGGAAAGCGCGTGGCCTATATCTTTCAGGACCCGCTCTCGACCCTCCACCCGCTCTACCGTATCGGCGATCAGTTGGTCGAGGCGATCCGCGTGCATGAGCCTGTCAGCCATGCCGAGGCCCACAAGCGCGCGATCAAACTGCTGGAAGATGTGCGCATCCCGAACGCCGCCGGGCGCGTAGGTGCCTTCCCGCATGAACTCTCGGGCGGGATGCGCCAGCGCGTGGGCATCGCCATGGCGCTGGCCAATGACCCCGATATCATCATCGCCGATGAGCCAACCACGGCGCTGGATGTGACCGTGCAGGCGCAGATCCTCGCACTGCTCGACGAATTGCGTCAGCGTCGGGGGCTCGCGATCCTGTTCATCACGCATGATTTCGGCGTCGTCGGCCAGCTTTGCGACCGCGTGGCGGTCATGTATGGCGGGCGGATCGTCGAAACCGGGCCGACGCAGGAGGTGCTCGAGGCCCCGGCCCATCCCTATACGCGGCGCCTGATTGCCTGCGTGCCGGAACTGGGCGAAGGGCGGCGCATCCTTGCGGCCATTCCGGGCCTGCCGCCCGCGGTCGATCAATTGCCCGAGGGCTGCGCCTTCGCGCCCCGCTGCGACAAGGCGCAGGACGCCTGCCGCCACGGTGAGATCGAGTTGAAGGGCAAGAACCGCCAAGTGCGCTGCCTCTACCCAGAGGTGGCCCCATGACACTGGCACTGAAAACCACCGATCTGGCCAAGACCTTCGATATCGGCAAGCGCCTGATCGGCCCGCCGCGCGCGCAGGTCCATGCTGTGCACCCGGTCTCGCTGGAAGTGACAGAGGGCGAGACGCTGGGCATCGTGGGCGAGTCAGGTTGCGGGAAGTCGACGCTCGCGCGCATGCTGGTGGGGCTGGAGCCGCCTACCTCTGGCAATATCGAAATCGAGGGGCGCGCACTGGATCGTGCCGATCCGGCAGCCTTTGGTCGGCTGATCCAGTATGTGTTTCAGGACCCGGTCTCTAGCCTCAACCCGCGCAAGACGATCCGTCAGATCATGGAAACTCCCTTGCGCCAGTTACATGGGATGCGGGGGCGCGTGCTGGAGGAGCGGATCGCACAACTGTTCGACGCGGTGAATCTGCGGCCCGAGTTTCTGGACCGCTACCCGCATGAATTCTCGGGCGGTCAAGCACAGCGGATCGGGATCGCCCGCGCGCTTGCGGCCAGCCCGCGCATCCTGATTCTGGATGAGCCGGTCTCGGCGCTCGATGTCTCGGTGCAGGCGCAGGTGCTGAACCTGCTGGCCGATCTGAAGGCCGAGTTCAATCTGACCTATCTGTTCATCAGCCATGATCTGGCCGTGGTCGAGGCCGTCAGCGACCGCATTGCCGTGCTCTATTTCGGCTCGGTGGTGGAAACCGGTCCTGCCGAAAAGGTCTTTGCAGCCCCGCGCCATCCCTATACCAAGCTGCTGGCCGACTCGGCGCCGGTCGTGGGCAAGCCTTTGGGGGGCGCGCAATCGGGCGAATTGCCCGACCCGCTGAACCCGCCTCCTGGCTGCGCCTTTGCCGGCCGTTGCCCGCGCGCGTCAGACCTGTGCCGGCGCGAAGTGCCGACACTGCGCAAAATAGAGGGAGACCAGTTTGCCGCCTGCCACCATCCGCTCGACTCCTGAGCGCCTGTCCCGCCCGCAACAGGTGGCCGAGGCGATCAAGTCCTGGGTCATGGCTAACGGATGGCGGCCTGGTGACCGCCTACCCTCCGAAGCTGAGTTGATTGAGCGCTTTGGCATGGCCAAGGGCACCATCCGCGAGGCGATTCGCATTCTGGAAGCGCAAGGGTTGGTGAAGTCGCGCACCGGGCCCGGGGGTGGTGTATTTGTGCACCAAGTGTCAGAAGAGCGCGCCACGGCGCTCTTAGGCAATTACTTCTATTTCCAGCATCTGACCATTGATGATGTCTATCAGATCCGCGTCGTGCTGGAGCCCGAGTTGGCGGCCTCTCTGGCCGGAAAGCTGAGCGAAGCACAATTGCGCGCGCTGGAAGAGGTCATGACCTGCTATTCCGAGCCAGCCCGCACTGCGGAGGAAGAGCGCGCGCAGCACCTTGCATCTCTACGCTTTCACGCGCTGCTGGCAGAGATGTCGGGCAATCCGCTGCTGCGCTTCCTGATCCGCTTCATCGCCAATATGCTGGCCGATATCACCGTCTCGCGCAAACTTTACGCCCAGCCCAACCGCGAATTGTGGTCATCGGGGCTGGACTATCAGTCGCGCCTTGTCACAGCCCTGCGTGAGGGCGATGCCGATGACGCTCGGCGCATCCTTGCCGACCATATGCAGAACGCACATCGGCTGATGCGCCTGCAGGAAACCGTCCTGACCCAGCGTTTCCTGCCCGAGAAGGGGATTATCTGACGCGCTTTGGCACCGGGCCCGCACCGGATCACGGGTTGGCGCTGGGGCGATGCTTCCTATATGAGGGGGCTGACGCAGACTCGCAGATGCGGACTGCAAGCTAGGAACATGCCATGAGCTTCGGTGCACAAATCGCCTGGGATGATACCATCCTGCCCTTTCAGCTTGACCGCAGCGATATTCGCGGGCGGGTTGCGCGGCTGGACACTGCGCTTGAGAGGGTTCTGGCGGGGCACGGCTATCCGCCTGCTGTCGAGGCCGTGGTGGCCGAGGCCGCGCTGCTGACCGCGCTGATCGGGCAAACGATCAAGCTGCGCTGGCGACTGTCGCTGCAGGTGCGCGGCGATGGTCCATTGCGGCTGATCGCGACCGATTACTTTGCCCCGGTCGAGGAGGGCGCGCCCGCACGGATTCGCGCCTATGCCAGCTTCGACGCTGATCGGCTGGACCCCGACAGCGCCGGTTTCCCGCAGATCGGCTCAGGTTATTTCGCCATCATCATCGATCAGGGTCAGGGGATGGCCCCTTATCAGGGCATCACTCCGGTCACTGGCGCGCGCCTCTCGGACTGCGCCGAGGCCTATTTCGAACAATCCGAGCAATTGCCAACACGCTTCGCGCTCTCGCTGGGACGGTCGTCGCTGCGCGGTGAAGCCGAGAAATGGCGCGCAGGCGCGGTGATGCTGCAGCACATGCCGCAGGCTGCAGGCGCGAGCCCGCGCGAGCGCGCGATCATCGAGGAAGACTGGTCGCGGGTTAACCTGCTCCTGGACACAGTCGAAGAGTTGGAGCTGGTCGGCCCCAAGGTGCAGCCGCCCGAGTTGCTATTGCGCTTGTTCCACGAGGAAGTGCCGCGCGTGTTCGACCCACAGGCGGTTCATTTCGGCTGCACCTGTTCCGAGGACAAGGTGCGCCAGAGCCTGTCAATCTATTCCGCCAAGGACATCGCCACCATGACCACGCCTGAGGGCACCGTCACGGCGGATTGCCAGTTCTGCGGGGCACATTACGTGCTCGACCCGGCGACGCTGGGCTTCGAGGCCTCGGGCGATGGCTCCTGACCTGGCAAGGACGCTGCAAGCGGCGCTGGCAGCGTCTGGTCCTGCGTCCAGCGATTTTGACCTGAATCCCGGCGTGGTGCTGCCCGAGCAGCGCAAGCTGCGCCCAGCGGCAGTTCTGGTCGGGGTGCAGGAGGGCGCGCGCGGCCCCGAAGTGGTGCTGACCAAGCGCGCCTCGCATCTCCGCCATCATCCCGGCCAGATTGCCTTTCCGGGCGGTCGGCAGGATGCGGAGGACCACGATCTGCTGGCCACCGCGCTGCGCGAGGCGCGCGAGGAGATCGGACTGCCCACGCCTGCGGTTAACGTGATCGGGATACTGCCAGCGCATGAAACGGTCACAGGATATCAGGTGACACCCGTGCTGGCTGCGATCACCGACCTTGTGGCTTATACCCCCGAACCCGGCGAGGTGGCCGAGGTCTTTGCCGTTCCACTGGCGCATCTGACCGACCCTGCGCAATTCCGCGTCGAGCGGCGCATGTGGCGCGGCACATGGCGGAATTACTATGTCGTGCCTTGGGGGCCGTATTACATCTGGGGGGCGACCGCGCGCATCCTGCGCGGGCTGGCCGAGCGGGTGAGTGAATGCAGGTAGCGGGCGCATGGCTGGATCAGGCGCAGCCGGTGCTGCGCTTGCTGAACGAGGGCGGGTATCAGGCGCTGGTGGTGGGCGGTTGCGTGCGCAACACGCTGATGGGCGTGCCGGTCACGGATGTCGATATCTCGACCGATGCCCGCCCCGAGCAGGTCATGGAACTGGCCGAGCGGGATGGTATGCGCGCCGTACCGACCGGGCTGCCGCATGGCACGGTGACGCTCGTGCATGATGGACATGGCTATGAAGTCACGACCTTTCGCCGTGATGTCGAGACACATGGCCGCCACGCCACCATCGCATTTTCCGACAATATCGCCGAAGACGCCGCGCGGCGCGATTTCACCATCAATGCGCTTTATGCGCGCGCTGATGGCACGGTGATCGACCCGCTTGGCGGGCGGCCAGATATCGCGGCGCGGCGGGTGCGCTTTGTTGGCGACGCGCGGGCGCGGATAGCCGAGGATTACCTGCGCATCCTGCGGTTCTTTCGCTTTCATGCACAATATGGCGACCCTTTCGGCGGGGTGGATGCCGAGGCCCTGGCGGCCTGTGCCGAGAGCGCGCACGGGCTCGACACACTCTCGGCCGAGCGGATCGGCGGCGAGATGCGCCGGTTGCTGGCCGCCCCCGACCCGGCTCCTGCAGTCGCGGCGATGGCGCAGACCGGCGTATTACCGCGCATCCTGCCCGGCGCCGATGCAGAGGCGCTGGCACGACTGGTGCATCTGGACCGGGCCTTCGCGCCAGAGGCGCTGCGGCGACTTCTGACCTTGGGCGGTGAGACCGCGCGCCTGCGTCTGACCCGGCGCGAGGCGGAGGCGCTCGCGAAAGGGCGCGCGGCGCTCGCGGCCATGACCGGGCCTGCCGAGCTAGGTTACCGGTTGGGGGCAGAGCTTGCGCGCGATGTCCTGCTCTCCCGCGCGGCATTGCTGGAAACTCCCCTGCCCGAAGGATGGCAGCAGGCGGTCCAATGGGGGGCTGAGGCGCAATTTCCGCTACGCGCCCGCGACCTGCCGCATCTGGATGGGCCTGCACTGGGTCAGGCCCTCAAGGCACTGGAAGAGCGCTGGGTCGCGTCGGATTTTCGGCTAAGCCGCGACGAGTTGCTGGCCTGAGCCTGTCTCGCACCCTATATCGGAGGCAGAGACAGGGGGCGTTGTGCTGCAGAAATCACCAGAACCAGAGGTCAGACCCGGCGCCGCCCAGAGGCTCGCCGGACTGATCGACGCGTTCGAGCCCGCAGGGTCGGCCCCACCGCGCAGCCTCTGGGCTTTCATCCTGTGGTCGGTGCGTGGGGCCTGGCCGGTGCTGCTGCTTGCAGCCTTCATCTCGGCGCTGGTGGGCACGACGGAAGTGCTCTCGGCGCTGTTGCTGGGGCTGATCATCGACGCCGTTGTGGCCTCGGAGCCGGGCGGGTTCTGGGCGAATAATGTGGGCCTTGTGGCGGTTTTCGTGCTCTTCTTTGTGCTGGTGCGTCCGCTTGCCTTCGGCATCTCGTCCCTCGCCAATGCCGTGGTGGTGCAGCCCAATGTCTATGTGCTGGTGCAATCACGATTGAACCGCTGGACATTGGGCCAGCCGGTGACCTTCTTCGATGATGATTTCGCAGGACGGATCGCGCAAAAACAAGTCCAGACCGCCCGCGCGCTGACCGATGTCGCCAATGAGGCGATCAACACCATGGCCTTTGCGCTGGCCTCGATCATCGGCTCGGTTGTGCTGCTGCTGACCATCGACACGCGGGTTGCGCTGGCGTTGACCCTCTGGATGGTGGCTTATCTGGCGCTGATCCGGCATTTCCTGCCGCAGGTGCGGGCACGCTCGGGCGCGCGCGCTGGCGCGCGCGCTCAGGTCAGCGGGCAGGTGGTGGACACGATCACCAATATCAAGACGGTCAAACTCTTCGCTCATGCCGATTTCGAGGATCGCGCCGCGCTGAACGCGATGGGTGTGTTCCGCGACAGGGCGGTCGAGTTCGGCGAGGTGCAAGCCGTGTTCCGCTTCTGGCTGATGGGGGTTGCCGGATTGTTGCCGGTGATGCTGATCGGCGGCACGCTCTGGCTCTGGACGCTGGGGGCAACGACACCGGGCGACATTGCTGCCGCCGGGGCGGTGGCGATACGTATCGCACAGATGACGGGCTGGGTCAGTTTCGTGCTGATGGCGATTTACGGCAATATCGGCGAGATCGAGGACGGGATGAAGACCCTCACCCCGCGCCCCACTCTGGAAGATGCGTCCGATGCGGTCGAGTTGGGACGGGTCGCAGGGGCGGTGCATTTCGACAAAGTGGGCTTTGCCTACGGGCGGCAGTCGGGTGGGGTCGAGGCGCTGGATCTGGCCATCGCGCCGGGCGAGAAGATCGGGATCGTCGGGGCCTCAGGCGCGGGGAAATCGACGCTCGTGGCGCTTCTGTTGCGGCTCTATGATATCGAGGCCGGGCGGATCACGATTGACGGGCAGGATATCCGCAGGGTGACGCAGGAAAGCCTCCGCCGCAATATTGCCATGGTCACGCAGGAAACGGCCATGTTCAACCGCTCGGCCTATGAGAATATCCGCTACGGCAGGCCAGACGCCACGCGTGAAGAGGTCGAGGCCGCGGCCAAGGCCGCAGAGGCGCATGACTTCATCCTCGGGCTGCAGGACCATGCCGGGCGGCGCGGCTATGACGCGCATCTGGGTGAACGCGGCGTGCGGCTCTCGGGCGGGCAGCGCCAGCGCATCGCGCTGGCCCGCGCGTTTCTGAAAAATGCGCCGATTCTGGTGCTGGACGAGGCGACCTCGGCGCTCGACTCTGAGGTCGAGGCGGCGGTGCAGGACGCGCTCGAACCCTTGATGGAGGGCAAGACTGTGCTGGCCATCGCGCACCGGCTCTCGACCATCGCGCGGCTGGACCGGATCATCGTGCTTGACGACGGGCGCATCATCGAGCAGGGCACACATGAGGAACTGCTCGCACGCGAGGGTGTCTATGCCCGTTTCTGGGCGCGGCAATCGGGCGGGTTCCTCGGCTGTGACGAGGTGGAAGAGGCCTGAGATGGATTTCGAGACGGTCACGCCGCCCGACTTCGGACAGTCTTTGCGCGGGGTCGGGGTGAACCTCTTGTGCCGCGATGTGCGGGCGATGGCGGCATTCCTGCGCGACGTGCTGGGGCTGGAGGTATTCCGCCTGAGCGATGATTTCGCGATCATCCGCCACGGCGATGCTCTGCTGCAACTGCATGCGGACGGCACCTATCATTCCCATCCGCTGCTGGGCCTCGTGCCCGAGATGCCACCGCGTGGGGGCGGGACGCAATTTTACCTGTTCGGGCTGGACCCGGATACCGTAGCGGCCCGCGCCGTCCCCGACAGTGTGATCGAACCGCCTGCTGACAAGCCCCACGGGTTGCGCGAGGCCACGATTCTCTCGCCCGAAGGCTATGCCTTCTCGCCCGCGCGGGCGCTGTGAGCGCGTTGACCATCACCCGTCTGGGCCATCATGGCGATGGGGTGGCCGAGGGACCGGTATTCGTGCCGCGCACCCTGCCCGGTGAGGTGGTAGAAGGCGAGATCGAGGCGGGGCGCCTGGCGGCGCCCCGGATTATCACCCCCTCGCCCGAGCGCATCCGCCCGCCCTGCCCACATTACCGCGCCTGCGGGGGGTGCGCGCTGCAGCATGCGCGGGAAGATTTTGTGACCCACTGGAAAGAGAGCGTGATCACGCAAGCCCTTGCTGCGCAAGGGCTGGAGGCGGAGTTTCGCCCGCCCCATATCTCGCCACTGGGGTCACGCAGGCGTGCGACATTCGCCGGGCGCCGATTGAAAACCGGCGCCCTCGTGGGCTTTCACGGACGCGCCTCGGATGTGATCAGCCCTGTGCCCGACTGCCTGATCCTGCACCCGGACCTGACCGAGGCGCTGCCTCTACTCGAAGAGGTGACGGTCATGACCGCCAGCCGCAAAGGCGTGCTGAGCCTCGCGCTGACGCGCTCGGAGACGGGGCTTGATCTGGCGATTTCCGGTGGCAAGCCACTCGATGGACCATTGCAGGCCGAACTGGGACGCTGGGCCGGGCAAGCCCGGCTTGCCCGGCTCTCCTATGACAGCGAGGTGATCGCGCTGGCCGCCCGGCCGTATCATCAATTCGGGCGCGCACAGGTTACACCGACACCCGGAGCCTTTCTGCAGGCCACCCGCGAAGCCGAAACCGCGATGCAGGAAGCGACCCGCGCCGCCGCAGGCGGCGCCTCCCGGATCGTCGATCTGTTCGCTGGCTGCGGCACATTCAGCCTGCCGCTGGCCGAAGCGGCCGAGGTCCACGCGGTCGAAGGCGATGCCGCGATGCTGGCCGCGCTCGATGCGGGCTGGCGGCACGCCACGGGGCTCAAGCGCGTCACCCATGAGGCGCGCGACCTCTTCCGCCGCCCACTATTGCCGGAAGAGCTGAACCGCTTCGACGCCGCTGTCATCGACCCGCCCCGCGCCGGGGCCGAGGCGCAGGCCGAGTTGCTGGCGCAGAGCAGAGTCCCGCGCGTCGCGGCCCTGTCCTGCAACCCGGTCACTTTCGCGCGCGACGCAAAGCGCCTCTCGCAGGGCGGCTATCGCCTCGAATGGGTGCAATTGATCGACCAATTCCGCTTCAGCCCGCATGTCGAGCTTGCAGCACTCTTCACGAGGTAGCATATCCGCCCCCACAGATCGTAACGTCACGGAGGGACCATGCTCAGCCGCGAACAGACCGCCGCCTTTCTGGACAAGGCATGGGTGCGCAACGGCATCATCGGGGTGATCTTGTTCAACGCCGTGCTGTTGGGAATGGAGACCTCGGGCACGATCATGGACGTGGCCGGGCCAGTGATCATCGCGCTCGACACTCTCTGCCTCACGATATTCGTGATTGAGTTGTCACTGAAGTTTCACGCCCAGCGCGGACAATTCTGGCGGTCCGGCTGGAATATCTTCGATTTCCTGATCGTTGGCATCTCGCTCATGCCCGGCGCGCAGACCTTCAGCGTGCTGCGCGCGCTGCGAATCCTGCGGCTGTTGCGTGTGGTCTCGGTCAGTCCCAATCTGCGCCGCGTGGTGGAAGGCTTCATCCGGGCACTACCCGGGATGGGCTCGGTCTTCCTGCTGATGGGGATGCTGTTCTATATCGGCGCGGTCATGGCGACCAAGCTCTTTTCCGAGAGCTTCCCCGACTGGTTCGGGGATCTCGGGAATTCGGCCTATTCGCTGTTCCAGATCATGACACTGGAATCTTGGTCCATGGGCATCGTGCGCCCGGTGATGGAGGTCTATCCCTACGCCTGGGCCTTCTTCGTGCCCTTCATCATGGTGACGACATTCGCCGTGGTGAACCTGCTGGTCGGTTTGATCGTGAACTCTATGCAGGACGCCCATGCCGAGGAAAGCAATCAGGCGACGAGCGATTACCGTGTCGAGGTGCTCAAGCGATTGGAAGCCATCGAGATGCGGCTGGCCGAGCGTGACAAGGACCGCACGCACCCTGCTGAATGACGGTTTTGTGAGCGGCCTCTCCGCACTGCTGCGCGGCGAATGCTTGGCAGAATCGTGCAACTGCGGCATGGTCATACGAAAAATCGAGGCAGTAGCATGAGTTTTCTGCGCGTCGTCGTCGCTCTTCTTCTGGTGGGCTTGCTCGCGTCATGTAGCAAGCCACCAAGCAAATTCCGGACCTATAACGGCCCCGAAGTCACTCAGGTAGTCGTCCACAAGGCGGCCCGGCGGATGCATCTCTATCATCACGACCAGCGGCTGCGCAGTTTCCGCATCCAGCTTGGCGGCAATCCCAACGGCCACAAGCAACGCGAATGGGATCGGCGCACGCCCGAGGGCGATTACATCATCGACCGGCGCAACCCGAACAGTGCGTTCCATCTCTCACTCGGCATTGATTATCCGAATGAAGAAGACATCGCCCGTGCCGAGGCGAATGGCTGGAATCCGGGCGGGGATATCTTCATCCACGGGCGCGGGCCGAGATTTCAGCGGGCGCGCGGTGACTGGACCGATGGCTGCATTGCCGTGACCGACCGCGAAATGGAGGATATATATGCGATGGTTCGCGACGGCACGCCGATCCGCATCAATCCGTGATCTGTGACAGGGTGACAATCTGCGCAGTGGGCTACTCTATTGATGGTCCGCTCGCCGATAGCGGGCCATCAGTTTTCCAGCTTGGCTTACAGATCGGTCGACAAGTTCCTTGAAATAGCCATGATCTTGTCGCGAAATTGCGGCAGAACCCCTTGCAATCGGCTGGCTTGCCATGTTCGCTTCATGGCACACATCGCACCAAGCGCTCTGGTGCAATGGACTTGCATCGCCAGTCATTTAGGAGACGAGTCGCCTCTGGCCGACGATCTCTGTCCGGTCCGAGATATTGGAGTTTTTCTTGGTAGCCAACACTCCCGAAAGACAGGACCGGGCGAGTGGCACTCGCAAACGCGAAGGTGCGGCACTCGCTGGCGGAGCTGCACTGACAGCGCTTTCGCGTGCCTTTGCGCAGTTTTGCCAGATCGTGATCTTCATCTACGCCGCGCGCATCCTGGGGCCGGAGGATTTCGGCCTGTTCGCGCTGATTTCGGCTATTGCCATCGTCGCGCTCAAGGTCGCCGAGGCAGGCTGGAGCGAATACATCATGGCCTGGAGCAGCGGGCCGGATGAATCACAAAAAGTCTTGGGGATCGCTTGCCTTTGCGGTGTCGCGATGGCTTTGGTCGGCATTGCCGCCGCAGCTATCGGCCTGCCATTCTTCAGCCATGGCGATATTCCCCTCCTGATCGCCGGATTCTCGATCTGGATATTGCTGGCAACGCCCTCGGCAGCCTGGAACGGGATCATGATCTGGCAAGGCCGGATCATGGCCTTTGGCTTGACCGGGATGGCCGGCGAAGCGGTCGGGCTGGTCGTGACACTCGTGATGCTCTCGGCCGGATATGGCTTTCTCTCGCTGGTGGGGGGCAGACTGGCACAGCAGACAGTGTTCGTCATCATCGTGATTTTCGTGACCCATCTTCTGCCACGGTTCGGCGGGCTGCGCCAAGGGCTGCCGGGTTTGTTGTCATTCTCGAAGAACATACTCGCCTCCCGGATCATCCTCGTGATCAGCAACTATGCCTCGGTCTTCATTGTCGGGTTTTTCCTCGGTCCTGCATCGGTCGGGATTTTTCGTGCTGCGGAACGTGTGGTCGGTGCGTCCGTGGAACTAATTGGCGAGCCGGTAAAGATACTGGCGTGGAAAACCTTTCGCAGCGTGCGCGATGTCGGAACCGAAGAAGCGTATCAGAATTTCGCCAATGTGTTCTTTCCGCTGGCCTGGGTGATAGCGCTTCCGGTGTTCTTCTGGATCAGCCTCTTCTCCGAAGCAATCATGGTCGGGCTTCTTGGTCCGGAATGGCAGAGCGCAGCACCAGTTATTTCCATCATCTCGATGGCTGCTTTCCTCTGGATCGTCGGCTATGCGACAGAGCCGCTGCTCTCCTTGACCGGGCATGCATCATTCTTGCCACGTCTCTTCCTGTTCTTTGCAGTTGTCGGCATCGCGCTGGTCTTGGCAGCGGGCCCGTTCGGGGTCATCGCCGTCGCGGTGGCAAAGGTTGTGGCAGCGCTGGTGTATTTCTTCGTCAATCTCGAAGTCTATCGCAGGAAGCTTGGTTTCAAGTGGTCGCCGGTGTTCCGCAACATGCTGCCCGCGCTCATCCCGCTTGCGGTTGTCTTCGGATTGCTAGGCTATGTTGACCAGACTGATATTCTGACCGAGTTGAATGTACTGCTTCGCGCGCTGATCATCTCGTTGCCGGCAGTCGCCTTGTATCTGCTCCTGCTGGCGGCTTTTTACCGTCGCACCCTTATCGCTTTCTGGCGGATGATGCGCTGACGTCAGTCAGACTCTGGCGCGTGGATCGTGATCTCGCGGCGCACGGCGTGATCGCCGTCCCCCTGCCCCGGTGCGACTGCGAAATCGAGTTGGTCACCGGGCGCGAGGTGGATGGTCATCGGGCCGAAAGCGAAAGGCTCAGACCCGACAGTCCCGCGCAGGATCTCTGCGCCATTGTGCAGGATGCTGATGACGGCGCCTGCCGACTTGGCATCCTCAGGCAGGAACCACCGGGCCGAGATTTGATGCAGGCCAGCCTCGGTCGCGGTGAAGCGCTCGACCGCCTGATACGAACCCGTGTCGAACCGTGCACCCGAAATCCAGTCCTGACTGACAAGCAACGGGCGCAGCCATGGATCCCCCAGAAACGAGGCCCACTCCCAGTCGATATGCTGCAAGTCGCTCTCGCGCCCATCGGGGCGGATGACGTGATAGCTCCATGGCGCTAGGCCGTAGCCATAGCGCGTGCCGACAACCCCATGATCGCGTTCGACATTGACACGCAGGTCGTCCCCCAGAATGACAACGGCCGCATGGTCCAGTTCCGAGACCGGCGCGATGGGCTCTCCGCGTGCATCAAGGAAACGCTCTGCGCCCTCGACAGTAAGTTGCGCAGGTGCGCCCCAGGCGATCACGGCGCGCGCTGGTTCGCCAAAGGCATAGATCTGATCGGCGGCACTGGCGCCGATATGCCTCGGGCGCCCATGCGGCAAGAGCTTGTCCTGCAACAGCCGAAAACTTGCGGCTGCGGGCATCGGCGCTGTCGGGTCAGCCCGGTAGAGGCCCATATTGGGCCACCAGGGCTGATCGAGAAGCGCATACCACCATGCGCCCGCAATCCCGGCCTCGCCCATCTGTGCCACTGTCTTAAGCATGAAATCGGGCGCGTCTTCGGGGTCATCGAACCACTGGCCGAACTCGGTAACATAGATCGGTAGGAGCCCGCCGAATTCCTCCATCAGCGCCCGCAGACGGTCGATTTCAGGGCCCAGCCCCTCGGGCTGGTCGCGATAGAGATGCAGCGAGATGGCGTCGCAAGACGCCAGAGCGCCCTGTTCGAAGAGTTCGCGAAAGAAACCAATAGCGATGGAATGCGTGCCGGTGCACAGGATTTCCGTCTCGGGGTGCTCTGCCTTGACCGTGTCATGCACCACTTGCAGCATCTCGGCAAAGTAGCGCGCACGGTCCTGCATGAAGGGGCCGCTGACAAAGTCATCCGAGTTGAACTCATTCCCGATCTCGATACGGCGCAGGCCGGGAGCATAGGCGTCGAGAACCGCCGTGATATAGCGCGCCAGTCCTGCCTGTGCTTCGGGCGTATATGGCGTGTCACCATCATCATAACGCGGATTCGTGTCGGTGAAGAGCAACAGCGGATCAATCCCGCGCTCGATGGCCTTGCCCAGATAGCGGGCGCGATCATGGCTGAAATCATATTGCCCGCGCGCACGCTCCACCCGTGGCCATGACAACTCGTCGCGCAGCGAGGGGGCGCCAAGCTTGGGTAGCAAATCGAGGAACTCCAGCCGCCAGCCCTGCGCGAAATGGGTCTGCACGCCGAGGAAGAAATCAGCCTCTTCCGCCTGTTCCGCAGCGACAGGTGCTGTGGTAGAAAACCCCAGTCCCACCGAAATGCAGAACGATGCCGAGAGCAGCAAACGACGAAAGGCGGGTGCTGTATGCGGAGGGTTCTTGGCTCGCTTATCGGTCATTCGGAATACGCGTCAATGATGACCTTGCCGGTCGCCCAGGATATGTGATGCACCCCGGTTGCACCCTGCAAGTCCGTTGGCGTGATCTGCTTCACAAGCGTCTCGTGATACGTCTCGCCGTCCAGTTGGTCGATGCGCATCAGGTTCAGCCCGTATCCATAGACGCCTCTGGCGTTGAGTTGCGAGGGGCGATAGAGCGCCCCTCGCCATGACAGGATGCACCCCGCGTTTCGTGCGACGTCACTACCGATGATCACCGGGTTCAGCCTGTGAGGTTTCACCTCGTTCAAATCAGGACCATCCACCTTGAAGAGGTATAACGCGCTCATATGGTCGGGCAATCGCTCGACCTTTGACAGATTGGTGAAGAGCCACCACGTCTTGTCCTGCCGAAACAGGAAGCTGTCTGCAGGGGACTGCCCCTCCAGTGCGGTGGCATGAAGTTCCCATTCATTGGGAAAGCGCGTCGCCCGCCAGACCTCGAGCCGGTTGGTCGCATGGGTTTCGGGGATCATGTAGACCTCTCCATTGTCGGAAAAGACAAACGGAAAGGACAGGTGGTAGTCGCAGCGCAAGGCCTCGCCCAAAGGCGTAAAGCTGTCGCCATCCAACCTGCCAACCTCGATCCATGCCGGTTGGTCGCGCCGCTCCAGTACCTCATAGAACACATAGAGCGCGCCTTCATGTTCGAGAAAGAAAGGATCAGCCATGATGGTAGAAGCCGACGGCACAGACATGAATTGCGCCGGGTCGAAATCGAAACCGGAGCCATCACCGTGATGCAACCGCCACCCGTCACGAGCAAGGTTCAACTTTTCGGTTGCCTTCTCGATTATCCGGCCTGTCAAAGCCCGCACCATATGGCCTGCATACGTCCGGCGCGCACGCGCAGGCACCGCATCAGGGCAAAGCGGTGCTGTTGCGCCGGTATTGACCGGCCGGTCATAACGATGGCAGGTGAGTGCCCGCTGCAGGAAAATCAGTGTCTGATCCTCGAGCGACTCCGCCGTCAGGACCGCGCTCGGCTTGATATTGTATTGCGCGGTGAAGACAGGTCGCGCCGCTGTATCGCCCGGACCCCGCGCCAGAAGCGTCATCGGAACGGTCGGCTGACCCGATGTGATGGCCTGCATGATCGACACATCGGCAGAATGGGCGGGCGCGCCACCAAGCGCGACAGACCATTCCTCGCGGACCAGCGCGTCGCGCACCGGATCGGGCAGCATGCAGGCGCCTAGTGCAATGGCAATATCTGCGAAACAGGTCTTGCCCCACCGCGCCTGATCTCCAAGCTCGGGAAGTGCCGTGAGTGCAGCACTCAAGCTATCATCGAACAGATGCGGCCTGAGCAATTGCAACGCCCGCCGCTCTGCGGCAAGCAAAAAGGGGCGCTTAACCTGAGCAAGCGGCTCGCCTGGAAGCCTGCCGACAAGCTCAAAGCCGGGGTCCTCCTGCAACCACTTGATCAAGCCCGGAACCCAAGCGGGAACCTTGCTGCCGGTTGCGTGGACGAAGGCAACGCGTATGGGCGCTGCCGTATCATCCGCCATGTCGGCTCGCATCTTTCATGCGCCGCGCGATCCGTGCCTGCACGATCTGCGCGATTTTCTCGACGCCCGTTGTCATAAGCGCGTCCTGGTGCCAGCCGGGAAGCTGGTAGACGGGAGTATCGGCGGGCAGAAACCGCGACCATCCGAAAGACCCGCGCAGGGCGGCATCAGTATGCGCTTCGGTCTTGAACAGGGCAACATCGCCATCAAAGGGCTCCGCGCTGGCCTCTTGGCTCATCTGCACCAGCCGATGGTTCACGGCGAATGCGTGCCGCTCGGCCTCGGTCTCGGGCGCAATGGCTCCGAAGCGCCGCAGAAGCTTCTCCCCCGCGCCAGTCTGACGCAAGAGATCGGCCCAGCCGATCTGTCCTCTGAGTTTCGCGCCAAGATAATGCCCCCAACGCCGAAGCCGGACCGACCAGCGCGCGCGGACGCGCTCGAACCGACCGCGACGTACGACTTCCGCTGGCTCAAGGGGGTCAATCATCCCGACCAGAAGAATGTTTTCCCGCGCCAGAGCCTCTTGTTGGGCCATCCGCAACGCGAGCAACCCATCGACACAATGCCCCATGAGCGCGATCGGGCGCCCCGCGTAGCGCGCGCGCAAGAGGTCCGCGGCATCGGCGGCCAAAGTTGCGAAATCTTTTGCTGCCAAACGCGTGAGGCCGTATTCTTCTGCGATGGTCAGGTTGACCACCTCGACCCCCTCGCTGATCTGCCGGGCAAAGGCGTGATAGAGGAAAGGTTGGTTCACGGTCACGATCACCGGACTGTCTGCGGCCGCGGCGCGCAGGGGCAGGACATCCCACAGTTCGGCATTTTCACCGGCCTGCGCAGCCTGATCCTTCGCGCGCTCCAGAACTCTCGCGATTGTCTCCGCCAAAGCGTCGAGAGTCGGATCTTCAAGAAATGCACCTAGCGACAGACGCTGGCCAAAGCTCTCTTGCGTTCGCGCGAGCATCCGCAGCGCGACCAAAGAATGCCCGCCAAGCTCGAAGAAATCGCCCTCGCAGTCTGAAGGGGGGCGGCCCAGAACCTCGGACCAGATGCGCTGCAACTCGGCTCTGATGTCCTTGTGATCTGATACCCGCCGTTCAGATTTGGGCGCCACTTTGGCGACGGACGTGGCGGGCCCCGGTCCAGCGACGGCTTTTTGCCGTCGCGGCAAATCGGCCAGCCGGGCTTCCGGGTCGCGCAGGATTGTCTCGAATGTTTGTAGCAGCAGGTCAGAAAAGGCGTCGGCAGTCTCTGCCGTAAACAGTGAGGTGTTATAGTCGAGCATCAGCTTCCAACCAGAGTTGCGCCCGACGATCTGGACATTCAGATCATGGAAGATGCCCGGCATATGCGACGGGACCGAGACCAGATCGAAATCGCCATAGCGCCTTTCCTGCAGAAAGGCGCGCTGCATGTTGAGGTTGATCGACACCAGCGGCCGCCGACTGGGGTCGCGCGAGGGCCTCAGCCGCCGAACCAGCAGGTCGAAGGGGTAGCTCTGATGCAACAGGGCATCGGTAACGGTATCGGCCACTCGTCCGACATGCTCGCGCAGGTTCGCGTCAGGCTGCGCGTCAATCCGCATGACCAAGGTGTTGATGAAGACGCCGATCAGTCTCTCGATTTCCACATCTGTCCGACCGGCGACGGGGGTCGCGAACAAGATGTCGGTCTTGCCACTCCACTGGTGGAGAGCGGCGCTCAGGGCGGCGGCGCCGAGGGTAAAGAGAGAGATACCAGAGGACTTGTTGAAGGCGACCATGCGGTCGTCGAAATCTGTCGGGAAGGCTTTGACAATGGTCTTGCCGGTCGTCTCGCGCTTCGCGGGACGGGGAAAATCCGGTTCAAGTTCGAAATAGGGCGCGTCTTTCAGTCGGTTCTCCCAGAAAGCCCCGTCCTCTTCCAGCGCGCCGGACGCTTCGAACTCCTGCTCCCAGAGCGCGTAATCGCCATATTGCAAGTCCAGTTCGGGCAGGTCCGGGTCGCGACGCTCGGCAAGAGCTTGCATGATCTGGCCAAGTTCATGCCCGAGCACGCCGATGGAGAAGCCATCAAAAACAATGTGATGTGCTGAGATGAGAATGGCTGCCCGGTCTGCTGCAAGCTGGACAAGTGTCATGCGCAAGAGGCAGGGCTGCGACAGGTCGAAAGGCCGGTTCGCCAGCTCTCGTGCCATCGCAGCGACGCGGCTCTCGTGTTCTTCGGGCGCGACGGCGCGCAGATCGACCATACCCAGCCGAAACGGCACAGCCTCGCCTACCTCTTGCCAAACCTCGCCGTTGTCGACAATGAAACGCGTGCGCAAAATCTCGTGGCGCTGGATGATCTGCTGCACGGCTTTCTCTAGCTGAGCGCCGCTGAACTCGCCGCGAATCTCCCAGCGCACGGCAATGTTCAACTCCGGATCGCCTGGCTTGGCCAGCTCCTGGAACCAGAATCTCTGCTGTGAGAAGGTTGTCGGGAAGCGCCCAATCGTCTCTGTCAGAGGTGCCGATTCCATGCGTGACTCCAAAATCGTTCGGCTGAATGACCCAGTTTTTCAGCTTGTCACAGAATGCCAAGCTGCCGCTTCTGCTTGTTACCCGTGACGATCCTCATGCGCGCCCTTCCGTCGGATTCTTGCCTCAGGGTGACAACCGCGATTCTTGCCAAGAATCACCGGCAGTGTCACCCATATTGTCGCACAAACCGTCAGGAAAATGGCTCTGACAACATTCGAGCCGCATGACTGTTTCCATATTCAGACCAATCAAACTTAAATAAAATTTCGTTCTGCATTTGTGAAAAGTTCAGACGCATTATGACTGGAATATGGCGGAAAGATGGCGAAAAAAGATGAGTTGAGCAATCCTGAAATGAAGGATAAACTCAATTCTATCAATATCATGAGGCGCATGGGCATGATGTCGCCTGAAGAGGGTCGCAGCGTTATGAAAGAGATTAATTGTCGCGCGGCAAAGAGAGGCTTCATATACCATAACTGTGCGATTTTTCGCTTTCTTCGAAAAGGTTTCAAAACCGCTGAAAGTAATAAAAGAGTATTGGTTTTCAGAAAATCAGGGCTATACGAATTCGCTTGCGCTCTCATCAATGCAAATGGACCGGAGAGTTCTTTGTTGTGGCTCTCTGCGGGGCGCCATCATAACCAAGGTCGGACGGTGTTTTCATGACAACGCAATCGCGCCCCAATGGTGCCGAATTTGTGACCCCCCGAGGCTTCGCAACTCAACCTCAGGATAACATATGCCGTGTAGATATTTCAGCCCCCCAAAAGGTTGGGACTGAATGCAAGGTCGGTCGTTCTGGCGTCGGCTCTGCGGATGAGGGTGTCGAAGTGACGAAACTGGTTGTAGCTATTGCCACAGCGGGCCGGCCTCAGATTGTGACGGGGATGCTGCCCCATGTTGCTCGACAGACAGTCAAGCCAGACCGGGTCATCATCGCTATTGCAGAGCCCTCGGACGTCAACCCGGATGATCTGGTCCTTCCCGCAGAAATCGTCGTTGGAGAGCGGGGCTGTAGCCGACAACGCAATGCGGTGCTGGATCGGGTCGGACGAGATGATATCGTAATCTTCATCGACGATGACTTTCTGATGGCGCCCAATTTCTGCGAAGAGGTCCGCAATCTCTTCGAGCGAAATCCCTCGGTCGTCATGGCGACCGGTCATGTAATCGCTGACGGAATCATCGGACCCGGTTTTGGGTTCGAAGAGGCCGAGCGCCTGCTGGGTCAACAGCAGGTTGTGAGCCAGCCGAAGCTACGACCCGTCTATAATTGCTACGGCTGCAACATGGTGTTGCGCGCGGGTCCTGCGCTCGAGCATGGGGTCCGCTTCGACGCGAATCTGCCACTTTATGGCTGGCTGGAGGATCTCGATTATTCGCGCCAAATGGCGGCATTTGGTGAGATCGTGCACTCCAACGCCTTGCAGGGCGTTCATATGGGCACGAAGGTCTGGCGGACACCGGGAGTGAAGCTCGGCTACTCGCAGGTGGCGAACCCTAGCTATCTGGTCAGGAAGGGCACCATGAGTTTCCCCCGCGCCATGCGAATCATGCTGCGGAACCTGGGTATGAACCTGTTGCGGAGCCCTCGCCCGGAAGCATGGGTTGACCGTCGCGGGCGGTTGCGTGGGAATCTGCTGGCCCTGAAGGACCTCGCCTCAGGTCGCCTGTGCCCCCAGCGGGCCGAGAAACTGACATGACTGCGGGCAACGACACTCCGGATCAGGTCGTTGTGATCAGCGATTATTCGCGTGTCCGGGGCGGTGCTTCAAAACTGGCATTGCTGCTGGCCGAGCAATTGCAACAGCGCGATATTCCAGTGACGCTGTTCTGCGGCGATGTGAGCGCGTACAATTCGGGGTCGGCCGATGATCCCGGCCTTGCCGTCAGGGGTGTGGCAGGTGCTTCACTTCTGGAGCAACGGAAAAGCCTTGCTGCGATGCGCGGTATCTGGAACCGAGAGGCAAGAACCTCGCTGGCGGCCCTAGTCGAACAAATTGATACGCCGCGCACGATCTACCATGTTCATGGCTTTCTGCAGACGCTCTCGCCATCGATCTTTCGTGCGTTACACCCACTGCGCGAGCGGGTCGTCATTCATGCGCATGACTATTTCCTTGCGTGCCCGAATGGGGCGTATTTTGACTATCGCAGTGGGACGGAATGCGCGCGAGCACCACTCTCGCTTGCCTGCACATTCCGTAACTGTGACAAACGCAACGCGGCGCACAAGCTTTGGCGGGTGCTGCGCCAAGGCGTGCAGAATAGCGTGACCCGCGACTTCATGACTGACTCGCGCGTTATCCTGATCCACGAGGACATGCAGGACTATATGGAGCGTAGTGCGCGGCGCCTAGCCCGGCCCCGTGTGATCCGGAACCCGGCACAGCCCTTCCTGAACAGAGCAACTCAGCCTGAAACCAAACATGGCTTTGTGTTCGTCGGTGACATTCATGCCTATAAGGGCGTCTTCGTGCTGGCCGAGGCGGCGCGGAAGGCGGGGATGCATGTCTGTTTTGTGGGCGACGGTGCAGACCGTGCCCAGTTGCAGCGCGACTATCCCGAGTTCCAGTTCGCCGGCTGGCAGGACAGACAGGGGCTCGCACGATTTGCAGGCCAGGCGCGCGCGGTCATTGTGCCCAGCCTCGGTCCGGAACCGTTCGGTCTGACGCTGGTCGAGGCAGTTGCCTCTGGTCTGCCTGTGGTGATTTCGGATGGTGTGTTGATGGCGCCAGAGGTCGAGGCTGCAGGTGTCGGTCTGGTTTTCCGCGCGGGAGATGAAGATCATCTGGCGCAAGTTCTGACGCAGATCGCTGGCGACGATGCGCTGGTCCGGCAGATGTCTGAAAAAGCCCACGCAACTCGAGATCGTTTTGCGCAATCCGAAGACGCTTGGTGCGACAAGATCATGCGGCTGTATCGCGAGATGATCAGTGCGCGGGCACACTCCGCACTCCCGAACCCGGCTGACCCTCCCGCACCACGTCTCCGAGGAGCCATATTATGATCACATCATGTTTTCTTGTGAAAAACGGTGCCTTGTGATGGTTAATCCGGCATAATGACCGCGAAGGACAAGGCCTGACATTCTGTCGTGCCAATGGTTTCGGGAGCACTCGGCATCCGGTGGCCTGCGTGAGGGCCACGACAAATCGAGCGTGGCCATTCGGACCCAATACACGACGACGACGACCGAGCGTCGAAAAATGAGCGTTAAATAACCACAATTCGATGTGACAGAGCGGATATGAAGCCAGATCAGCGCAAATACTTGCTCAAGGATTTGCAGCGGGTGTCTCCCTTGCGGAGCGCTACGCTTGATGCTGCAACGGATCTGGTTGATTTCGGTTACATTGTCTCTGTCCTGCGTCGAGATCGATGGCTGATTCTCGGGCTGACAGTGGCTGCCGTGCTCGTGACCTTCATTCTGGTGCAGCGAATCGCTCCAGCCTATACCAGCTCCGCGCAGGTGTTGCTTGAGACTCGGCAAGAACGCGTCCTGAGTTCGGATCAGGTTGTCTCAAACCTGAATGCAACGCCGGCTGTCATTGCGGGTGAAGTCGAGTTGATCCGTTCAAGCATGTTGATCGGGCGGGTGGTCGATGCGCTCAATCTGACCGAGCACCCAGATTATGACCCGCGCGTGGAGCGCGATACCGGTCTACTGCGCAGCGCCGTGCGCAGCGTACGCAGCTTGACCGGAGGCGGCGCGGCTGAATCCATGAGCGAGGACGACATTCGGGCCGCTACAATCGCCCGATTGCAGCGCGACATCACCGCCTCGCAGGTCGGAGTGTCTTTTGCCATCCGCATCTCGGCCAAAGCAAGTTCGCCACGGCTGGCCGCCGACATCGCCAATACTGTCGCAGAACAGTATGTCGAGGCACTGCTGTCCGTAAAGCGCGAGGCGACCGAACGCGCAACCGGCTGGTTGCAGGCGCGGATCGCCGAGTTGGAGCGCCAGGTCGAAGAGGCTGATCGTGCAGCGGTCACCTTTCGCGCAGAGATGACCGAAGAGTTCGGGGGCGATACAGAAGCGACCGAACAACTGCTGTCGGACCTCAACAGCCGTTATATCGCGACCCGGATCGAGCATTCTGATGCGGCCTTCCGCTATGAAATGGTGCAGAGCCTCTACGAGCGTCAGGGGTTCGACGCAGTGGCCGATATCGTCAGTTCGCCGCTGTTGGAAACGCTGGTGCAGCAGCGTTCAGAGCTTCTGCGCCAGCGCGCCGAGATCGCGCAGTCGCTGGGCGACCGCAGCCGCAGGCTGGTCGGTGTCACCGCGCAAATCGAGGATCTGGAACGCAGCATCGAAGCCGAATTGCTGCGCCAGATCGAGTCCCTGCGCAGCCAGATGGAGATAGCAACCAACCGGGAGGCCTCACTCCTCGCCGCGATGCAGGAGATTCAGGAGCGCAAAGCCAATGTCTCGGCCGCGAATGTCACGCTGGAACAACTGGAGCGGTCGGCAGATGCCCTTCGCGAAACCTATTCGACGACGCTGGCGCGCTTCATGGAGACCGCCGCACAAACAGATATCCAGCTTCCCGATGCCCAGATCATCAGCCAGGCCCGTCCGCCAAGTTCCCCATCAGAGCCGCGCGTTCCGCTCTTGCTGGCACTTGCGGCGTTTTTCGGCCTCTCTGCGGGGGTCGGTGCCTCCTTTGTGCGTGAAGCGCTCAACAAGACCGTCCGGTCGGCAGATGCTCTGCGTGCGTTGACCAATCTGCCGATTATCTCGGCAGTGCCCTTTGTCCCAGACATGCGCCGAGAACGGTCATGGTTCATCAAGGAAATCAACGATTCCGCGCAGTCACCCTTCATGGAGGCAGTCCGCAGCATTCGCGTCAAATTGTTTGATCTGCGCAGCACCAACCGCCCAAAGACGCTCAGTATTACGTCGTCGGTGGCGGCCGAGGGCAAGACGACCACGAGCCTGATGCTGGCGCATACGTTGGCGAAAAAATGGGTGGCGGTGCTGGTGATCCATGCCGATCTGCGCCGCTCGGTCGGATGCTCTGCGATAGGCGCCGACCCCGAAGGCGGCTGCCTTGTCGATTTTCTGGAAGGGAAGACGCAACTCGCAGATGCCATCCAGCACCTGCCGGATTTCGGCTTCGACATCATGCTGCCGCTGAGACCGGTGAAAAACCCGGGCGATCTGATCACCTCAGACAAGTTTAGCGAAATACTGCTGCCGACCGTCTCAAAACACTATGATCTGGTCATCATCGATACGGCTCCCGTGCTGGCGGCGCCCGATGCGCTGTTTCTCAGTAGCCATGCTGACGACACGCTGATGATCGTCCAGAGCAACCGAACCGCCGCCAAATCCGTGCAGGAAGCCCTGCGCCGCCTTGATGAGGCGGGCGCATCACTGTTCGGCACTGTCATGACCCAGGTCGACCCTGATGACGAGATGCTCAAAGAGAGTTACAGCTATGCTGGATACTGACCCCGCCTTCGCCGGGCTGCGCGTTGCGGTCATCCATTACTGGCTGGTCGGCATGCGGGGCGGCGAGAAGGTTCTGGAGGAAATCCTGCGGATTTTCCCGCAAGCCGACATCTTCACCCATGTCTGCGACCCGGCCAGTATATCGCCAACCATCGCAGCCCATCGCATCAACGAGAGTTTCATCGGGCGGCTACCGGGAGCGCGGCGGCATTATCAGAAATACCTCGGCCTGATGCCCCGCGCGCTCGAGGAGTTTGATCTGCGCGGCTATGATCTGGTGATCTCGTCAGAGAGTGGCCCGGCGAAAGGGGTGATCGCCCCGCCAGGTAGTGTCCATGTGTGCTATGTGCATACCCCGATGCGGTATATCTGGGACCATTATCCCGATTATGCCGCAAAGCTGGGCAGGCTTGGCCGCGCCTATTTCTCGCGGCTCGCGCACCGGCTGCGGCAATGGGATGTGACGACCGCTGCACGGGTGGACAGATTTGTCGCCAATTCCCATTTCGTGGCCGGCCGTGTGCAGCGTTATTACAACCGCTCTGCCGAGGTGGTGCACCCGCCTGTCGATCTGGATGCCTATGGACTGGCCGAGGGCGCGCTGGCGCGCGACTATTACCTCTTTGTGTCAGAACTGGTGCGCTACAAACGGGCGGATATCGTCATCGAGGCTTTCCGCAAGCTGGGCAAACCCTTGGTGATCGTCGGTGATGGCGAGGAACGGACAGCGCTGAGCCGGAACCTGCCGCCAAATGTGAAGATGCTGGGCCGCGTTCCTTTCGCCGACCTGCCGGGCATCTATCAGAACGCGCGCGCGCTGGTGTTTCCAGGCGAAGAAGATTTCGGCATCGTCCCGATCGAGGCGATGGCATGCGGCACGCCAGTGATCGCGCTGGGGCGCGGCGGTGCGCTCGACAGCGTGGTGGACGGCGTGACGGGATGCTTTTTCGACCAACAGGATGCCCAAAGTCTAGCACAGGCCGTCCACGCTTTTGAAAACCGCGCGGATCAGTTCGATGCCGCCCGTATCGCGCAACACGCGCAAGGTTTCTCGGCTGAACGCTTTCGCGCCGAGTTCGCGCAAGTGGTTCAGAGAGCACTGGCCGCGCGGCATCGGGACGGCCCTGCGCCCGGGCAAGACGAAAGCATCGCCGCTGCAAACGAATGGGATGAACCTGTCCTGAACAAACAGCAGCAGATGCACCATGACCACTCAGCTTGATCTCTGGGACTGGCCGCTTGATGTCGATGATAGGCGGCGCGCCGGTTATGCGGCGCACCTGTCGCCTGACGAGCAGATGCGCGCAGACCGGTTTGTGTTAGCGCGCGACCGCAATCGCTTCATCGTCGCACGCGGAATGATGCGCGAGATACTGGCGGCGCGGCTTGGCAAGCAACCTGCAGAGCTGGTCTTCCAGTATCTCCCGCACGGCAAACCCGTGCTGCGCGATGGACCGCACTTCAATCTGAGCCATAGTGACGGCTGGGCAGCGCTAGTGATCAGCTCCGGCCCTGCGGTCGGGATAGATATCGAATGGCATCGCCCTGTCGAGGAGGTGCTTGCCGAGATGGTCTTCTCAGCGCAGGAGCAACGCGACTTGCAGCGGCATGTCGGTTCGGATCGGATCGCGGCGTTCTATCGCGGCTGGACACGGAAGGAGGCTTACCTGAAGGCTTGCGGCAGTGGTCTCGCGCGGGCGCTTGACAGTTTTGATGTGACACTTGACCCAGGTCCGGCGGCGCGGATCACCCGGATCGAAGACGCCAGTGACGACCCAGCGCAGTGGAGATTGCTTGATCTGGACCTTGGCAGGGAACTTACCGGTGCCATTGCAGTGCACACAGCGGCCCCGACATGTCTGCGCAGGCATATTTACCTGCATCCGAGACACCGCAACGATCAAACCCTCGCCTGCCCGATTTGACGGTGTGACGGGGCCGACCTTAGTCAGGTCACAATGAGAGATTAGGGTTTCGGGAGTAACTGGAGACGTAGAACAGCATGGTTCTTTTCCCTGCGAGTTTCGCCATTCTGGCCTTGTGGCTCTATGCCGTGCTGCGTCTGCGCTCGGGTCCCTATCTGATGACGCTGGCGATGCTCCCCTTCGGCATGTTCGCTGTCGTCCAACTGCCTGCCCTCGGTGACCTGTCCATCACGGCCGCCGTGCTTTTCGCGGCGCTCGCAGCCGGGCTTGCAGCGGCCCGCACTCTGACAAGCCCCGCACTCAGCCGTGTCGAGGTGAATTTCGCCACCATCGCACTGGCGCTCTTTGCGGTTTATGCGGTCTTCTCGGCATTGGTCTTGCCGCGTCTGTTTCAGGGCTCGTTCCTGGTAGTGCCGATTGGACGCAATGCGACCGGGATCCGCATTGATCCAAACTTCCCGTCTGTCGTTGCACCGGTCGGCCCATCGAACTCGAACCTGTCGCAATCCTTCTACATCCTCATCGGCTTCGGCTTCTTCGTCGCCTTCTGCGGCTGGCTGCGACGCAACGGAGCGATTGCAGGCGAACGCCTGCTTGCAGTTGCGGCCACGATCAACATCGTGCTCGCGACCCTGAACCTCTTGGAACTGGATACGATTCTCTCCTGGTTCCAGACCGCGACCTATACGCTGCACGATCAGCAGACCATGGGCGGATTTCGACGCGCCATAGGCGGGTTTGCCGAGCCGGCCCCCTTTGGTGCGGCCTCGGCAGCGTTCTTTGCGTATTTTGCGCAGGCTTGGGGATATAGCTACCGCTGGCGCGACTTTCTGCTGGCCGCATTCAGCGCCGTTTTTGTTATCCTCTCCTATTCGTCCACCGGTTTTGCCGCGCTCGGCATCGTGGTTGGGGTTTTTGCGCTGAAGGCCTTCATTGGCATTCTGAAGAAGAGCCGGCGGCGGCATAGTCTGATCAAGATCATAGGCTTCTCGACAGGACTTGCAGCGACGATTGCGGTCATCGGCGCCACCCCGGTTCTGGAAATCCTGATTGACCTGCTGGACCGGCTGTTCTTCTCCAAGCTCGACTCGCTCTCCGGGGTCGAGCGGTCCGCCTGGAGTGCGGCGGGGATGAACGCTTTTTCCAGCACCTGGGGTTTGGGCGCGGGGGCCGGGTCCTTGCGGTCAAACGGAATGCTACCGGTTTTTCTGGGCAGTTTCGGCCTGCCGGGGACGCTCGCCTTTCTGCTGTTCCTGTGGCTGACGATTGGACGACCCGCCTATCAGATCGCCGACCCAAACCTCCGCCGCGTCTATGCCAGTGCCCAGCTTGCAGCGCTGGCCCAACTGACGGCGATGTTCCTGAGCATGACGGTTCCGGACCCGACTGTCTTTCTTATGGCAACCTGCGCCATCGCCTCGATCGCACGCGAGCGCGCCATGAGCGCGAGCCGACGGACGATTGAACGGGAATTGTCAGAAGACGCCGCGCTGCAAAGAGGCTTGGTTCATTGATCAGGAGCAAGAGTTGAAACAATCGCCCGTGATCTGCTCGATTATGCGAAAGACTTGCACAATTCCAATCGGTGCGCATGCAATTTCACGCATGCGTTGTCAGTTCAAGCCGCGGTGCCATCTTTTCGCCTCGAAGCACGGTTCATGCCGCAGGGTGATAAGCGCATGCTTCGGTCTGCAGATGGGCCGTATCCGGGCATTGCGTGGTTCGAGGATGGTTCATGAGTGATAAAACCGCCAGCACTTCCGAGCCAAGAGCCCTCCGGCGCCAGATCGCGCGAATCTGGGCCGAGGTTATTGGTTGCGAGTTGCCCACCGGCAATGTGACCTTCTTCGAGCTTGGCGGCACATCGCTGCAATTGTTACGCGCGCAGAAGCGGCTGTCGCAATGCCTTGGGTTTCAGGTCGATGTAACAACGTTACTCGAAACCCCGCGCCTGCATGATCTGGCGCGCAGTCTTGCCGCGCTGATCTCACAACAGAGTATGGCAACGGGCGGCAGTCTGGGTGACCCGTCGCATGCACCGGAAGAAGTTGCGGAGAAAACGCTACCCGACGATGCGATTGCCATCATCGGCATGGCAGGACGCTTTCCAGGGGCCGCCTCGATGGACGCATTCTGGGAGTCGATCTGCGAAGGCCGGAATCTGATCCGGCGCTTTGTTCATGCCGAGTTGGAGGATTCGTTCTCCGATGACGAGCGCACCTCCGAGAACTATGTGCCTGTGCGCCCGTTTCTGGATGATGCCGACAAGTTCGATGCCAAGTTCTTCGGCATCCTGCCGCGCGAGGCGGCGGTGATGGACCCGCAGCATCGCCTGTTTCTGGAACTCTGCTATGAGGCGCTGGAACGCGCGGGCCACAACCCGTTGGAGACCAAGGGGCGGGTGGGGGTTTTTGCCGGGCAGTCGGCCAATACCTATGCGCTGCACAATGTCTTTGCCGATCGCACGAAGGTCGAGGATTTCACTTCGAATTTCCAGGTCGGAAATTATGCCGAACTCACCGGCTCATGGGTGGATAGTCTGGCGACGCGGGTGGCCTTCAAGCTCAACCTCAAGGGGCCTGCGCTGACCGTGCAGACCGCGTGTTCGACCTCGCTCACCGCCATCGCGCAAGCCTGCGAGAGCCTGCGCTCGGGCGCGAGTGACATGGCACTGGCGGGCGGTGTCTCGATCACGTTCCCGCAGCGGCGGGGCTATATTGCGATGGAAGGCGGCATGGTCTCGGGCGATGGTGTCTGCCGCCCCTTCGATGCCGCTGCCAACGGGACCGTGTTCGGCCATGGCGCGGGCGTGGTGCTGCTCAAGCCGTTGCAGGCCGCCCTCCGCGATGGTGATCCGGTGATTGCCGTGATCCGCGGGGTTGGTATGAACAATGACGGCTCGGACAAGATCGCCTATACCGCGCCATCGGTGAACGGTCAGGCCGGGGCCATCCGCGCGGCACTGGAAGATGCCGCGATTGAACCGTCAAGCATCGGCTATGTTGAGTGCCATGGCACGGCGACGCCACTGGGCGATCCGGTCGAACTGACAGGGCTGGCGCAGGTCTTTGGCGAGCACAGTGATGCCGGTTCCATCGCTATCGGTTCGGTCAAGGGCAATATCGGGCATCTGGATGCTGCCGCCGGTGTGGTGAGTGTGATCAAGACTGCGCTGATGCTCCGGAATGCCACTATCCCGCCGGTCGCCAATTTCCGCGCGCCCAATCCGAATTTCGACTTCAATGCCAGCCCGTTCCGCATTGCAAAAGAACTCTCGCCATGGCCGGACTCTGACGCACCGCGCCGCGCGGGGGTCAGCTCTTTCGGGGTGGGCGGCACCAATGTGCATGTCATTCTGGAGGAAGCCCCCCCTTTGCCCGAGGTGCAAGGCTCGGAGGGACCGATCATCCTACCACTTGCCGCCAAGACCCCCGAGGCGCTGGTGCAGATGCGCGCCGATCTGGCGGCATTCATTGACGCCAAGGCGCCCTCTCTCTCTGATCTCGCTTTCACCCTGCAAGCGGGGCGGCCCGCATTTGCGTTGCGCAGTGCCGTCGCCTGCACCACAGCAGCAGAGGCGATCACGGCCTTGCGCAAGCCTCTGGGCAAGCTGACCCGGGCGCCGGATGATGCGCCCCCGGTCGTCTTCATGTTTCCCGGTCAGGGGTCGCAATATCCGGGCATGGGCAGCGGGCTCTACGCCTCCGACCCTGTGTTTCGCGATTGGATCGATCGAGGGGCTGCGGTGCTGGAGCCGCTGCTGGGGCTCAATATCAACCAGTTGCTCTGCTTTGGCGAAGTCGGCGATGCCGAGGCCGCCCGCGCCTTGCGCGACACGCGGCTGACGCAGCCCGCGCTCTATCTGACGCAGGTTGCCACGGCGCAGGTCTGGCTGGCGCGCGGGGTTCGACCCAGCGCGATGATCGGCCATTCGGTAGGCGAGTTCGCAGCGGCGACACTGGCCGGAGTTATGCAATTCGAGGCTGGTCTGAAGATCATCGCCGCGCGCGGGCGGCTGATGCAGGACCAGCCCGAGGGCGCGATGCTCTCGGTGCGGGCCTCGGTGGATGATATCACCCCTCTCATCGATGACAGTGTCGAGATTGCCGCCCGCAATGCTCCCAAGCTCTGCGTTCTGGCGGGCCCGCAAGAGGCTATCGACCAGATGGCGGCCAAATTGCAGGCGCAGGACATCCCCTGCGCGCCACTGCATACCTCGCATGCCTTTCACTCGCGGATGATGGACCCGGTCACAGAGCCACTGATGGCCGAAAACCGTAAACATGAGCTGCGCGCACCGCAAATTCCCTATGTCTCTTGCGTCAGCGGTGACTGGATCACGCCAGAGCAGGCCTGTGACCCGGAATACTGGGCGAGACAGGCCCGCGAGACGGTCGCGTTCGAGACGGGCCTGCGGACCTTGGCCGGTGAAGACAAGCCGGTCTTTCTGGAGGTCGGTGCCGGTAGGACGCTGGCGGCCTTTGCCGGACAGGCCCTCGCGCGCGACAGCCATGCCGGAATTTTCACTTCGCTCCCCGACCACCAGCGCGAAATTGCCGACGAGGTGGCGCTTTGTGCTGCCGCAGGCGGGTTGTGGAGCGCGGGCGTCAGCCTTGACTGGAGCCTCTGGCGCCGGGGTGAGGCGCGGCGCATCGCAGCGCCCAGCTATCCGTTCGAGCGTCAACGCCATTGGGTTGACCCACCCCCTTCTGTGCGCCGTGCGGGCACTCGGCCCGCCACCGAGAGCCCACATTCAATCACAGATACAGGTCCAATCATGCCGCAACCCACCCCGCAGGAAAACCGCCAGCAACGACTCGCCACCGAACTCTGCGCGCTTCTGTCAGATCTGTCCGGCGAGGAGATCGGGACCGGGGAGGCGAGCGCGAGTTTCCTCGAACTCGGGTTCGACTCGCTGTTTTTGGGGCAGGTCAGCCAGCGGCTGAACCGTGATTACAAACTGCAGATATCGTTCCGTCAGCTTCTGTCCGATTTCCCGACAATTGACGCGCTGGCTGCGCATCTCGACCAGAGCCTGCCTGCCGAGCCCGCCCCTGCCCCGGCACCCGTCCAGCCACAAGCCCAGACAGCGAAGATTACGGCACCAGTGCCCACGCAGGTGCCTACCGCCCCGTCAGGCGCGGCCACCAGAGTGGAAGGCGTGATCCAGCAGCAATTGCAGGCGATGCAAGCGCTCTTCTCGGAGCAATTGCGCGCGCTGTCGGGGGGCAGCACCGTCGGCGCGGCACCCGTCACCAGCCCAGCCCCTGCCCTCGCGGGTTCGGCGCCTGCTCCCAGCACCGCCGCCCACGCACCAACCAGCGCCATCAAAGAGCCAGTCAGCTATACTATTGGTCGCGGCATGAGTGGCGGCACTGCTGAACTGACCAGTGAACAGCTTGCCTTTGCCCGCGATCTGGCAGACCGCTACGCGCGGAAATATGCAGGCTCCAAGGCCCTGACCGCGCAATACCGCGACGCGCTGGCAGACCCCCGCACGGCGACCGGGTTCCGCGATGAGTGGAAAGAGATGGTCTTTCCCATCGTCGCCCAGCGCTCGAAGGGCGCGCGCATCTGGGACGTGGACGGCAACGAGTTTCTCGATATCGTCAGCGGCTTCGGCCAGACCGCTTTCGGCCATTCGCCCGATTTCGTGATCGAGGCGGTGCAGGCCCAGATGGAACGCGGCTTTGCCATCGGGCCACAGGCTGATCTGGCCGGGTCAGTTGCCGCGCATTTCGCGGCTTTCACCGGCCATGAGCGCGTGACCTTCTGCAACACCGGGTCCGAGGCCGTGATGGCCGCGATGCGCGTCGCGCGGTCGGTGACCGGGCGCGACCGGGTAGTGGTGTTCTCGAACGATTATCACGGCCAGTTCGACGAGGTTCTGGTCAAGGGCTCGGCGCGCTCGGGCACGACCGCAGCGCTGCCCATCGCACCGGGTATCCCGCGTTCGGCGCTCAGCAACATGAGCGTTCTACCCTATGGCGCGCCTGAGTCGCTCGACTGGATTCGTGCCAATCTCGATGACATCGCCGCCATCGTGATCGAGCCCGTCCAGAGCCGCCACCCCGAACACCGCCCGGTGGAGTTCGTGCGCGAATTGCGCGCGCTGGCCGATCAGGGCGGCGCGGCGCTGGTCATTGACGAGGTGGTGACCGGCTTTCGGGTCCACAAGCGCGGCATGCAGGGTGTCTGGGGCATCCGCGCCGATATGGCGACCTATGGCAAGATCGTGGGCGGCGGCATGCCCATCGGCGTGCTGGCGGGTGACGCGCGCTTCATGAATGCACTGGATGGCGGGCTGTGGAATTACGGCGACGCCTCGCGCCCTGAATCCCCGCCGACCTTCTTCGCGGGCACCTTCGTGCGCCATCCGCTGGTCCTGGCGGCTGTCGACGCGACACTGAAACACATGGACGCGCAGGGCGATGATCTCTGGACGCGCACGGCGCAGCGCACCGAGGCGCTGGTCGCAGAGTTCGACGCCATGTTCGACCGGCGCGGCCTGCCGCGGCTGATCAGCGGATATTCAAGCTGGTTCACCTTCAATCTGGTCCAGCATGCGCCGTCTGCAGCGCTGTTCTACCCGCTGCTGCGCCTCGCCGGAGTGCATGTGCAGGAAGGGTATAACGGCTACATGACCACAACGCATTCCGATGCCGATTTCGTCCGGATCGGCAAAGTTATCGAGGATTCTGTGGACCAGTTGCAGAGCGTGGGCATTCTGGCCGGGGATCGCGCCGAGCCCGCCGCTGCGCGCCCAAGCCAGACCCAGGTCACCCTGCCCCAGCGTGTGCCGCTCACGCATGAGCAGCAGGAAATCTGGATGACCGCGCAGATGGGCGATCTGGCCTCGACCAGTTTCAACGAGGGCACCCTCCTGCGCCTGCGCGGGCGTCTGGACCGGGACGCGCTCTCGCGCAGCCTAGATACACTCATCGCCCGTCATGACGCGCTGCGTCTGGTCTTCGCGCGTGACGGGTCGTCCTTCGACGTGACCGCGCCCTTCGCGCTCGATCTGCCGCTGCATGATGTCAGTTCTGCGCCCGACCCCGAGGCGGCACTGGAAGAGATCGCCGATGCCGAGGCGCGTTTGCCGTTCGACCTTGTCAACGGGCCGGTGATCCGGGCGCATCTGGTCAGGCTGGCCGAAGAGGATCACTGCCTGATCCTCAATGCGCATCACATCATCTGCGACGGTTGGTCCTACAACGTGCTGCTGGAGGAGATGGGTGCGATCTATTCGGCGCTTGTCGGAGGGCATGCACCTGACCTGCCAGCAGCACCATCATTCGCCGCCCATGCGCTGGCCCGCGCGCAGGCTGCGCCGTCCGACAAGGTCGAGGCCTATTGGCGACAGCAATTCGGGTCGATCCCGGACCTGCCCGAACTGCCGGTTGACCGCCCGCGCGGAGGCCGCCGGTCGTTCACTGGCGCGACCTACAGCACGCATCTCGATGCTGCGCGCCTCAAGGCGTTTCGCGCCGCCGGGGCAAAGCAGGGCTGCACCTTGTTTACGACGCTCTTTGCCGGGCTGCATATGGTGCTGGGCAAACTGAGCGGGGCCAATGACCTCGTGATCGGGGTGCCGACCGGGGGGCAGGCTCTGCTGGAGTCAACCGAGCTTGTCGGACATTGCGTCAAATTCCTGCCGATTAGAGCCAGCTTCGCGCCCGATGCGCCGGCGTCGCAGCACCTCGCCCATATCCGCGATCAGGTGCTGGCCGCCTTCGACCATCAGGACACCACCTATGGCGCGCTGGTGCAGTCGCTGGATATCGACCGCTCGATCAACCGTCTGCCGCTGACCGAAGTGCAATTCAACCTGGAGAAGCTGGCGGACGGGCTGCGCATGGACGGGCTTGAGGTGACAGCGGCCCCCAATCGCAAGACGGCTGTCAATTTCGATCTGTTCTTCAATGTCATCGAGAGCCGCGACGGGCTACGCTTCGATGTGGATTATAATTCCGACCTCTTCGACGAGGCCACGATTGCGCGCTGGATCGCGCATCTCGACACGCTGCTGCAGGCCATCGCCGAGGATAGCGAAAGATCCGTGCAAGACCTGCCCTTGCTGAACCTGCACGAGGCGCACGCGCTTGAGACGCATTGGAACGCGACCGGGGTGGACTATCCCGCCGTAACGCTGACCGAGTTGCTGCGCGAGGCCGCCACACGCCATGGCGACACACCCGCGCTTGAGGCGCAGGATGCTTGTCTGACCCATGCCGAACTCGACGCGCAAAGCGATGCGATGGCCGCCAAGATCCAGCGGCGGCTGCCCGAACCCGGCGCGCGCGTCGCTGTAGCGCTGGATCGAACCTGCGCCATGGTGGTTGCGCTCATGGGCATTCTGAAGGCGGGGCACACATATGTGCCACTTGACCCCAAGCAACCCGAGGACCGGCTGAAGCTGATCCTGGAGACAGCGCAGTGCGCGGCCATCATCCATGACGGGGACACTCCACCGGCCTACGCAACTGCGTTGGGTGTGCCGGGTATCGACACTGGTCTTGATGGAGATTTTGTAAGGCCGGTGCAGCATGACGTCAGCCCGGACGCTGCCGCCTATGTCATCTTCACCTCTGGCTCCACCGGAACACCCAAGGGCGTCGAGATCCCGCATCGGGCCGTGGTCAATTTCCTGACCTCGATGGCGAAAGCGCCCGGCTTCGACGCCTCGGACTCGATCCTCGCCGTGACAACGATTTCGTTCGACATTGCCGTTTTGGAAATCTTCCTGCCGCTTGTCACCGGCGGGCGGTCAGTTCTTGCCCGCAGTGAGGATGTGATCGACGCCTTCCGCCTGGTCGAGCGGCTGGAGCAGGGCGATATCACGATTCTGCAGGCGACGCCGACCATGTGGCAGATGCTGCTTGAGGCGGGGTTGAAACCCAAAACCGGGCTGAAGATGCTGATCGGGGGTGAGCCACTCCCAGCGGATCTCGCGCAGCAATTGACAGCCGGGGGGGCAGAGCTGTGGAACATGTATGGCCCGACCGAAACCACGATCTGGTCGGCAACACACAGGATAGAGCCTGTTGCCCAGCGCATCACCATTGGCTACCCCATCGCCAATACCAGTCTGCAAGTGCTCTCCGAAGCGGACAAACTGGTCCCGGTCGGTGTGATCGGTGAGCTGAATATCGGCGGCGATGGTCTGGCACTTGGCTATTTCGGCAGACCCGATCTGACCGAGACGGCGTTTCGCGATGTGGCCCTGTCCGGAGGCGTGGAGCGGCTTTACAAGACCGGTGATCTGGCGCGCAGGCTGGCGGATGGCACGATTGAGGTACTTGGGCGCAGCGACAGCCAGATCAAGCTGCGCGGGTTCCGGATTGAACTCGGCGACGTTGAGGCAGCACTGCGCGGCTTGGCCGAGGTCGACAAGGCCGCAGTGGCGCTGCGCAAGGGCCATGACGGATCTCCCCAGCTTGTCGGCTATGTGGTGCCAAGCGCCGGGGCGCAACCGACACCGGCGGCGCTGATGCGCGCGCTTCAGGAAAAGCTGCCGGCCTATATGGTGCCCGGCGCTTGGGTGATGATGGAGAAACTGCCGCAGACCCTGAATGGCAAGCTGGACCGCAAGGCCTTGCCCACGCCGCAACAACAGAAAGCCGCGGTAGCGCTGGTCAGTTCAGTCGCGCCGCAAACGCCGCTCGAGCAAAGGATTGCCGACATCTGGCGCGATGTGTTGGGGCTGGAGGATATCAGCACCCACGAGACACTCTTCGCCCTAGGTGCCGATTCGCTAAAGGTGTTCCGCATCGCCTCGCGCATGCTGGCGGATGGCCTCGACCTTGACGCCCGCGACCTGTTGCAGCACCCGACCATCCGCGAGCTTGCCGCCCATGCCGCGCAGCGTTCGGTCAAACCGCGGGCAAAACCTGTCAGACCATCACTCAAAGATTTCCGGAGGGGTGCGCGGCGAGTGAGCTCTTGATAACGGACCCGCCCTGCATGTGGGGGCATTTCTCAATCGCGCCTGCGCAGGAGATACCCTCGGCTGATGCTACTACCGAGGTCAGGATGCGTGTCGATCACATGCGACAAGCTGGGGATCTCCCACTGGTCGACGATCTCGTAATCCATCTGCGCAAGTTGTGCCTCGAAGTCGTCCCTGCAGCGCATCTGATACGGTACGCGCGCGGGGCCAATGCGCTCGAGCGTCGTGACAGAGGGCCCATCACGCGTTGCGACCTTGTTGAGCAGGATATGATCGGGCCGAGTGGAGAGTTGCGCCACGAATTCAGGGAAAGGCGTGTCGAGATACTGCAGCAGCCCTGAACACAGAAAGAGGTCCACAGGCCCGGATTCGGCCATCTGGTCGATAAAGCGGATTTCGGGCGGAACCCGGCCTTCCCCCTGCATCCGTGCGGCAAGACGCACTGTTTCCGTCAGCTCAAACACCGTCCAGTCGATTTCTCTCAACTCAAGATAATCGGCGAAGGAAATATACTTCACACCCAGATTACCGCCTGCATCCAGCACCCGAAGGCCGGGTCGTTGCAGCTTTCTGAGCCAGAACAGCACTGGATAGTCCCAAACCCGCATCTTGCACATCCACTCAAAGGCAAAGAGCGCAACGTCCGGGTCATTGTATGTCGGCACCCAACGGCGCGGGATATTGGCGACAGCCGTTGCATGATCCGGCCAAGCGCCCAAGAAGTCGGGTTGTTTGGGGCTCCAGCGCTTCAAACGGCTGAGTTTTGCATGCGCAGGCGACAGGATGTGCCGTTTCAGCCCCGCCTCGACGGCTTTGGCCAATTGCTTCGGACCCTGCCGCAACTCATTCTGACTGGACATGCTTTCTTCCCACTTCAGCAAATGATCAGCCGCTGATTTTCCAGGGGCATAGGTTTCGAAGCCGCGCAGAACATGCCGCGGCCGCGGTTTCCTTATCAGGATGCACCATTTTACATTCAATAGCGAAACTCCCACCGCGTCTGCTACCCAGAGGAGAATCAGTAGAATCGGACCGCCTGCGCCTCTACCCCCAGATCATTGGAAAGGGGCGTCTCATGTGCGCGGAATAGCGCGCATGCTGGTCCGCAATCCACCCACATGCCAAGATCGACACGGCAAGGCCGCACGTCCCGTCTCTCTCGGGTCGCCTCCATTTACGGCTCCCGAGCGCGACAGCGATCTGGCCAGTTTGGTATGCGCTCTGAGCTCGTGTGCCTTATCTTGTGTCTCACACCCGAGTTATGCTTGCCTCACGAAAAAACCCTGCGCAACAAGGAGTTGGCCTTCTAGCTCTTTCCGGCCCCGGGGCATGTCAGCACTGAAGCGATTGAGCAACAGGACAGGATGCCCACTCCCATATTCGATAGCGCGTCGGGACCTCATGTGGTAGTTAGTGGGTCGGTGAGGGCTTTGGCTCCGGTGCTTTGCTGCGTTCTCCATAGGGCGCGGCGGTCAGAACCCGGTGCGGGAGTCCTGTCACTTAACGCCAAGTCTTGGCGGGTGGAGGTCACTTGCCTGAGGCCAACAAACTGGAGAGCTGGCCGAGAAAGGCTGCACAATGAGGATAAGAGCATGAACATGATGACACCTGAGACCCTCAAGGATCTCACGAAGGATGCGGAAGTCGCGGAAAACCCCGCACTCGCACGGCTTATGAAAGCCTGGGAATCGAAAAATGCCAAGCGTGCCGCCAAAGGCTCCGGGCTGACGCTGATGGCCGTCTCGCTGGCCGCTTGTGGTGGCTCGAGCGATGACGATGAGGAGCCCGGGCCCCTCGATCAGGTCTTCACGCTGACTTTGGGAGACGACACGCT
>SLJW01000110.1 GCA_007134865.1 Paracoccaceae bacterium | reverse complement strand
TTTCGGCCCCGGCACGAATATTCCGGAGGCCGCGAAGAAGATCCTCGATCTGGTGCGCGAGGCGCGGGGGCTGAAAGCAGCCGAGTGATCTGCGAGGGCAGGGCGCCGAAGGCGCCCTGCTTGGAAAAAGGTCAGACCGGCATCCCTGACCAGGCGGGCTGGTCGGGGATGAACAGGCGCAGCCGGTCGCCGCGCCTGACCCTGCCTTCGGCCTCGACCCAGGCAGTCACGCCGCGCCGCCCTTTCGCCGCTGCCTTGAATGCGCCGCCAAAGCCGGAATGCGCCGCCTCAATCGGACGCGCGGGCAGGCTGCAGGGGCGGTTTTCCATATCCACGACCATGCAGGCCCCGCTATCGGCCAAGAGACGCGCCGAGGGTGGCAGATGCGTCAGATCGGGCAATCCGCGCAGCACCATGCTTGCGCCGAGCAGCGCGGGGTCAAGCGAAGGCAAGCCCATCTCCTGCGCGATCAGGGACAGTTCTTCGTCAGAGACGATGGCAAGCTGACGCGTGTTTCGGACCGGCGTTCCGCGTGGATAAAGCGCTGTGACGCGCGAGCAAGACGGGCGCGTGAGCCCTGCGTGGCTTTCGCCCTCAGGTCCGGAAAATCGCAAGTCGAGATAGTCCTGCGGAGAGCTCGCGAGCGCTTGCGCACGATCACGGACAACGCCAAGCCAAGTGATCTCGGCCACAAGCTTCGTGTCGCGCAGGGCAGGCATAGGTTCAACACCTCCGGAAGGAAGAACGCCCCGGCCGCAAGGCCGGGGCGCTTTGGTCATGTCACGCGAGGGTCAGGTGCTGGGCTCAGGCTCCATCCCGCCATCGTCCTCGGAGCCCCGCTTGCGACCGCGCGTTTTCGGAATCGACGCAACCGATGGGGTCGAGCTGCCCTGCCCATCGTCATCATCATCACCACTTGCCAACGGTTCGCCCCGGATCACCCGCTTGATGTCGGGGCCGGTCAGCGTCTCGTATTCCAGCAAGCCCTGCGCCAGGTTCTCAAGCTCGTCGCGATGCTCGGTCAGGATGCGCTTGGCGGTGTCATAGCCCTCCTGCACCAACTCACGCACCTTGTCGTCGATCTGCTTCTGGGTCAGTTCGGCGTGGTTGCGCCCGCCGCCGTAATTGCCAAGAAAGCTCTGTTGCTCATTGGCGTAATCGACATAGCCGAGGTCATCGTCGAAGCCGAATTGCGTGACCATGGCGCGTGCAATCTTGGACACTTGTTGAATGTCGCTCGCCGCGCCAGACGTCACGGCATCTTCGCCAAACACAAGTTCTTCGGCCACGCGCCCGCCCATCGCCATGGCGATCTTGGACTTGTACTTGCGATAGCTGACCGACAACTGGTCGCGCTCGGGCAGCGACAATACCAGCCCCAGCGCGCGCCCGCGCGGGATGATCGTCGCCTTGTGGATAGGGTCATGCTCGGGCACATGCAAGCCCACGACCGCATGACCGGCCTCGTGATAGGCGGTGAGCTTCTTCTCGTCCTCGGTCATGACCATTGAACGGCGCTCCGAGCCCATCATGACCTTGTCCTTGGCGTTCTCGAAATCATCCATCGTGACGAAACGCCGGTTGGAGCGTGCCGCCATCAGCGCTGCCTCGTTCACGAGATTCGCCAGATCGGCACCCGAGAAACCCGGCGTGCCGCGTGCGATGATGCGCAGGTCCACGTTGGGGCCCAGCGGCACCTTGCGGGCATGAACGCCCAGGATACGCTCGCGTCCCTTGATGTCCGGGTTCGGCACCTGCACCTGACGGTCGAATCGGCCTGGGCGCAGCAGCGCGGGGTCGAGCACATCGGGGCGGTTGGTGGCCGCGACGATGATGATGCCCTCATTGGCCTCGAAACCGTCCATCTCGACCAGAAGCTGGTTCAGCGTCTGTTCGCGCTCGTCATTGCCGCCACCATAGCCAACACCGCGCGAGCGGCCGACAGCGTCAATCTCGTCGATGAAGACGATGCAGGGCGCGTTTTTCTTGGCCTGTTCGAACATGTCGCGAACGCGCGATGCACCGACACCCACGAACATTTCGACGAAATCCGAACCCGAGATGGTGAAGAACGGCACGCCCGCTTCACCTGCAATGGCGCGCGCCAGCAGCGTCTTGCCCGTACCGGGAGGGCCGACCAGCAGCGCGCCCTTTGGGATCTTGCCGCCAAGGCGCGTAAATTTCTGCGGGTTGCGCAGGAATTCGACAATTTCCTCAAGCTCGTCCTTGGCCTCATCAATCCCGGCGACATCGTCAAAGGTCACACGGCCATGCTTTTCGGTCAGCAGCTTCGCCTTGGACTTGCCAAAGCCCATCGCGCCACCGCGCCCGCCACCCTGCATGCGGTTCATGAAATAGATCCAGACCCCGATCAGCAGCAGAAAGGGCAGCCAGAGCAGCAGCGTGGACAGGAAGCCTGATTGCTGTTGTGGGCGGGCCTCGACCGGCACTTCGGCAGCCAGCAGCCGTTCGGTCAGGCCGGTGTCATCAGGGCGGACTGTGGTATATTGCTGCCCGTCACTGCCGACGAAGATGATACGCTCACCATCAATGGTGACCCGGCTGACCTGATTGTTGTCCACACGCGTAATGAACTCCGAATAAGTCACACTGCGTGCTGAGCTGGTCGATTGTCCTGTGCTGAACATGTTGAACAACATGATCATCAACAGGAACAGCACGATCCAGAAAGCGAAATTCCGTGCGTTACCCACGAAGGTCTCCTCTGTTCGGTCTTGTCGGGCGCGGGGTAGCGCCTGACAATCTTAGCTCATAAATAGCCATTATGGGCGGGTATTCAATCCGAATGCACTGTCGGGCTCTGCCACAGGGACAGAAAGATGGTGAAGCGCCTGCCATTCCGGTGCAAATCCGGCCAGTGGCGCGGCAATCAGCCGCGTCTTGGCCCAGACGGCAGGGCTCGCTTCCAGCGATCGACGTGGCAGGTGCCAGGCGCTGCGATCGAGGCAATGGGCCAGGCCCCCTGCGCCCAAGGCAGCAACATGCAACCCCTCGGTCGGGTGCCCAGCAGGGGGAAGTATCGTCCAGCGGCGGTCCCAGAGCGCGCCGACAGGCGCGCTCTGCCCCGCAACGGCGTTCGCTTCTCGGGTGATGCGCAATTCCTGCGCGTTGCGGGTGAGCAGGCAACCATGCAGCGAGGTAACTGGCGCATCCAGCGCTGCCTGAAGCGCCTTCAGGCGCGGCCGATAGGTGCTCCCGGCGATCTCGCAAAGGGCGCGAGCCGCCAACCTGTGTCGCGTTTCTGCTGGCAGCGCGTCGAAAACCGGGGCCTCAAAGACAATATCGCCATGCTCGCGGCGCATGATCTGCGCTGCCGCCTGATCGGCGGCGGTCTCCAGCACGGCGCGTGCATCCTGCATATGCGCGGCGGTCCGGGCCAGCCGCGCGCGGGTCAGGCCCAGCGCGTCCAGATGCGCCAGCATCTGGCGCGCCTTGATCCGGTCGAAACCGGGGTCGTCATTGCTTGGGTCTTCGACCCAATGCAGCCCCCGCGCGCGCAACCAGCCGCGCAATTCGGCGCGTGTGAAACCCAAGAGCGGGCGGAGCCACAGCACACCATGCGCTTCGGATTGCGCGGCCATTCCCGCCAGCCCGTCCACGCCCGAGCCGCGCGCGAGCCGCATCAGCACGGTCTCGGCCTGATCATCCTGCGTATGTCCCAGCAGCACCGCGCCAAGCCCCTCAGCGCGCGCCCAGTCCGCAAGCAGCTTTCGGCGCGCGCAGCGCGCCGCTTCCTGCAGATTGCCACGCCCATCCCAGCCCTGCCACGGCAAGACCCGGTGCGGCAAGCCAAGCGCGCGCGCAGCGCGCGCCACCGAAAGGGCTTCCTCCCCGGATTCCGGGCGCAGCCCATGGTCGATTGTCGCAACCCTCAACGCACGCCCCTGCGCCCAATCGGCAGCCAGATGCATCAGCGCGGTCGAGTCGCTGCCGCCCGAGACCGCCAGACCCAGCCCTGCCTCGGCCTTGACAGGGCGAAACCCTGCCAAGACCGAGGCAAAGCGGGCCGCGAGGCTCATGGGCAGGCAATACGCGCGCGGGCCTCCTCGGCCTCGCGTGCTTCATCGCTGGCAGGGAAGCGTGTGCGCAATTCATCGAACATCACGCAGGCTTCCTCACGTTGCTCAAGCCGGGCGAGACTGTCGCCCAGCGCCAACAGGGCAGGGGGCGCATCGCTGCCTTCGGGGTCGGCCAGATAGAGGTTGAGATAGGTGCGCGCCGCGTCCGCCTCGGCCCCGCGTGCCCGGTGCGCGGCCCCGAGCAGCAGGCTCGCCTCACCCCCCAGCGGGCTGCCGGGATAGAATTCGAGAAATTGCTGCAGCGCCTGCGCGGCACCCTCATGATCGCCCTCATCCATCATCGCGCGGGCCGCGTCAAAGGCCGCACGCTCGCCAGCAGCGAGTTCGGGGGTGGCCTCTGTGTCAGGGCTCTCGCCGCCCAGCGGGCGCGGCGGGGGCAGGGCCGAGGTATCGCCACCTTCAAGCTCGGTCAGGCGAAATTCCAGATCGCCCAGCCGGTTGCTGGCCTCGTCGATGGCACGGCGGATGCGGAATTCCAGTTCCTCGGTGCGCCCTGTCAGCCGCGCAAGTTCCTCGCGGATGCGCTCGACCCGGTCGATCAGGCTGCCATCGAAGCCCGGTTGGCTCGCGGCCTCGCCCGAGGACAATTCCCGTGCAAGCTCTGCCACCACATTACTCAGCGCCGAAAGTTCCGAGCGCAACTCGGCCACTGTTTCGGCCTGCGCCGCAGGCGCGGCCAGCAGGGCCGCACCAAGAAGGGCCGCGCGCAGCTTCCGCATCAGCTCGTCCGCCCACCCGAGACGACCGTCACCGCGCGGCGGTTGACATCCCAGCAGCGTTGCTCGGGGCAGGCCTCGACCGGGCGTTCCTTGCCGTAGCTCACAGTGCGCATCCGGTTGGCGCTGATGCCCTGCGAGATGAGATATTGCATCGTGGCATTGGCGCGGCGTTCACCGAGGCTCACGTTATACTCACGCGTGCCGCGCTCATCGGCATGGCCCTCGATCACAATCGCGAATTGGGGGTTCGCGGTCAGCCAGCGCGCCTGCGCGTTCAGCGTCGCGCGGCCCTCCTCGCTCAGCGAAGAACTGTCGGTGGTAAAGAACACCCGGTCGCCGATGCGTTGCTGGAAATGCGCGATGGAATTGGGGTCATTCGGGTCACCCAGCATTCCGGCCTGGATGTTGCCATCGTTGAAGCCGCCGCCGAAACCGTCCGCCCCGCCGCCGCCGAAATCGCCGCCCGGACGCGGGTTGTTGCAGGCCGCGATAGCAAGGGCTGCCACCAGCAGCAGGGATTTGCTCGTCAAACTCATGTGTCTGTTCCTCAGGATGTGTGTTTTTCGGTTGTTATGGGTCTGTGTCAGGGGCGGAGAGGACCCCAGGCCGGGTCGGAGGCCGGCCCCGGTGTTGGAATGCGGCGCAGGTTGCGCCCCGAGATGTCCACCGAGAAGAGCGCCGGATCACCGCCCTGTGCCTCGCGCGTGAACATGATGACGCGGCCATTTGGCGCCCAGGTCGGTCCCTCGTCAAGGAACGAGGCCGTGAGCAGCCGCTCTTCCGAGCCATCCGTGCGCATCACGCCGATATGGAATCGCCCGGCATGCGATTTGGTAAAGGCAATGAGGTCGCCGCGCGGCGACCAGACCGGGGTGGAGTAGCGGCCCGACCCGAAACTGATCCGCCGCGCCTCGCCCCCGGTGGCGGGCATGACATAGATCTGTGATGTGCCTGAACGGTCGGACTCAAACGTGATGGACCGTCCGTCGGGGGAGAAGCTGGGCGAGGTCGCAATCGAGGGTGAGGAGGTCAGTTGCTGCATCTGGCCCGAGCCGAGGTCGAGCCGATAGAGATCGGTATTGCCGCCGCGTGCGGCCGAGAAGACGAGCGAGCGCCCATCGGGCGAGAAGCGCGGCGAGAAGGTCATGGCGCCGGGGATGTCGCCGACAAGCTGGCGCTGGCCGCTGGCGAGATTCATCAGCGCAATGCGTGGGCTGCCGGTTTCATAGGTGGTATAGACGGCCTGATCTCCGCCAGGTGAAACGCGTGGCGCGATGACCAGCGACCGCCCGTCGGTCAGCATCTGCACATTCTCGCCATCCTGATCCATGATCGCGAGCCGCTTGGTGCGGTTGCCGCGCGGCCCGCTCTCGCTGATGAAGACCACGCGGCTGTCGAAATAGCCGGTTTCGCCTGTGATGCGGCTATAGACGGCATCCGAGACCTTGTGCGCCATCCGCCGCCAGTTATCGGTCGATCCTGCGAATTGCATGCCCTGGCCCATCTGCTGGCCCGAAAGCACATCGAACAGGCGGAATTTAACTGTCATGCGGTTGCCCGAGACCTCGACCGCGCCGGTGATCAGCGCCTGCACATTGATCGCGCGCCAATCGCTGAAGCTGACCGAGGCATCGAAACTCGACACCCGCGCGATATGCGCCTCGCGCGGGACTTCGCGGAAGAGGCCGGTATTGGTCAGATTGGCCGCGACCACCCGTGCCAGCGCCTCGCTATATTGGCTGCCCGCGCTGTTTTCGGGCACGAAAGCCGGCATCGCAAAGGGCATCGGCTCGATCACGCCTTCGGTGATCTGGAGTCGCAGCGGTTGCGCCATGGCCGGGGTCTGGGCCGCGACAAATGCGAGCAGGACGGACAGGAGCAGGAAAAGCCGGGTCATCTGAGCCTCATGCCTTCGGGGTTGAATGTAATCTCGATATCACGCCATGCCTCATATTTCTCGGGGGGCAGGCCATAACCGTCGCCTTCGCAGCGGATAATCGCCCGGCGCGCGGCGTCGAATGCCTGCTGAACGGCGGTTTCCGACCCGCCCGAGGCCGAAACAATGCGGATCGAGCCCTGTTCGTGGCGCGCCGAGGGTGTCATCGAGAAACCGACCGTGACCGTGACCTGCTGCGCATCGGTCGAGAGCACGCCGACATTCCAGCATTGCTGGATCGCAAGGCGCAGCGAATCCGCCTCGGAGGCCGAGAGCGCCGAGGATGTGCCGGGCTGCGGGCTTGTGGCCGGGCTGGCAGCCAGGGCTTCGGCCAGTGCCTGCGCGATGGCGTCCTCCGCAGCGTCTGGCGCGGGCGGGCTTTCGGGGGCAGGGGCTGGCTCCGGCGCGGGTGCCGGTGCGGGTTCCGGTGCCGGGGCCGCCGCAAGCTCGGTCTCGGCGGGCGGGCTGGGGCGTTCTGGGCGCGTGCGCGGGCGCTGGCTGATCTCGGGGGCCATGGCCGCGCGCTCGGTCGCGCTGTCATCGGTCTCGGTCGCTTCGGTCACGATCTCGGTGGTTGCTTCGGGTGGGGCGGTCTCGACCTGCTCGGGCAGGTCGATCTCGGGCTCGGCTTCGACCTCGGGCTCGGGCTCGGTGGCTGGGGTCGCGGCGATATCGACCTCTGCAGTATCGGGCGGCGCTTCGGTCGGGGTCGGTGCCACGCGGTCCACCGGGCGCGGACGCGGGCGGACACTCGCGCCGGGGGCGGGCAGGGGCGAGAACACGACCCCGGTCGAGGGCGCGGCAGGCGCGGGTTCGGGCTCGGGTTCCGGCTGTGGCGCAGCTTGAGGCTCCGGCTGGACGGGCTCGGGCGCGCGGATCTCGGGTTCGGGTTCGGGCTCCGGTGCCGGTGCGGGTTCGGGTTGCGGCTCTGGCTCGGGGGTCGGATCAGGCGGGGGCGGTGGCGCGCTACCCGGTGACGTCAGCGCGGCGAATTCCTCCGCCGAGATCAGCGAGACATCGGTCACCGGCACGCGCGGCGTCGAGTCGGGCACCTGAAACAGATCAAACACCATGACCCAGACGATCAGGCCGATATGTGCCACACCCGAGACGCGCTGTCCCGTGTTCATACGTCCCCAGAGATCGCGGGCCACCCCCATTACCTGGTTCTATCCCCACTTCGCTTACTCGGACGCGCCGTCGAAACGCGGCCCACCCTGATCGGTCACCAGACCGATATTGTTGAAGCCCCCCGAATTCAGCGCCCCCATGACCTGCACCACGCGCTCATAGGGAATGGTGCCATCCGCGCGCAGGAACACCTTGTTGTCGCGCCGCTCGGCCGCGATCGCGCGCAGTTGCGGGATGAGCTGGGATAGCTCCACCTCCGAGGTCATGATCATCACGCTGCCATCTGCGGTCAGGGTCACGGCCAGCGGCTCTTCCTGCTCGGCCGGCAGCGCGGCCGCCGAAGTGCGCGGCAGTTCCACGGGCACACCTACAGTGAGCATCGGTGCGGCTACCATGAAGATGATCAGCAGCACCAGCATCACATCCACCACGGGCGTGATGTTGATATCGGTCATCCGCCCCTTGCGACGGCGACGCGCGCCGCGTTCTGCGCCTCGTCTTGTGACATCTCCACCCATATTCAGGCCGCATCCAGCTGACGCGACAGGATCGTGTTGAATTCATCGGCAAAGGCCTCGAAGCCCGAGATGATTTCATCCGATTCCTCGGTCAGTTTATTGTAGAAAATCGTCGCGGGAATGGCCGCAATCAGGCCCAGACCCGTGGACAGCAGCGCTTCGGCGATCCCCGGGGCGATGACGGCCAGATTGGTGGATTGCGCGAGTGCGATCTGTTCAAACGCGGTCTTGATGCCCCAGATCGTGCCGAACAGACCCACGAAGGGCGCGGCAGAAGAGGTCGAGGCCAGAAAGGTCAGCCCCGAGGTCAGGTCGCGCGATTCCTTGTTGATCGCCACATCCATCGACCGGTCGATCCGCGCCACGGCGCCCGGGATCAGACCACCGTCGGGCCGATGCGAGCGGCGCCATTCGGTCATGCCCGCGGCAAAAACGCGTTGCGGCGAGGTCGCGGGCGCGGGGCCGATCTGGTCATAGAGCTCATCGAGCGGCTCACCCGACCAGAAGGAGGCCTCAAAGTCCTCAACCTCGGCGCGGGCACGGCGATAGACGAGGTGTTTCTGGATGATGATCGCCCATGACCAGAAGGACGCCACGATCAGCATGATCATCACCAGTTGCACAGTCAGAGTTGCGCGCCCAAAAAGCGCCAGCAGCGAGAAGTCAATCTCCTGCGTCGTTGTCAGGGTCGTCGGGTCCATGGTCCTGCTCTCATTGGGCCGCGTCTTGGTGGCGGCATTGCGCGCGATCATACCGCAACGCAAGCGGCTTACCAACACAAGCGTGTTATACTTGTGGTTTATCTACCGCTTAGGTGGGGGGTTTCCGCCGATATGCGCGAGAAGCGCGCGCGGCAGCGGTTGGGGGCGGCCGGTCTCGCCAAGGCAGACCAGCGTCACCTCGGCCTCGAACAGGCATTTGCCCCCGCGCAGCACCTGCTGGCGCAGGATGAGTCGCGCGCCGGAATGGCTGAGATACTCGGTCGTCACATCCAAAAGGTCATCGAAATGCGCCGGCGCGCGGTAATCGGCTACCGCCCGGCGCACGGCGAAGACACCCTCGCCCGCCGCCTTCATCGCGGCCTGATCCAGCCCCAGCGCGCGCACCCACTCACTGCGCCCGCGCTCGATGAATTTCAGGTAATTGGCGTAATAGACGATGCCCGCGAGGTCGGTATCCTCATAATAGACGCGGATCGGGATGGAATGGGTCACTGCACTCCTCCCATCCGCGCCGCCAGTCTCAGCGCATGGGCCGGGTCACTCGCCACCGCAGGCAGCACCGGGTCATAGGCCGCGCGGATCAATGCGCCAATCTCGGGGCGCAGGATGGTGGTGCCATCGGCCACCGCCAACGCGGACCGGTCGGTAAAGGCCGTGTCGGACCACAGGAGGATCACCTGCACGGCCTGGCTCAGCGCCAGTGTCTCGGCTGGAACGTCGCGCAGGTCTGCATCCATGCGCACGAAGACGAAGGCCGCCTTGATCGCGTTGGCCTCGTCGAAGCGGAACACCCGATACTGGTTGGCATCCGCGTCTTGCAGCCGCGCCACCAGCGGCCTCAGCCCCTCGATCAGCCGGTCGAGCCCCGGCACTTCCAGAAGCTCGCCCCAGTTGCGGAAGAAGAACACCATCAGATTCGCGCCCAATTCGGGGTCGGTCTCGGCCATCTTGTGACCGGCCAGCGTCACCACCGCCTCGATCGCGCCTTTCAGCGTGGCGAGTGTTTCTTCCTCGACGCCAAAGACCACAGGCACGATGGGCCGCCCCCAGCGCGCGCACAGGAACTGACCGTCGGAGCGGGTGAAAAACCGGGCAATCTCATCGCTTTGCATGGCGCCCTGCATAGGGGAGCGATGCAGAGGGCGCAAGCAGGCCACAGCCTTGTCACAATCGCGTGACAGCGCCATCAGACTTGCGTATAGCCTGCGCGACTTCGCATGTCATGGAGATGTCATGAGGCGCGCCCGAATCGCTCTCGCGCTAGTGCTGCTGCTGCCGCAGCCAGTGGCCGCGCAGTTGCGTGCCGCTGATGGTCTGGCGGCACTGGAGGCGGGCGATACCGAAGGCGCGCGTGCGATCTGGGAGCCGTTAGCCGAACGCGGGGATGTGCTGTCGCAATATAACCTCGGCGTGCTGGAACTGGAGCGCGATCCGCAGGCCGCGCGGGCGCTCTTCGCGGCAGCGGCGGAACAGGGGCACCTGCCGGCACAACGCGCGCTGGCCGATCTGGCGCTGGAGGTAGGCGACTGGGCGCAGGCGCGGCGCTGGTTGCGGGCCGTGGCGCAGGAGGGCGATGCACAGGCGCAGATGGCGCTGGCGATGATGCTCGATCAGGGGCTGGGCGGGCCTGCGAATGCGACCGGGGCGGCGCTCTGGTACGGGCGCGCGGCGGATCAGGGGGTGGCCGAGGCGGCATTCGCGCTTGGCACGCTACGGCTGGAGGCAGGGGACGAGGCGGGCGCGGCCAAGGCTTTTGCGCAGGCGGCCGAGGCGGGCCATGCCCCTGCGCAGCATAATCTGGCGCTGGCCTATGCGCGGGGGCGGGGTGTGACGCAGGAGTTGGAGTTCGCGCGCGGGCTCTATTTTCAGGCTGCACAATCCGGCCATGCGCCTGCGATGCATAATCTCGCGCTGATGCAGGCGCGCGGGCAGGGTGGGGCGCAGAGCTTTACCCGCGCGCTGGCCTGGGCGCTCAATGCCCGCGATGCGGGTCATGAACAGGCCGAGGCGCTGGTGGAGGCGCTGAGCGAGGTGATGCGCGTGGAGGCGATTGGCGAGGCCGAAACCCTCGCCAGACAGTGCCTGACCAGCGCGGTCTGCGAATAAGGGTTGCGGGCGCGGGCTCTTTGCGGCGATATGTTTGGCGAAACATATTTGGGAGGCGTATCTTGGCTTTCGCCCGCAGCACGATCCTGTCTGGCCTGACCGCACTGGCACTCCTCGCGGCCCCGCTCCGCGCGAGCGCGGATCAGGTCACCGTCTTCGCCGCCGCTGCGCTCACCAATGCTCTCGACGCTGTGGCGGAACGCTGGCAGGCCGACACCGGCCATCGTGCCCTGATGTCCTATGCCGGGACTTCGGCACTGGCGCGACAGATACAGGGCGGCGCCCCGGCGGATATCTTCATCTCGGCCAGTGTGGACTGGATGGACGCGCTCGAAGCCTCGGGCGATCTGCGCGCGGGCGCGCGGCGCGACATCCTTGGCACCCGGTTGGTGCTGATTGCGCATGGCCAAGGGGCGGAGCCGGTGACCCTGGACGAAAGCCTTGACCTGCTCGCGATGCTCGATGGGGGCAAGCTGTCGATGTCGCTGGTCGATGCAGTTCCATCGGGGGTCTATGGCAGGGCTGCCCTCGAAGCGCTGGGGCTGTGGGAGGCAGTCGCACCGCATGTGGTGCAATCCTACAATGTGCGCTCGGCGCTGGCCTTTGTCGCGATGGGCGAGGCGCCCCTCGGCATTGTCTATGCCACCGATGCGGTGGTCGAGGACAATGTGAGCGTCATCGGCACTTTCCCAGAGACAAGCCATCCGCCGATCATCCTGCCCGCCGCCATCACCGCGCAATCCGAAAGCCCGGTGGCAGAGGCGTTTTTCGATTTTCTGAATTCCGAACCCGCGCGTGACATCTGGGCCGATCACGGGTTCGAGCTGGTCGAGTGATGGGGGAGTTTCTGACAGGCTGGCTCGGCCCAGCGGAATGGGAAGCCGTGCGGCTTTCGGCGCGGGTGGCGCTCTGGGCGACGCTGGTCAGCCTGCCGCTGGGCGTTGTCACGGCTCATGTGCTGGCGCGATACGAGTTTCCGGGCAAGCAGATCCTGAACGGTCTGGTGCATCTGCCCCTGATCCTGCCGCCAGTGGTGACAGGTTATCTGCTGCTGGTGCTGCTGGGGCGGCAAGGGCCATTGGGCCAGTTTCTGGACCAATGGTTCGGCATCACGGTCGCCTTTCGCTGGACAGGTGCGGCCGTGGCCGCCGGGGTGATGGCCTTTCCGCTTATGGTGCGCGCGATAAGGCTCGCCATCGAGGCGGTGGATCCCAAGCTCGAACAGGCCGCGAGCACGTTGGGAGCCTCGCGCCTCTGGGTGTTCCTGACCGTGACCCTGCCGCTGATCCTGCCGGGCATCATCGCCGGGGCGATTCTGGCCTTTGCCAAGGCCATCGGGGAATTCGGCGCCACGATTACCTTCGTGTCGAATATTCCCGGCCAGACCCAGACCATGCCGCTGGCGATCTACGCCTTTCTGCAGGTCCCGGGTGGGCAGGAGTCAGCGATGCGGCTGGTGATCGTGGCGATCATCATCGCCATGGGCGCGCTCTTGCTGTCCGAATTCGTGGCGCGGCGGGTGGCGCGCAAGGTGGGCGGGCTATGAGCCTCGCGCTGCAGGTCCGGCACCAGCTCGGGGCGTTCGCGCTCGATGTCGATGTCACGGCGCCACCGGGGGTCACGGTCCTTTTCGGCCCCTCCGGCTCGGGCAAGACGACGCTGGTCAATGCCGTGGCGGGGCTCTTGCGTCCTGATCAGGGGAGGATTGCGGCGGGCGACTGGGTGCTGTTTGATACGGCGGCACGGCGCTGGCTGCCGCCGCACAAGCGCCGTCTTGGCTATATCTTTCAGGAAGCGCGGCTGTTTCCGCATATGAGCGTGCGCCAGAACCTGCTCTATGGCCGCTGGTTCGCGCCGCGCGCTGCGCGCGGCGAAAGCCTGGAGCGGGTGGTGGATCTGCTGGGCATCGGGCATCTGCTGACCCGGCGCCCCGGTGCCCTATCTGGCGGTGAGAAGCAGCGTGTGGCCATTGGCCGCGCGCTGCTGGCGGGGCCAAGGCTCATTCTGGCCGATGAGCCGCTGGCCGCGCTCGACGAGGACCGTAAAGCCGAGATCCTGCCCTATTTCGAGCGCCTGCGCGACGAGGTCTCGGTGCCGATCCTCTATGTCAGCCATTCCTCTGCCGAGGTGGCGCGGCTGGCCACGACCGTGATCGCGCTGCGCGAGGGGCGGGTCGCGGCGATGGGGCCTCCGGCGCAGGTGCTGGCGGATGCGAGCGTTGTCGGTGTCCGCGAACTGGCCTCGGTGTTGCGGGCGCGTGTCGACGCGCATCATGCGGACGGGCTGAGCGAGCTTGCGACAGCGGCCGGGGTGTTGCATCTGCCGCGCGTGGCCGAACCGGTGGGCGCCCGTATCCGGGTGCGCATCATGGGCCATGAGGTCATCCTTTCGCGCGAGGCGCCCGTGGGGCTCTCTGCGCTCAATATCCTGCGCGGGACCATCGCCGAGATACAGCCGGGCAAGGGTCCCGCGGCGCGGGTGGTGCTGGCGGTCGGGGAGGAGCGCCTGACCGCACGGGTGACACGCCGCGCGGTGCAGGCACTGGGGTTGGAGCCGGGCCAGACCTGCCATGCCATCCTGAAATCAGTCGCCGTCGCGCCCGAAGATGTGGGTAAGGGGCGTTGGTCGGAGCGCGCGGAATAACCTTCCCCTGAACACTGGGTACTGCCCCGGCGCATCAGTCTTCGTCATGCGCCCGCAGCATGTCCCGGATCGCCCCGATCCGCCCGGCCCCGGCCTCGGCCATGATCGCCTCGAGCGCGCGGTAATGCGCCAATACCTCTTGCCCTTCTTCCGTCAGCCGCGCACCACCCCGTCTTGCCCCGCCACGGCTGGAGGCAACCAGCGGCGCGCGAAAGGCTGCGTTCATTTCTTCCACCAGCATCCATGCGCGCTTGTAGCTCATCGCCATCCGGCGCCCGGCCGCCGCAATCGAGCCGGTGTCGCGGATGGCCTCGAGCAGATCGGCCTTGCCCGGCCCCAGCATGGCATCATCCCCGAACACGATGCGAATGCGCAGGCTGGGCGTATTGTCGTGCGAGGGCGTGGTCTCTGACATGCCTCAGACTATGCCAAACCGCGCGTGACCGGCGCAACACGCATTGCACTGGCAGGAGGGCGGTACGGCTCTGTGCAGTATTGCGGGTGCAGAAGCTATCGCCGAGGGTCAGCTTCGTCACCAGATGTTCGAGCTATCCGCGCCTGTTGCAGAAATACAAGGGCACGGGGCGCGGCGCGACATACCCTTTCTTTTGCCGCGTTGCAGAATATGCTCTGACCTGTCCTCAAATTAACTGGCGAAGCCGCGCATGCCCCCGATAGCCGATCACCCGGACCGCTATGCCCTGGTCAATGAGTTGCACGCGCGGCCCGCGGCGCAGATCCCGGTGCCGAGTGTCGCGACCTTCATCGCCATCAAGCCCGAACAGAACGCCGCGCAACGCTCGCGCGCGGCGGATCGGGCGCATCTGCTTGACCTGCTCGACCGGCATGGCGCGACCCACCCGCCGCCCGATGCGACCCATCACACTGCCGAAGTCGGCCGCCACCGCCTGAAATGGGAGAGCCATACCGAATTCGTGACCTACATGGCCTATGAGCAGGGCTCCGGGTCGCGCGCTTTCGACCCGGCGGCGTTCGATGTCTTCCCCGATGACTGGCTGAGTGCGGCGACCGGCAAACGGCTGACCTCGATCCTGTTCCAGATCGAGCCGCTGACCGATGATGCGCAGGCGATCACCGAGAAGCTGTTCGAATGGTTCGTCCCCGAGGCACTGGCCGCTGTCTATGTGCTGGACGGATCGGCCATTATCGCGAGTGATTTCCGCATTGACCGTGCCGGCCATATCCGCATGGCCGTTTTCGTTCGCCCCGACACCGGCGGGCGGCGCGTGGGGCGGATCGTGCAACGGCTGTGCGAGATCGAGACCTACAAGACAATCTCTATGCTGGGCCTTGTGCGCGTGCGCGGGATGTCACCGCAGATGGGGGCCTTGGACGAGAAACTCTCGGAACTCACCCGCCAGATGAAAGAGCCCGGCTCGCGATCGGAAGAGACGCTCGAAGACCTGCTGCGCATCTCGTCGGAACTCGAGAACATGATGGTCGAAAGCTCGTTCCGGTTCGGGGCGACGGGCGCTTACGAGGCGCTGGTGCATCAGCGGATAAAGGTGCTGCGCGAGGAACGCTTTCACAATCGCCAGACCTTGAGCGAATTCATGACGCGGCGCTATGACCCAGCCATGCGGACCGTCAAATCGACCGAGGCGCGGCTGGCCAAGATGGCCGAGCGCGCGATGCGCGCAGGGCAGCTTCTGGGCACGCGGGTGGATGTGGAGCGTTCGGCCCAGAATCAGAAACTTCTGGAAAGCATGGACCGCCGCGCCGATCTGCAATTGCGGCTGCAGAACACGGTCGAGGGGCTATCCGTGGTGGCGATCAGTTATTACGCCGTCAATCTGGCAAGCTATGTGGTGATGCCGCTGGTCGAGCCGATGGGCGTCACACGCACAGTGGCGATGGCCGTGCTGGCGCCGGTTGTGGTGCTCGGGGTCTGGGCGATGGTGCGGCATATCCGCAAAAGGCATTTCTGAGCGCTCAGGCTGCCCGTTCGGCGGTGAATTGCAACCGCGCCAGCCGTGCATAAAGCCCGCCCTGCGCCACCAACTCGTCATGCGTGCCAGTGGCGATGATCCGCCCCTCGTCAAACACGACGATCCGGTCCGCCTGCTTCACGGTCGCGAGCCGGTGGGCGATCACGATCATCGTGCGCCCATCTGACAGGTGATCCATGGCATCCTGCACTGCGGCCTCGGATTCGGCATCGAGCGCGCTCGTGGCCTCGTCCAGTAGCAGGATCGGTGCATCGCGCAGGATCGCGCGGGCAATTGCCACGCGCTGTTTCTGCCCGCCCGAGAGTAGCACCCCGCGTTCACCAAGCTCAGTGGCATAACCATCGGGCAGCTTGCGCAGGAATTCATCGGCGGCCGCCGCTTTCGCGGCGGCAATGACCTCAGAATCCGAGGCGCCCGGCCGCCCGAAACGGATATTCTCCATCGCTGAAGTGGCGAAGATGGCCGGGTCCTGTGGCACCAGCGCAATCGCTTGCCGAAATTCGTCGCGTCGCATCTCGCGCAGATCGACCCCGTCGATGCGCACGGCCCCTGCATCGGGGTCGTAATGGCGCATCAACAGTTGCAGGATGGTCGTCTTGCCCGCGCCCGAGGGGCCGACCAGCGCCACGGTCTCGCCCGGCGCGATGCGCAGGCTGACGCCTTCGAGCGCCTGCTGCCCGGGGCGCGTGGGATAGGCGAAGCGGACCTGATCGAAGCGCACCTCACCGCGTGTGGGCCGGGGCAGGGCGCGCGGATTGGCCGGGTCCTTCACCGTATCCTCGTCATGCAGCAGTTCGACCAGCCGCTCGGTCGCCCCGGCCGCGCGCTGCAACTCGGACCAGATCTCGGACAATGCCCCGACCGAGCCCGCCACGATCACGGCATAGATCACGAATTGCGCGAGTTCGCCCGGCGTCATCACGCCAGCCGCGACATCGCGCGCGCCGACCCAGAGCGTGCCCAGAATGCCGGCGAAAACCAGAAAGATCACGATCACGGTCAGCAGCGCGCGGGTAAAGATACGCCGCTTGGCCACGTCGAAACTGGTTTCGGTCACACGGTCGAAGGCCGCGCGCGAGGCGGCTTCATGCGTGTTGGCCTGCACCGTCTGCACGGAGGTCAGGGCCTCGGAGGCATTGCCCGAGGAGGCCGCGATCCAGTCCTGATTCTCGCGGCTTAACCGACGCAATTTGCGCCCCATTACCACGATGGGCACGATGATCACCGGCACCATCAGGAGCACGAAACCCATCAATCGGCCCGAGGTCAGCCCCAACAGGATGAGCCCCCCTATCAGCATCAGCGCATTGCGCAATGCAATCGAGACCGAAGAGCCGATAACAGACTGGATCAGCGTCGTGTCGGTGGTCAGCCGCGAGAGCACCTCGCCGGTCATGATACGCTCGTAGAAGGCGGGCGATCGGTCGATGACCTTGGCAAACAGCGCCTTGCGAATATCGGCCACGATGCGCTCGCCCAGCCGCGTGACGAAATAATAGCGCAGCCCGGTGCCGAGCGCGAGCAGGGCCGCAAGCGCGAAAGCGCCGCCGAAATACTGGTTCATCAGCGCCAGTTCACGCGCCTCGAACCCATCGACCACACGACGCACCGCCAGCGGCAATGCCAACGTGATAGCGGCCGTCGTCACCAGCGCGAGCAAGGCAATTGCCAGCAGACCGCGATAGGGGCGCATGAAGGGCCACAGACCGCGCAGGGCGCCAAGGTTTTTCGATTTTGCGCGGTCATCGCGCGCGGCGCTGGTGTCGGTCATGCAGTCTGGCTCTTGCGGCTTCCACCCCGGTTTAGGTCACAGGCCGTCATGGGGCAAGCCCTGAGCCAGTTACAGCGACCTTGCCTGCAACGAGACCGAGTCTGGTTTGCGCGCATGGCGGAGTTAGCGCATGATTGAGATAAGCACATTCATAATCAAAAATTTTCAAGGTAATATCAACCGACTGACTGTCTATCGCAGAAACGCGGCTCTTCTCGGCGGCTCCTGAAGCGCCACGTACTCCCGATTGCGGTTGATTGATACACTTGGGCGATGCCCCCAGAGGGTCTGGGTTCTCACGCGGCCTTGGTCATTTTCATGAAGGTGAACAGCCCCAGCGCTGTGAGCGGTGTCTCTTCGACGACTCGCAATTCACGCACGCCCAGCACCTTTTCCTTCGGGAAATTCGAGTGCCAGCCGATCCAGTCCGCCAGCGGCGCGAATTTGCGCTCGAACCAGGCGAGCCAGCCTTCCTCGCGGGCGAAATGATTGACCAGCAAAATCTGCCCGCCAGGGCGACAGACGCGCGCCATCTCGGCCATCACCTGCTCGGGATCGGGCACGACCGAGATCAGATGCATGGCCACGACCGTGTCGAAACTCGAATCGGGGAAATCGAGTTGGCGCGCATCCATCTGGCGCAATTCCTTGACATGGCTCAGCTTTTCTTCAGCGACCTTGGAGCGGGCGCGCTCGAGCATGTCTTCGGAGAAATCGATGCCGGTCACTTCGAGTTCAGGGGCGTAGAATGGCAGCGCGAGCCCAGTGCCCACACCGACCTCGAGCACATGACCACCGGTCTGGTTGGCCACCTGCGTCGCGTGGCGCCGTCCGGCATGGGTGATGCGCCCGAAGGTCATGTCATAGATCGGCGCCCAGCGGCGGTAGCTCGAAGTTATGGAGTCGGGTTTCACGTTTCGGCCTCACTCTGGGTATCCATCCCCAAGTGAGTTTTTATTGAGCGCGGGTCAATAAAAACCAACGCGCTCGGACGATAAATTTCCGTGAGGCCTGCGATACAGGCAGACGCTCTTACATCGAGAAGCTGATCCCGCAGCCGCAGCTTGAACTGGCGTTGGGATTGTCGATCACGAAACGCGCGCCGATCAGCTCATCCGAGAAATCGATCACCGCGTTTTCCAGAAACGGCAGCGAGACCGGGTCGATCAGCACTTTCAATCCGTCCTTTTCCAGCACCAGATCATCCGATGCCGGTTCGTCAAAGCGGATATCGTACTGAAACCCCGAGCAACCGCCGCCATCGACAGCGACACGCAATGCCTTGACCTCACCGCTGTCTTCGGCGATTTCGGCCAGACGTTGATAAGCGCGCTCGCTGACGCGCGGGGGCAGAGAAAGGGACATCGGGCAGGGGCCTTATTTCCGAGTTCTTTGCTCTGATATAGACTCCGAGGCAGGTTTCGGCAAGATGGTGGGAGAGACGATGCTCAAACCCTATGCGACCCAGCCCGAGCAGTCGCGCGGGCGGCTGCATCCGGAAGCGGTCAGCTCGTTTCGCACGCCGTTTCAGCGTGACCGTGACCGGATCATCCACTCCTCGGCCTTCCGGCGGCTCAAACACAAGACGCAGGTCTTTATCGAGCATGAGGGCGATTACTACCGCACGCGGCTGACGCATTCCATCGAGGTGGCGCAGGTGGCGCGCACATTGGCAGGCGCATTGGGGTTGAACACCGATCTGGCCGAGGCGATTGCGCTGGCGCATGATCTCGGCCATCCGCCGTTCGGCCATACTGGCGAGGATGCGCTCGAGGCGTTGATGGCCCCCTATGGTGGTTTTGACCATAACGCACAGGCGCTGCGGATCGTGACCGCGCTGGAGCGCCATTACGCCGATTTTGACGGCCTCAACCTGACCTGGGAAACGCTGGAGGGGATCGCCAAGCATAATGGCCCCGTGACCGATGCCTCAGGCGCCCCGCTGAAGGGCGAGGTGCTGCCATATGCGCTGGCCGAGTGCAATGCCGCCTTCGACCTGGAGCTTTCGGGCTATGCCAGCGCCGAGGCGCAGGTAGCCGCAATTGCTGATGACATCGCCTATAACCACCATGATCTGCATGACGGGCTGCGCTCGGGGCTGTTCACTGAGGTCGATCTGATGGAACTGCCGATCACCGGCCCCGCCTTCGAAGAGGTGGACCGGCTCTATCCGGGGCTGGAGCC
>SLJW01000100.1 GCA_007134865.1 Paracoccaceae bacterium | reverse complement strand
GGCCGCAGCCCAGACCATGAGCGAGAACGGGTCATAAAGCAGGAAGAGATAGCTGCCCCCTTCCAGAGCCGTGCGCAAGACACCCAGCGGTGTAACCACCGAAAGCTGCCCCTGCCCCCAGAAGCCCACAAAGCCGGTCATCACGGCAAGGATCAAAAGCCGCACCGGGGTGAAATGTCGCGCACCTGCAAAGCGGTTCATCCGCGCGCCAAGCGCCCAGACCAGCGCGCCAAGACCCACGGCCAGAAGGATCAGATCAGTCTGGCGGTTATGCAGCGCCTCGAGCCAGGGCGGCAAGGGTTTCGGCGGCACTTCGCGGATGAAGAAACGCTCATCGGTCTGGTGCTCCAGCTCCAGTTCCACCCGCCCGATCTCGGGTGTGATGAAGCCATGCTCGCGCACGGCGTCGACCAGCAGCGTGAAGGGTTCGGCCGGGTTGAAACCCAGCCGACGATCCGTGCGCAGGATCATCGCGCGCCCTTCAGGCACCCCAGGGGCGAGATCAACCATAAAGTCAGCGTCCCGCAGCGCGATGGGCAACCCGCCCTGCTCGGCCTTGATCAGGTCGGGCGAGGTGTTGCGCACGAAATCATCGCCAACCAGCCCGTGCCGCCCGGCATCGATGACCAGGAGGAATTCATCAGTGGGGGCCACACCGCGAAAACGGGTCATCTCGTCGATGGTGCTCTGCTCCAGCGCGGCGCGGGCCAGCGCGGGCGGTGTGACATCGACCAACCAGAGGTCGAGATACGCGCCCTCTGGATCGGCGCTGGCATCGGGGTCGGCATGCGCCCAGCGCGTGCCCTCAAAAGCGGCATTGATTTCGGCATTGCTGACGCGGAGGTGGCTGGCATGGCCCTCGGCAACGAGGTCCTCCCAGCTCAGGTCTTCATCATGATCGAAATCGGGGCGCGCCGCGGCGGCGGCCATGCGGCCCTGCATATGCTCGCGCGCGACGGAATGGGCGGCGGCCATGATCGATTCATGCGCGATCCGGACCGAGGCGGTGGCCTTGGTCACCCCGTCCAGATGCACCAGCGACGAACTGCTGCTCCCGCTGCCATAGGGGGTGCCGACCGACATCGGCGACCAGATCGACTTGCCAGCATATTGCTCGAAAAACTCTCGGAACGGTCGCTCTCCCATACCCGAGATGAAAATCGGCTCGTTATGATGAGCAACCCGCACATCGACAAATGTACCTTCGCGGTCGAGCACGACCACGGCATTTATCGGCGCTCCGGCAAAGCCCGGCAGGGGCGCATAGGGCTGCGTGGTGAAGGCATAGCCCGCCGCATCACCGCCCGAGTTCAACACACGGTAGAGCCCCTGATCGTTCAGCGCTTCACCGAGCGCGAAGGGCGGTGGCACATAGCGCTGCATCTCTTCGGGAGTCAGTGCCTGTGCGAGCGCCTGCACCGGCAGCAGCAAAGCAAGCAACATCAGACAGAGACGAAGAATCGCGCACATGACGTCTATCCTATTGCCCGCCCAGGCATCCGCATATTCGACTTTTGGCGCAGGGGGCTGGAACAGGATGAACCCGGCCTTGCGGCCGGGTTCCGTAGTCTTTCACGCCGATACTGGCCAGATCACTCGGCAGCGGCCAGCAACTGGTCCGGGATGCGGAAGGTCCAAACCGAGCCGCCCTGGTTCAGATAGGCCACTTCCTGTGCGACTTCGCCACCCCACAGCGGCACCGCGCCACCCCAGCCCGAGACGACCGAGAGCCATTGCACGCCATCCTCGTCTTCCCAGGTCACCGGCTGGCCAGTCACGCCCGAACCGGTCTGGAACTGCCAGAGCACCTCGCCAGTCTCGTCATTGATGGCCTTGATGTAGCCTTCGGGCGTGCCGTAGAACACCAGCCCACCAGCCGTGGCCATCGCGGAACCCCAGAGCGGCGCCCGGTTGTGGACCTCGAATTTGATCTCCATCGTGTTGGGGTCGATTGCCTTGAAGGATCCGATATGATCCTCAAAGAGCGATTTGATGGTGAAGCCCGCGCCCAGATAGGCGGCACCCTGACGATAGGTGATCGGTTCGTTCCAGATATCCATGCCCCATTCATTCGCGGGCACGTAGAACCAGCCGGTGCGCTGCGAATAGGCCATATGCTGCCAGTTCTTGCCACCAAGGAAGCCCGGCACGGCCCAGACGACCTCGCCGCGCTCGCCATCGGCGGAGTCCGCCGGGTTACCGGGGCGGTTTTCATCGTTGAATATCGGGCGGCCAGTCTCGTCGATGCCGCTCGCCCAGGAGATGTCGTTCACAAAGGGCATGGCATCGACGAATGAGCCATCTTCGCGGTCCAGCAAGTAGAAAAAGCCATTGCGGTCAGCGGTCGCCAGACGGCCATTGCCTTCGGCATCGGTGAAGGGGATGACTTCGTTCACACCGTCATAATCCCAGCCTTCCCAGGGGGTCGTCTGGAAATACCACTTGATCTCGCCCGTCGCGGGGTCGAGCCCGATGCGGCTTGCGGCATAGAGGTTATCGCCCTCGCGCAGGTGGCTGTTCCAGGGTGCAGGGTTGCCGGTGCCGAAGATCAGCGTGTCGGTCTCGGCGTCGTAGCTGCCGCCGAGCCAAGGCGCACCGCCACCCGTTTGCCACATGTCACCCGGCCAGGTCGCATTGGTCTCACCGGTCATGGTGCTCTCCTCACCATGCAGCTCGCCCATATGGCCCTCGATCACCGGACGACGCCAGACCAGCTCGCCATTCTCGGCGTCCCGCGCCTCGACCGCGCCCACGATCCCGAATTCACCGCCCGAATTGCCGGTGATGACAAGGCCATTCACGATCAGCGGTGCGGCGGTATAGCTGTAGCCCTCGCGGTAATCGGCGATGCGGCGGTTCCAGACCACAGCACCCGTATGCCGGTTCAGCGCCACGATGCGTGCATCCAGCGTGCCGAAATAGATGTTGTCGCCATAGATCGCGGCACCACGGTTGATCACGTCGCAGCAGGGCAGGATGCCCTCGGGCAGCCGCGCGTCATGCTGCCAGAGCTTCGCACCTGTCTTGACGTCCAGTGCAAACACGCGGCTATAAGAGCCGGTGACATACATCACGCCGTCATAGATTAGCGGCTGGCTCTGCTGGCCACGCTGCCGCTCACCCCCGAAGCTGAAGCTCCAGGCGGGAAACAGGTTTTGCACGGTTTCGGTGTTGATCTGGTCAAGCGGGCTGTAGCGCTGCCAGTCGCGGCCCATCCCGTTGGTCACCACCTGCGTGGTGATCATCTGGTCATTCGCGAGGTCCTCCTCGGTGACCTGCGCGACGGCCATCGGTGCCGCCATGATACCGGCGCAAGCGGCCAGGACGAATCTGTTCATGCTGTCTCCTCCCAAAGGGCCGGGCTTGACCGGACATCGGTGAAGGCGCGGCTGTTAAGGTGATCGCAAGTATTACGAAGCCGTGAGGTGCGGGAAATTGGCCATTGGTCTTACGACTATTGGCCATGGCTGTCTCGAGGGGACTTGGCCTTTGGTCGAATAGGATTCGCGCGAAGCGCCTCATAACCTGACCCAAGGTTTTCGGGAGGACAGACCATGACATTCTACGCATCCTTGACACGCGCGGCCTGTGCACTTGCGCTGACGGCCATGCCCGCACTCGCTGAGCTGCCAGTGCTGACCATCGCCAGTCAGGCCGGTGGTACAGTCGCATGGGAGCTTGAGACGATTCGGCATCACGGGCTGGATGAGGCACAGGGCTTTCGGCTGGAGATTCAGGAGGTCGCCGGCAAGGCCGCTGGCCAGATCGCCTTTCAGGGCGGCGAGGTCGATGTGATCGTCGATGACTGGATCTGGGTCGCACGCCAGCGGGCAGCGGGTCAGGACATCACCTTTGTGCCCTATAGCCGCGCCGTGGGTGGCGTGATGGTGCCCGCCGATAGTCCGGCGCAGAGCCTGCAAGATCTGGCCGGTGGCAAGATCGGCATCGCCGGCGGGCCGAATGACAAAAGCTGGATCATCCTGCGCGCCTATATGGCGCAACACGGGTTCGATCTGAAGGCCGAGACCGAGCAGGTCTATGGCGCACCGCCACTGATCTTCCAGACCGCACGCGCGGGCGAGTTGGACGGGGCGATCAATTTCTGGCATTTCATGGCGCGGCAGGAAGCCGCCGGGATGCGGCATCTGATCTCGGTCGCCGAGGCGGCCGAGGCGCTGGGGATGGACCCGGACATGCCGCTGCTGGGCTATGTGGTCCAATCCGCGCTGGTGGATGAGAACCCCGATCTGGTGGAGGCTTTCGCGACAGCCTCGCGCGCAGCCAAGGAGCTGTTGGCCGAGTCTGACGCCGACTGGGAACGCCTGCGCCCGATGATGAATGCTGCTGATGAAGCGCAGTTCGATGCCCTTGTGGCGGGCTTTCGTGCGGGCATCCCCGGTGAGGGGCCGATCAACGAGGACTCGGCCCGCGTCATGTTCCGCTTGATGGTCGAGCTTGGGGGCGAAGATCTGGTTGGCTCGGCCACCGAATTGCCTGCGGGTGTCTTTGTGCCGCTCGGCTCGTGACCCCAAGTGAGTATCACCGAGACAAGTGCGGTGAGTAACAGGCGCGGTGCCCTTCGGGCACCGCGTTCGCTGCCATCCTGGGCGGTGCGCGGCCTGTCGCTGCTCGGTCTTGTGGTCTTCTGGTGGGCACTCGCCTGGGGCAAGGGCGATCCGATGGTCCTGCCCGGCCCCGAGATCGTGCTGCCGCGCCTGGTCGAAGAGGCCGCCTCGGGCGCGCTCTGGCAGCATCTGAGCATCACCCTATGGCGGGTGGTGCAGGCCTTTGTTGCGGCCATGTCGCTGGGGCTGGTGCTGGGGATTCTGATGGGCCTGATGCCAAGGGTGAACCGTTGGCTGGACCCATGGCTCGTATTCTTCCTGAATCTGCCCGCACTGGTGGTGATCGTGCTGTGCTTCCTCTGGATCGGGCTGAACGAGACCGCTGCCATCGTGGCTGTGGCGATCAACAAGATCCCGCTAGTCACGGCGATGATGCGCGAAGGCGCACGGGCGCTGAACGGGCAGCTTTCCGATATGGCGCAGGTTTTTGGCATGACACGCGTGGCGCGGCTGCGTCATATCCTGCTGCCGCAGCTTGCGCCGCATCTGGCTTCGACAGCGCGTTCGGGCCTGTCGCTGATCTGGAAGATCGTACTGGTGGTCGAGTTTCTCGGGCGCGGACAGGGGATTGGCTTCCGCATCCACCTGCATTTCCAGATGTTCGATGTGACCATGGTCATGGTCTATGCGCTGAGCTTCATCGCGGTCATGCTGGCCATCGAAACCCTGATCCTGCAACCGCTGGAGCGCCGCGCACGCCGCTGGAGGGACGCATGAGCCTGCAGGTCGCCATCATTCACAAGCGCTTTGGCGAGACCACAGTGCTGCGCGATCTGACTTTTCAGGTCGCGCGCGGCGAGGTTCTGGCCGTGCTCGGCCCCTCGGGTGTGGGCAAATCGACGCTGCTGCGGATCATTGCGGGGCTGGACGCGGATTTCGCGGGTCAGCTCCGCTGCGAAGGGCGCCTCGCGATGGTGTTTCAGGAACCCACGCTGATGCCCTGGCGTTCGGCGCGCGACAATCTGCGGCTGACAACCGGGGTCGATGCCACGCAGGCCGAGGCCGCGCTTGCACGCGTGGGGCTGGCGGGCAAGGGCGCGCTATATCCGGGCCAGCTTTCGCTCGGCCAGCAGCGCCGACTGTCACTCGCGCGCGCCTATGCCGCGAGGCCGGATGTGCTGCTACTCGACGAACCTTTCGTCTCACTCGACGAAGCCCTGGTCGAGGACATGCTCTCGCTGACCGAAAGCGTCATCGCCGAGCAGCGCCCGGCGACTGTCTTCGTGACGCATTCACGCGCTGAAGCCGACCGGCTTGCAACGCGGCAGATTCTGCTCGCCCCGGTTTCGGCCTGAACGACCCTCACCCCAAAGCCCACGCCG